>NZ_BAABDS010000039.1:246-210842 GCF_039539745.1 Oceanisphaera sediminis
CTGAAGTTTTGCTATTTCTAGTGCACTTCGACAAGACATTGAAAAACAATATTTTTTGTTTCCCAACTACCTGCGAGTGCCCACACAGTTTGCTTGATATATTGTTAAAGAGCGCTGACCTTGTCCAGGTCAGGGATGCGTATTCTACGCATTCCGTTTTGTTCGTCAAGCGTTTAAAGCGACTTAATTTTCTGTCTCTCAAACCCTTGTGACCGTAGGCCGGTTGCCCCGTGTCAGTGGATGCGCATTATAGGGAACCGCTGATTTTGCGCAAGGGCTTTTTTGACAAAAACAGGCCCTTGGTGACCAACAGCCTAAACACCCAGCAAAAGCACAACTTAACCACAGCTTTACCCACAATATTAGTGCGTACCGTGGTTATTTTGATTGAGTTTGCCCAGAGTCAGCTGATCAAAGGTCAGTACCTCGCCGCCATACTCACTGGCAAAAGCATCGGCCACCGCCTGGTCGCTAAAAGTGGCGGCCGTTGGCCCCATGGCACCGGTCTGGCTCGAGCCCACGACATACCAGGCGGTTTCGGCATTGATAAAGTGTTCATCATCGGGCTTGTCCCAGGGCACCTCGCTCATGTCATGCACCCACATTTCCTGACGGGCGTGACGGTTCTCGGGCTCCAACGCCCAGTTCAACAGATCCCGGGTGGAGCAAAACTTGCGAACCTCCTCGACGCCCTGCTCATAGGCTTCTCCCTTGGGGCCGGAAAAGCGGCTGATCACCATGCCGCACAAATGACATTCATCTCCCTGCTCAATGGCCACCGCCCGCCGGATCTGGGTTTGCACATCACTCTCTCCACAACCAGCCAGCAGCAAACCCAGCAACAAAAGCCCGTACATACGCATGCTTATATCCTTGTCAGTGAACGTTCAAACAGAAAGCGGGCCAGCCCCACCAGTACTGTCAGCCATACCAGTAGACAGGCCAGCAGCCCGGTCGAACTCAGAGCCAGCTCGCCGCTCGCCACCATCACACCGGTTTTAATGCCGCTATCCGACAACAGTTCCAGATTGAAAATACGGAAGACATCCGCCGGGTTCAGCAACATCAGATATGGCAGCGAGGCGAAGTCGAGCTGCTCCGGCAATCCCACCAGCAAGCCCAACATCAACAGATCGAACACCACCACAAAAAAGAACCAGAGCAGCAGCGAAGCACCGGCGGCCTTGCCCTTTTCGCTGACCCAGGCGCTGAGGACATAGGCCATGGCCAGGAAAATCCAGCCGAGTAAAATGGCCGAAAGAATAAGGGCGCCGAACAAATGTGCCACCAGGGCTGCATCGAGATCCGGGGTAAACAACAACAGAGTCAGGGCCGCGCTGCCAAACCCCAGGCCGGTGGCAACCGCCAGCATCAGCGCCTGACCGACAAACTTGCCGGTCAGCAGTTGGCCGGAACTGAGCGGATAGGTCATCAACAGCAACAGGGTGCCCCGCTCGGCCTCGCCGATAAGGGCGTCGTGGCCCAGCATCAAGGCAATCAATGGCAGTATGACTACCGCCAGACTGGCCAGACTCGCCAGGGTGGACTCAATGGAGGTGAAGCCCACCAGGCCGGAGGTGACACCACCAAAATAGGCCAGCCCCACCGCCATGGCCCACAGCACTATGGTAATGGCCAGCACCCAACGGTTGCGAATGCCATCCAGCCATTCCTTACGGGCAATAATCAGCAGTGTTCGCATCGGCGGCTCCATAGCAAATATGTTGATACAATTCGGGCAGATTGGGCTGTTGCCACTGAAACTGCTCGATATCAGGCAGGCTGCAGATCACTTCTGCCAGCACTCGTTGTCCGGCGACATCCGTCTGCAGCACCAGCTGCTGCTCACTCGCCTCGGTCACCAATGGCCAAAACCGCTCCGGCAAAGACCGATGCAGCTCCCTGCCCTGCAGTGTAAGGGTCACCGGCAGACGAGACTCGGCGCGCAGGGCGTCCAGGTGGCCGACCGCCAGTAACTTTCCCTGCCCCATCACCGCGACCCGATCCAGATAGGGTTCCACCCCGGCCAGTACATGGGAGCACAGCACAATGGCGCAGCCCTGGCGACGAAGCTCGTCGATTTGCTGATAAAAATGATGGGTAGCCACCGGATCCAGTCCCACCGTGGGTTCATCCAGCAACAGTACTTTCGGTTGCCCCAGCAGCGCCTGGGCCAGACCCAGTCGCTGACGCATGCCCTTGGAATAGGTCTTCACCCGGCGCCCTGAGGCCTCGGCCAGCCCCAGCCGCTCCAGCAATGCCATGCCCTGAGCCGGAAACACGCCCTTAAGCTTGGCCAGATAGGTGATCACCTCGGCACCGCTGAGCTGATCGTAAAAACTGACGTTTTCCTGCAAAAAGCCCAGGTGCCGGCGCAGCTCGCGAAAGTCACGGCCCGCCGGATCCTGATCCATCACCCTGACCTCGCCGCCATCGGGCCTGAGCAGGCCGAGAATCAGCTTGATGGTGGTGGTCTTGCCGGCGCCATTATGACCCAGCAACCCCAGGACCTCACCGGGCTTTACCTCCAGCGAGATGTTATTCAGTACTTCCCGTTCGGCAAAATGCTTAACGACCTGCCGCAAGCGAATAATGCTCATCGCGCTTCTCCTCGGCCATGGTGTTCGGCAATGCCATCAGCGGGTAGGAGTCGGTCACTCCCGGCCCCCGAAACACCGGAAACTGCTGTTGTATCCAGCGCAACAAGCTGACGACAGGGGCGTTCAGCAGCCAACGCGCCGCCGGGTACTGCCACAAGACCCGATCCATACCATCGTTGGGCTCGTGGGGAATATCCCCCACCCCGTTCTGATCCAGATCCCAGCCCAGATAATCGCTCCAGTAGTTGCCCCGGCCATCCCTGGACCACTCCTGTGGGCGGTTCGATACGTAGCGCACCTGAGTGCGATTGCCCACCAGGGCATTGCCATAAATGTGATTCTGCTCCGAGCCCGCGGTCATGTGCAGGCCCAGATCGCTGTGGGCCAACCAATTGTCATTGATTTCATTCCCCACCGCCTGGTAGGCAAACATCGCCTTGCCCTCGGCGCCCCTGGGGTTGATCAGCCGACTGTTGGCCCTGATTTCGCTCACCCGGTTACCCGTGATGCGAGAATAGGTGATGTAATTCATCAGGATGCCGTAGTTCTCATCCTGCTCCGAGGTATTATTCACCACCGTTAATTGCCGGGACTGCATCAGCGCATAGCCGGTGCGGGTCTGCCGGGTATGGTTGCCGGTGACGTCGTTGTTGTTGGAATACATGTAGTGAATGCCGTAGCGCAGCTCGCTCATGCGATTTCCGATCAGACGGTTGTGGTGACTGTAATTGATATAAATGCCATCGCGCACCCGGCTAATTCGGTTACCGGCCACCAGACTGTCGCCCACGTCGAAGAGGTGAATGCCGTTGCCCCGGTCCTGGGAGCGAAGCGAAGTGTCCCCCTCAATATCGTTGTGATGAATATTCAGCCGCTGGGCACTTTCGGCCCAGATGCCAAACCCCGGGCCCTGCAGTTGTACCCGAGCCACTTCGGCACCGCTGGCCTGGCCGCTAATAAAAATGCCTGCATCCAGCGCTCCCAGATCCGCCCCCCAGTTACGAATAGCCAGATCAGACACATGAACATCGGGGGCAGCCAGATAAAGGCCGTGACCCTCACCGCCGGCATCGATCACGGCACCGGCCTCTCCCTTCAGTGTCAGTGTTTGAGTCACCTGTAAAGCCGGGTAAACACCCGGCTCAAGAATCACGGTTTCGCCGGCCGCAACACTCGCCAGCCCGGCCACGGAGGCCGGTGTCAGCCGTACCTCCGCCACCGCCGACCAGGTCAATAAAAGCAACGAGAGCAGCCATCCTTTGTTCATGGCGCACCTTATGCCGGTTCGACCAGCATGCGTCCGACCATTTCCATGTGCAGGGCATGACAGAACCAGTTGCAGTAATACCAGTGCACCCCGGGCTTGTCGGCAACAAAGGTCACCGATGCCGTCTGCTGGGGGCTAATCTCCATGCTGACACCGTGGTTGACCATGCAGAAGCCGTGGCTCACGTCCTCAATCATGTCCAGATTGGTCACGGTTACCGTGACTTCATCTCCCTGCTTCACGGTGAACTCGGTCAGACCGTAGGTGGGCGCCACCGAGGTCATATAAACCCGTACCTTGTTACCGTCGCGAATTACCTTGTTGTCTCGCTCCAGGGCCACACCGTCCTTTTCGGCCATGGCCACGGTTTCGGCAAAGAAGGGGTCGTTGCGATCCCAGATCTTCTTGGGATTGAGCACGTCGCGACGCAGCAGAATACAGTCGTGGGGCTCGGCATAGGTGGGGCCATCATGCACCAGCTTCATCTCTTCGCCTGAAATATCCACCAGCTGGTCGTTCTCCGCATGCAGCGGGCCCACCGGCAGAAAACGGTCCTTGGAGAACTTGCACAATACCACCAGCCATTTACCGTCCGCATCCCGGGCTTCGGTATGAGACGCATGGTTGTGACCGGGCTGGTACTGCACATCCAGCTTCTGGCGAATGTAGTTCACGTCTTCGCCGTGATAGGCCTTGACCGCATCCGCCATGTTCCACTTCACCACCTGGCTGTCGATAAACAAAGTGGTGTAGGCGTTGCCACGGCCGTCAAAGGTGGTGTGCAACGGCCCCAAACCAAGCTCGGGTTCGGCGGCGATCACCGCACGGGGATCGTCGAATTTGTCGTTGAACAGATCGTCCAGCTTGTCGATTTCGATCATCGACACCGTGGGCGACAGCTTGCCGTTGGCCACAAAGTACTTGCCGTCGGGCGAGGTGTTGAGCCCATGGGGGTTCTTCGGCACCGGCACGTAGCGGGTTAGTTTGGAGCCTTTGCGACCATCCAGCACCGGTACTTTGGAGTCTCCAAGGGTAGTGAAGTCGCCGGCCTTGATTGCCGCCTCGATGCGAGGAATATTGAACACCGTCACCCAGTCGCGCTCTTCACGCATCATACCGCCCAGCGTGGTGGCACCTTCCGAGTTATAGCAGGTAGAAGCCGCGTACTTACCGGTGTAGCAGGCATCGGTGTTGTCCAGGTTGCCGTCCACCATCACCTGGAACGCCACTTCCATGGTTTCCGCGTCCACCGCGTTAAACATGGTGTACTGCTCGGCCGCGTCCAGATTCTTCAGGTTGCTGCCGTCATTGGGGTGCGGAATGATGTATTCGGCGTTGCAGAATACGTACTTGGTATGGGGCACCTTTTGCAGCCGCAGGCCATGAATGGCCTGTACGTTGGGAATGGTGACCATCTTGTCGCATTTCATGATATCGAGACGAATGCGCGCCACCCGAGTGTTGGCTTTATCGTTGATAAACAGATACTTGCCATCGTAGTGTCCGTCGGTCATGGAGATATGGGGGTGGTGGCAATCACCGTTCAGATACTTGTGACTATCACCCAGTACTCGCTTGCTTTCATTGGTTATGCCCCACCCGGTGGCCGAGTCCACGTTGAACACCGGAATACGCATCAACTCGCGCATCGAAGGAACACCCAGTACCCGCACCTCTCCCTGATGACCGCCACTCCAGAAACCGTAATATTCATCCAGCTCACCAGGCGCCACATTGACTCCCTCGGCCGCCAATGCCGGTGACGACGCCAGGCTCAGGCCGCCACCAGCGGCTGCCGTGGCAAGCAGGGCGGAAGATCCCCCCAGAAACAGGCGTCGGCTCAGCTTGACGTGCTCACTCGGCTCTTGATGATTATCATGCTTACTCATTCGACACTCCTTGTGGTTTCCACATTGGTTATCTTGATACGGGCCGCTTCCCGCTCCAGCTCGCGACGACGGCGGTTCTTCGCCTTCATCACCAAAGGTGGGCACTTACGTTCATTGAAATAGGTGACCTGGCAGTCCAGACAGTAATGGCATTCGTTGGCGTTGATGCGACCGTCAGGGTGAATGGCCTGCACCTCGCATTCCTTGGCACAGAGCTGGCAGGGGTTGCCACATTCATGGCGTCGTTTGAGCCAGTCAAACAGTCGAAGCCGGGCAGGTATTGCCAGCGCCGCCCCGAGTGGGCACACATAGCGGCAATAGGCCTTGCGCAAAAATATCGAGATTACCACCCAGCTCAGGGCGTAGGCGATATAGCCCCACTCGCGCATGAAACGCAGGGTCATAGCGGTCTTGAACGGTTCCACTTCCGCCGCCTGCTCGGCCAGGGCAAGCGACTGCAGCGAGAGGCCGAACAGCCCCAGCAGGATCAGATATTTGAGAGCCCACAAACGTTCATGTATGGCAAAGGGCACAGTAAACTGCCTGATTTTCAGCTTGCGCGCTATCTCGTTAACCAGCTCCTGCAGGGCGCCAAAGGGGCAGAGCCAGCCACAAAAGATACCCCTGCCCCACAACAGCAACGTCAAGGCCACAAAACTCCACAAGATAAACATCATGGGATCGAGCAAAAACGATGACCACTGAAAGTCACTGAACAGGGCGTGCAAAAAGGTAAAGACGTTAACTACCGACAGCTGGGCCAGGCTATACCAGCCAATAAAGAACAGAGTGAAGCACAGATAGCCGACACGCACCCGGTGCAACAGGGTCGGGCGCCGTACCAGCCAATCCTGCATAAACAGAATCACCATCAGCACCACCAGGCCGGTCAGCAGCACGGTGATCTGCACCTGCTTCATTTGCCACAAGCTGACCCATAACGGAGTGTCCTCTTCCATGGGCAGGCCGGCAGACACAGGCGCGACCGGCGCCGGCAGGTTCAGGTACGCCTCAGGCAGATCATAGTCGGCATAGAAACTGGCGAACTCGCTGTCGAGCGCGCCCACCTGGCGGCGTACCATCAGCTCGAACTGCCAGGGTTGAGTCAGATCCAGGGCGCTATCACGGGCAATAAAGATGGCCAGCTCACCAAAGCGAGGAACGCCGTCGGCCTTCAGGTCGGACGGGGCCAGGCGCTGATAATCCATATCACGAAAGGCGATTTCTTCGGGCCCCTGCCACAACCGCACCCGATCAAAAATACCGCCACGCACAAAGCCGTTGCCGCGAAAACTATAGTCGCTGTTGGCCACCACCAGTATCGGCTGGTCATCGGGAGCCAGACTATCCATCAGCCGATCGTATTGCTGCTGGCCCAACAAGTTGATACCCGCTTCGGCCACCCGCAGCGATGCAAAATGCAAGGTCATAAAGGTTTCGTCGGGAGCATCGATCGGCTTGCGCGAGGCGGCCTTGGTGCCGGCAAAGGCTTGCTCTACCTCGCCTTCCGTCAGTTTCAGCGTGCGCACCAACTGCCGTTCATCGAGCGCAGTCCAGCTTCGAGGCTGCCACGCCTGTACCAGAGTGGCAGCCTCAGGCGGCTGCTCGCCGGCGATAACGGTTTCTCCTCCAGCCAGCGCCCGATGGGCCTCACGCAAGGCGCGCATCACCGTCTGGTTAATCACCATCACGGTCACGGTGGCACCGGTGATCCCGTCCACCGAATGAATATCATCCCGGCGTGACAGGCCCACTTGAACACGCTCTGAGGCGGTGATGCCTTGATACTGATGCACAAAGGCAGTGAGTTTTTTTTCGGGAATACCGACCAGCAATATCGGCTCATGGTGTTCCATCACCAGGCTGTGATCCAGCCGGCCCTGTTCGTCCATGGCCAACAGCATCTCTACCGGCTTGCCTGAATAGGCGGGTATATCGGCAAACTGGCGGCTGAGAAAGGCATAGCGGGGCGCCTCTTCGGCGTTCTCGATTCTCCAGCCGGCAAAGGGCTGCTCAATGGCGTCGATGGTTGCACCTGGATACCAGTCCGACAGCCGTTGCTCGGCTATCGGGCGTTCGGCGGCCTGGATGATGCCGGCACCAAACCATAACAGGCAGACAAGGATCCGCAACACAGACATATGGCCAACCTTAAAGTTGCATTTTATTTACAGATTATGGTGATACAAAAAGGGCTGTTCCGGCTTGATCCAGATCAGTAATGAGGTAGGTATAGCAAAGAAAAAGGGGTCATATGAGGATTATTAAAAGAAAAAGGATCAGATGAAGAAGGTATAGCAAAGAAGAAGGGGGCAGATGAGGATTATTAAAAGAAAAAGCCGGGCGAACCCGGCTTTTGATTTTATTCTTCAGAAGCGGCTGCTTCTGTTGCTTCGATATCACGACCTACCAGCTCAATATAAGCCATAGGTGCGTTATCGCCAGCACGGAAACCACACTTCAGGATGCGGGTGTAACCACCCGGACGCTCCTGGTAGCGAGGTCCCAGTTCGTTGAACAAGATGCCAACTACTTCGCTGTCGCGAGTACGGGCAAATGCCAAACGACGGTTGGCGACGGTGTCGCTTTTAGCCAATGTGATCAGAGGCTCAACCACTCGACGCAGCTCTTTTGCCTTGGGCAGAGTCGTCTTGATAACTGCATGACGAACCAAGGAGCTAGCCATGTTGCGGAACATTGCCTGACGGTGGCTGCTGTTCCGGTTAAGTTGACGACCACTCTTACGATGGCGCATGACCTAATCCTTCCTAACTAAATCTGTAAAACCCGTGACCCGGTTTATTCATCAGCGATGCTGGCAGGCGGCCAGTTCTCAAGGCGCATGCCCAGAGACAAACCACGAGACGCCAACACGTCTTTAATCTCGGTAAGAGATTTTTTACCCAGGTTGGGAGTCTTCAACAACTCCACCTCGGTACGCTGTACCAGATCACCAATGTAGTGGATCGCTTCAGCCTTCAGACAGTTCGCAGAACGAACTGTCAGTTCCAGATCGTCGACAGGACGCAGCAGGATAGGATCGAACTCAGGCTTGTCTTCTTTCTCTTCCGGTTCGCTCACGTCACGCAGATCGACGAAGGCTTCCAGCTGTTCAGCCATGATAGTGGCTGCACGGCGGATGGCTTCTTCGGGATCCAGAGTGCCGTTGGTTTCCATGTCGATAACCAGCTTATCCAAATCGGTACGCTGTTCAACACGGGCCGCCTCAACATTGTAGGCGATACGAACCACGGGGCTGTAAGCCGCATCCAGCAACAAACGACCAATAGGACGCTCGTCGTCTTCGGTATGTGCACGGGTAGAGGCAGGAACATAGCCACGACCGCGCTGCACTTTCAGACGCATGCTGATTTCGGCATCATTCCCTGTCAGATGACAGATGATGTGCTCTGGGTTAACGATCTCAACGTCATCACCATGGGTGATGTCGCCTGCCGTTACGGGACCTGCACCAGTTTTGGTCAGCGACAGGGTGACTTCGTCCTTGCCTTCCAGCTTGACAGCAATCTCTTTCAGATTAAGCAAGATTTCCAGGATATCCTCCTGAACACCTTCCTTGCTGCTGTATTCATGCAATACGCCGTCTAATTCGACTTCGGTGATTGCACAACCGGGCATGGAAGAAAGCAGAATACGACGTAGCGTATTACCCAATGTATGACCAAAGCCACGCTCCAGCGGCTCGAGAGTCACTTTGGCATGAGTCGGGCTGATCTGTTCGATATCAACCAGACGCGGCTTAAGAAAATCTGTTACAGAACCCTGCATTGTGTCCTCTCTATAGAAGCCAGCTTTACTTGGAGTAAAGCTCGACGATCAGCTGTTCGTTAATTTCGGCAGACAGGTCGCTACGCTCAGGCAGACGCTTGTAAACGCCTTGCATGTTGGTAGCGTCAACTTCTACCCAAGTCGGCTTTTCACGTTGACCGGAAACCTCAAGAGCGGCTTTGATCCGGGCTTGCTTCTTGGCCTTCTCGCGAATGCTGATAACATCCTCGGGAGAAACTTGGAAGGAAGGAATGTTGACAACTTTACCGTTTACCAGAATCGCCTTGTGGCTAACCAGCTGACGAGACTCGGCGCGAGTGGCACCAAAACCCATGCGGTAAATAACGTTGTCCAAACGACCTTCCAGCAGCTGCAACAGGTTCGCACCGGTATTGCCTTTCAGGCGAGCAGCTTCTTTATAGTAGTTGCGGAATTGCTTTTCCAGTACGCCATAGATACGACGAACTTTCTGCTTTTCACGCAGCTGTACACCGTAGTCGGACAGGCGGGCTTTACGAGCGCCGTGCTGACCAGGTGCAGTATCAATTTTACATTTTGAATCTATCGCGCGAACGCCTGACTTCAGGAAGAGGTCAGTGCCCTCGCGACGGCTCAGTTTGAGCTTGGGACCCAGATATCTTGCCATGTTCTTTCTCCAACTATCCTACAAGAAGTGTTATACGCGACGCTTCTTCGGAGGACGACAACCGTTGTGCGGGATGGGAGTCACATCGGTGATGTTGGTGATGCGGAAACCCGCAGCATTCAACGCCCGAATGGATGACTCACGGCCCGGACCCGGACCTTTCACCATTACTTCCAGGTTCTTAACGCCGTATTCTTTGGCAATCTCACCGGCACGTTCTGCAGCTACCTGAGCAGCAAACGGGGTGGATTTACGAGAACCACGGAAACCTGAACCACCAGCAGTTGCCCAGGAAAGAGCATTACCCTGACGGTCAGTAATAGTTACTATGGTGTTGTTGAAAGATGCATGAACGTGGGCAATGCCGTCGCTCACCTGCTTTTTAACGCGCTTACGCGCACTACGAGCCGGAGTTTTAGCCATGATCTACCTTCCCGTTATCTCTTGATCGGTTTACGAGGACCCTTGCGCGTACGCGCATTGGTCTTGGTGCGCTGACCACGAAGGGGTAGGCTGCGACGATGACGCAGACCTCGGTAACAACCCAGGTCCATCAGACGCTTGATGTTCATGGAGATCTCGCGGCGCAGGTCACCTTCTACGGTGAATTTTGCCACTTGCTCACGCAGGGATTCTACCTGAGCTTCATCCAATTCTTTTATTTTCACATCCTCAGCGATACCGGCTGCAGCACAAATGGCTTTGGAGCGGGTACGGCCGACGCCATAAATCTCAGTTAACGCGATAACTGCATGTTTATGGTCAGGAATGTTAATGCCAGCGATACGGGCCACTATGCACTCCTACAAATTAAAATATATAAAGCCATTACAAAGCCCGTCTAGGATACGTAATGACACAGACACCCAACAAAGGTGGCTGGCTACTTTAGCCAGCTCGCCTTTAATTTACAAGTCAAACCGTAACTTTTTTAGCCTTGGCGCTGTTTATGCTTAGGCTCAGAGCAAAGTACACGTACCACGCCGTGGCGCTTAACGATCTTGCAGTTACGGCAGATTGCCTTAACGGAAGCACGAACTTTCATTGCTTAACTCCGTAAATAACCGAACCTTAGCGGTTGTAGCCTTTCAGGTTCGCTTTTTTCAGGACATCGCCATACTGATGGGACATCATGTGGGTTTGCACCTGAGCCATGAAGTCCATGATGACGACCACAATAATCAACAGCGAGGTACCACCAAAGTAGAACTGGACGTTCCAGGCTGTCATCAAAAACTGTGGCACTAAACAGATAAAGGTAATATACAGGGCACCGACCAGAGTCAGGCGAGTCATCACTTTATCGATATAGCGCGCTGTCTGCTCGCCCGGACGTATGCCCGGAACAAAAGCACCACTCTTCTTCAGGTTATCTGCCGTCTCACGCGGGTTGAACACCAACGCGGTATAGAAGAAACAAAAGAAGATAATGGCAGCGGCATACAGCATCACGTACAGCGGTTGACCAGGCTGAAGAGTCAGTGAGACCTCTTGCAGGATATTGGCAAACCACCCCTCCCCCTGGCCGAACCAAGAGGCTACGGTACCCGGGAACAGGATAATGCTGGATGCGAAAATTGCCGGAATAACCCCCGCCATGTTCACTTTCAAGGGCAGGTGTGTACTCTGTGCTGCGAATACCTGACGGCCTTGTTGACGCTTGGCGTAGTTTACCACAATGCGGCGCTGGCCACGCTCAACAAATACCACGAAATAGGTTACCGCAAACACAATCACGGCCAGCAGCAACAGCAACAATATGTGCAATTCCCCCTGACGCGCCTGCTCTGCCGTGGCACCAATGGCCGATGGCAGACCAGCAACAATACCCGTGAAGATAATCAACGAGATACCATTGCCAATGCCTCGTTCGGTTACCTGCTCACCCAACCACATCAAAAACATGGTACCGGTGACCAGACTCACCACTGCCGTGAAATAGAAACCAAGACCCACGTTAACCACGAGTCCTGGCATCATATTCGGTAAACCAGTGGCGATACCGATGGCCTGGATGGTGCCGAGAACCAGAGTGCCATACCGGGTGTACTGACTGATCTTTCGACGGCCAGATTCACCTTCCTTCTTGAGCTCAGCCAAGGTGGGGTGAACCACAGTCAGCAACTGGATGATAATGGACGCAGAAATATACGGCATTATCCCCAGCGCCAGTATGGACGCTCGTTCCAGAGCACCACCACTGAACATGTTGAACATTTCAATGATGGTGCCCTGCTGTTGCTGGAACAAGTCGGCAAGTACGGCGGCGTCAATTCCAGGAATAGGCACATAGGAGCCGGCGCGAAATACAACGATCGCGATAAGAACGAAAAGTAAACGACTCTTCAGTTCACCCAGCCCACCCTGTGCGCTTTTAGCATCTAATCCTGGTTTCTTGGCCATAGTACTTATTATTCCTCGATTTTACCGCCGGCTGCTTCGATGGCTGCACGTGCACCTTTGGTGACGCCCAGACCAACCACAGTTACTTGACGGTCAATAGTGCCAGACAGAACCACTTTGGCAAACTGGATATTCTTGGTAACCAAGCCAGCCTGCTTCAGGGTGTTCAGATCCACCACATTGCCTTCAACTTTAGCCAGTTCGCTCAGACGAATTTCGGTAGTAACACGACCCTTGCGGGAAGTGAAACCAAACTTCGGCAGACGCTGTTTCAGAGGCATCTGACCGCCTTCAAAACCGTTGCGAACCTTTCCGCCAGAGCGGGATTTCTGACCTTTGTGGCCGCGGCCACCGGTTTTACCCAGGCCGGAACCGATACCACGACCAACGCGCTTGGCGCTGGGCTTGGAGCCGGCGGCCGGAGACAGAGTATTCAAACGCATGCGATTACTCCCCAACCTTAACCATGTAGTAAACCTGGTTGATCATACCGCGTACACAAGCTGTATCTTCCAGCTCGACGGTGTGACCAATGCGACGCAGACCCAGGCCACGCAGCGTTGCCTTATGCTTAGGCAAACGGCCGATGGAGCTGCGAGTCTGTGTTACTTTTACAGTCTTGTTAGCCATTGGCGCATTACCCCAGTATTTCGTCAACGCGCAGACCACGCTTGGCAGCGACTTGCTCGGGCGACTTCATTTGAGCCAGAGCGTCGATGGTAGCGCGAACTACGTTGTTCGGGTTAGTGGAACCGTAAGTTTTGGCCAGTACGTTATGTACACCGGCAACTTCCAGTACGGCGCGCATTGCACCACCGGCAATGATACCGGTACCGTCAGAAGCAGGCTTCATGAATACGTTTGAACCAGAGTGACGACCTTTTACCGGATGGAACAAGGTGCCGTTGTTCAGACCAACTGTACGCATGTTACGACGAGCCTGTTCCATCGCCTTTTGAATGGCGGCAGGAACTTCACGGGCTTTACCGTAACCGAAACCAATACGACCGTTACCGTCGCCTACTACCGTCAGAGCGGTGAAGGAGAAGATACGACCACCTTTTACAACTTTTGAAACACGGTTTACTGCAATGAGCTTTTCTTGCAGTTCACCGGCTTGAGCTTCGATTTTTGCCATTTTCGACTCCACCCTTAGAACTGAAGACCAGCTTCACGTGCAGCTGCAGCCAGTGCGGCTACGCGACCGTGATATTGGAAACCGGAACGGTCAAAAGCGACAACTGTTACGCCTTTTTCAATAGCGCGCTCAGCGATGGCTTTACCTACTACCGTGGCGGCATCTACGTTACCGGTATACTTCACCTGCTCACGTACTGACTTTTCCACGGTAGACGCGGAAGCCAGAACAGTGGTGCTGTTAGGTGCAATAACCTGTGCATAGATGTGGCGCGGAGTACGGTGAACCACCAGGCGAGTCGCACCCAGTTCCAGCATCTTTTTACGTGCTTTGGTAGCACGGCGGATACGAGCTGCTTTCTTGTCCATAGTGTTACCTTACTTCTTCTTAGCCTCTTTACTGCGCACCTGTTCGCCGAAATAGCGAACACCTTTGCCTTTGTAAGGCTCGGGCTTACGGTACGCACGAATATTGGCAGCGACCTGACCGATCTGCTGTTTGTCCGCGGACTTGAGAACAATCTCAGTCTGGGTCGGACATTCAGCTGACACGCCTTCAGGAAGCGCATGCTCAACCGGGTGAGAGAAACCCAGAGACAGTGCAATTGCATTGCCTTTAATCTGGGCACGATAGCCAACACCAACCAGCTGCAGCTTGCGTTCGAAGCCTTCGGTAACACCGATAACCATGTTGTTGACCAGGGAACGGGCGGTGCCGGCCTGGGCAGTTGCGTTTGCTGCGTTTTCACGCGGGGCAAACGTCAGCACGTTATCATTCTGGCTGATTTCAACGGCAGCATTGATAGTACGGTTTAAGGTACCCTTGCCACCCTTGACGGTGATTTCCTGACCGTTCAACGTCACTTCTACGCCGGCAGGAATTTCGATAGGTGCCTTAGCAATGCGAGACATATCTACTCCTTATGCAACGTAGCAGATGATCTCACCGCCCATACCCGCTTTACGCGCGGCACGGTCGGTCATCACACCTTGGGACGTGGAAACGATAGCTACACCCATACCTGCCATTACTTTCGGCAGTTCGTCGCGCTTCTTATAGATGCGCAGACCTGGGCGGCTGACGCGTTGGATCAGTTCGACCACAGCTTCGCCTTCGAAGTACTTTAAAGTCACTTCCAGTTCGGCCTTGGTCTCACCAACGACGTTAAAGTCAGCAATATAACCTTCTTCTTTCAGTACCTGGGCGATAGCCACTTTTACTTTGGAAGAAGGCATGGTGACAGCAACTTTGTTGGCTGCCTGACCGTTGCGGATGCGGGTCAGCATATCCGCGATCGGATCTTGCATGCTCATTGTGTATTACTCCCGTGTTCGCTTACCAAGAAGCCTTCTTCAGGCCTGGAATTTCACCCTTCATCATCAGTTCGCGCACCTTGATGCGGCTCAAACCGAACTTCCGCAGGAAACCGTGCGGACGACCGGTGATGTTGCAGCGGTTACGCTGACGAGAGGGACTTGCGTCACGGGGCAATTGCTGCAGTTTCAGCACTGCATCCCAACGTGCTTCGTCGGAAGTGTTCACGTTAGAGATGATGTCTTTCAGTGCTTGACGCTTGGCCGAGAATTTATCAGCCAGCTTTGCGCGCTTGACTTCGCGAGCTTTCATTGATTGTTTTGCCATAACCCTACACCTTACTTACGGAATGGGAAGTTAAAGGCAGCCAGCAGAGCACGACCTTCTTCGTCAGACTGGGCAGTGGTGGTAATGGTAATATCCATACCACGCACACGATCTACCTTGTCATAATCGATTTCAGGAAAAATGATTTGCTCACGCACGCCCATGGAGTAGTTACCACGACCATCGAACGACTTGGCGTTCAGGCCACGGAAGTCACGAATCCGGGGAATAGAGATACAAATCAAACGCTCCAGGAACTCCCACATACGCTCGCCGCGCAGAGTTACTTTACAACCAATGGGGTAGCCTTCACGGATTTTGAAGCCAGCAACGGATTTACGAGCTTTGGTGATCAATGGCTTTTGACCGGAAATGGCAGCCATGTCGGCAGCGGCATTATCCAGGATCTTTTTATCAGCCAGAGCTTCACCCACACCCATGTTCAGGGTGATTTTCTCAATCCGAGGGACTTGCATGATAGACTTATACCCGAACTGACTAGACAGTTCCTTTACTACAGTTTCATTGTAGTAACCATGCAGTTTCGCCATCGTATAAACTCCAATTACTTCACAAGTTCGCCGGTGGACTTGAAGAAACGAACTTTTTTGCCGTCTTCAAACCGGAAACCAACGCGATCAGCCTTGCCAGAGGCAGAGTTGAACAGCGCTACGTTAGATACATCGAGAGGCGCTTCCTGTTCAATAATACCGCCAGCCTGACCCAGTTGGGGTACCGGCTTCTGGTGTTTCTTGTTCAGGTTGAGACCTGCAACGATTACTTTACCTTCATTGACCAGAACTTTGGTGACGGTGCCACGCTTGCCCTTGTCTTTGCCGGTAAGAATGATGACTTCGTCATCGCGACGGATTTTAGCTGCCATCGTTTGACTCCTTACAGTACTTCAGGTGCCAGTGAAACAATCTTCATGAACTTCTCATTACGAAGTTCACGCGTCACAGGACCAAAAATACGAGTTCCGATCGGCTGTTGATTGCTATTCAAAATCACGGCCGCATTGCGGTCGAAACGGATGACAGAGCCGTCCGGACGACGAACGCCTTTCCGAGTGCGAACGACCACCGCGTTCATTACATCACCTTTCTTAACCTTACCGCGCGGAATTGCTTCCTTGACAGTAACCTTGATGATGTCGCCGATGCCGGCGTAGCGGCGGTGCGAACCACCCAGGACCTTAATACACATTACGCTACGCGCACCGGAATTGTCGGCCACGTCCAGCATACTTTGCATTTGGATCATGTTAGTGCTCCGCTAAAGTGACTACTTTAAAACCCTTTCGGGATATTGGCTGCCTTTGAAGGCGCGGCATTATAGCACTGCCAAAGCGAAAGAGTACAATAAAAAAACAAACGGCCCCGTGCAGGGCCGTTTGACCAGGTAAGTATATCAGAGAACGTTAGGCTTGAACCGGACGCTCGATGATTTTTACCAGAGTCCAGGACTTGGTCTTGGACAGCGGACGACATTCGCGAATAGTCACGACGTCACCGGTTTTGCATTCATTATTTTCGTCGTGCACGTGCAGCTTGGTAGTGCGCTTCATGTACTTCCCGTAGATCGGGTGCTTCACGAAACGGCTGATAGCTACGGTGATGGACTTGTCCATCTTGTCGCTTACTACACTGCCCTGCAGAGTACGAACGTTAGTTTCGCTCATCTTACGCACCTGCCTTTTGATTCAAAACAGTCTTAACACGCGCGATGTCGCGACGTACATTTTTGATGTTGTGAGTCTGTTCCAGTTGACCGGTGCTTGCCTGGATGCGCATGTTAAATTGCTCACGCAGCAGGCCCAGCAGTTCCTGGTTCAGTTCTTCAACACTTTTTTCACGCAGATCTTGTGCTTTCATCACATCACCGTCCGAGTTATGAAAGTGGTCCTAACCGGCAGCTTGGCAGCGGCCAGTGCAAAGGCTTCACGAGCCAGAGCCTCAGGTACACCGTCCATCTCGTACAGGACACGGCCCGGCTGAATCTGGGCAACCCAGTATTCCACGTTACCTTTACCTTTACCCATACGAACTTCGAGGGGCTTTTCGGTAATCGGCTTGTCCGGGAAAATACGGATCCAGATTTTACCTTGACGCTTGACGTGACGGGTCATGGCACGACGTGCTGCTTCGATCTGGCGAGCAGTAATACGTCCACGAGTCGTCGCCTTCAGACCAAAGGTACCGAAAGAAACCAGGTTACCTGAGGTCGCCACACCGCGATTGCGGCCTTTGTGGACTTTACGGAATTTCGTACGTTTTGGTTGCAACATATCCGAGTCTCCTTACTTACCGCGGCCTTTGCGCTTGGGCTTGGACGGAGCTGGCTCTTGAGCTACGGCTTGCAGGCCGCCCAGAACTTCACCCTTGAATATCCAAACCTTTACGCCGATGATGCCGTAAGTGGTAGATGCTTCAGAAGTTGCATAATCGATATCGGCACGCAGGGTGTGCAGAGGCACACGACCTTCGCGGTACCATTCGGTACGCGCGATTTCAGCGCCGCCAAGACGACCGCTCACTTCCACCTTGATGCCTTTGGAACCGATACGCATCGCGTTCTGTACCGCACGCTTCATAGCGCGACGGAACATGACACGGCGCTCCAGCTGGGAGGCGATAGAATCGGCCACCAGCTGTCCGTCCAGCTCAGGTTTACGCACTTCGGAAATGTTGATCTGTGCAGGAACGCCAGCCAGTTTGGCTACGTGCTTGCGCAGTTTTTCCACGTCTTCACCTTTCTTACCGATAACCACGCCCGGACGAGCAGTGTGAATAGTCACACGGATGCTCTTGGCCGGACGCTCGATCACGATACGTGAAAGGGAAGCGTTTTTCAGTTCCTGCTTCAGGTACTGACGCACTTGGAAGTCGCTGTGCAAGTTATCAGCGAAGTCCTTGGTATTCGCAAACCAGGTCGAATTAAAAGGCTTGGTGATACCTAAGCGAATACCATTCGGGTGTACTTTCTGGCCCATTGCTTATCTCCTAGCCTCTTAGCGGTCGGACACAACCACAGTAATGTGGCTGGTACGCTTCATGATACGGTCCGCGCGGCCCTTGGCACGAGGACGAATACGCTTCATGGTGGGACCTTCGTCAACGAAGATCTTTGCCACTGTCAGCTCATCGATATCCGCACCTTCATTGTGCTCGGCATTGGCAATGGCAGATTCAAGTACTTTCTTAACCAGAACGGCAGCTTTTTTAGGGCTGAAAGTCAGGACGTTAAGTGCCTTGTCTACGGTCAGACCACGGACTTGATCGGCTACCAGGCGCGCCTTCTGGGCAGAAGTACGAGCAAAGCGGTGTTTAGCTATAGCTTCCATCTTTTACCCCTTAACGCTTCTTGGCCTTCTTATCAGCGACATGGCCGCGATAAGTACGAGTCGGTGAAAATTCGCCCAGCTTGTGGCCGATCATTTCCTCGGAAACGAAAACAGGCACGTGCTGACGACCATTATGGACAGCGATGGTCAAACCGATCATGTTCGGAATGATCATTGAACGACGGGACCAAGTCTTAATTGGTTTCTTTTCCCCGCTTTCCACCGCTTTCTCTACCTTCTTCAGCAAGTGCAGGTCGATAAACGGACCTTTCTTGAGAGAACGTGGCATGGTGATACCTCTAAAAAACTATTACTTGTTACGATGACGTACCACGAACTGGTCGGTACGCTTGTTTTTACGGGTTTTGGCACCCTTGGTCGGCTTGCCCCAAGGAGTAACCGGGTGACGGCCACCAGAGGTACGACCTTCACCACCACCGTGCGGGTGGTCTACCGGGTTCATCGCCACACCGCGAACGGTAGGACGAACACCACGCCAGCGCGTAGCACCGGCTTTACCCAGCTGACGCAGCATGTGCTCGGAGTTACCCACTTCACCCAGAGTTGCGCGACACTCGGCCAGTACTTTACGTACTTCGCCGGAACGCAGACGCAGGGTGACGTAGCTACCATCACGCGCCAGAATCTGGGCGTAGGTACCGGCGGAGCGAGCAATCTGCGCGCCCTTGCCAGGCTTCATCTCGATGGCGTGCACAGTGCTACCCACGGGGATGTTGCGCATCGGCAGGCAGTTACCGGCCTTGATCGGGGCAGCATCGCCAGACAGCAGTTGATCGCCAGCATGAACACCTTTCGGTGCCAGGATGTAGCGACGCTCACCATCTGCGTACAGCACCAGAGCAATGTTGGCGGAGCGGTTAGGATCATATTCCAGACGCTCAACTTTAGCCGGGATACCGTCTTTGTTGCGCTTGAAGTCAACCAGACGATAGTGCTGCTTGTGACCACCACCGATATGGCGAGTGGTAATACGACCAGCATTGTTACGACCACCTGACTTGGACTTTTTCTCCAGCAGGGCGGCGAACGGCTTGCCTGTGTACAGTTCCGGGTTGCTGACCTTGACTACATGACGGCGACCCGGAGAAGTAGGCTTACATTTTACGATTGCCATTTTAACTTACTCCTTTCTTACTCGGCGCCGCCGATGAAGTCGATGTCCTGACCTTCTTTCAGGGTCACGTAGGCTTTTTTCCAATCGGAACGCTGGCCCATGCGGTTACCGGTGCGCTTGGTTTTACCCTTCACCAGCAACGTGCGAACATCTTTGACTTCAACTTCGAACAGCTTCTCGACCGCAGCTTTAACTTCAGCTTTGGTAGCATCCTTGGCAACCTTGAACACGATAGTGTTGGTCTTTTCGGCAACCATGGTGCTTTTTTCAGAGATATGCGGCGCCTTCAGAACTTTCAGAATACGCTCTTCACGGATCATGCCAGCATCTCCTCGATTTGCTTAACTGCGTCGGCAGTTACCAATACCTTGTCGAACGCGATCAAAGAAACCGGGTCGATACCAGCCACGTCACGCACGTCAACCTTGTACAGGTTACGTGAGGCGAGGAACAGGTTCTCGTCCACTTCGGCAGTGACGATCAGAACATCGGTCAGATCCCATTGCTTCAGTTTGGCCAGCAGTTCTTTAGTCTTCGGTGCTTCCACACCAAATTTCTCAACCACGATCAAACGCTCTTGACGTACCAGCTCAGAGAGGATGCTTTTGATGGCACCACGGTACATCTTCTTATTGACCTTCTGGCTGTGATCTTGCGGCTTAGCAGCAAAAGTCACACCACCCCCACGCCAAATCGGGGAGCGGATGGTACCGGCACGGGCCCGGCCAGTGCCCTTTTGACGCCACGGCTTCTTGCCGCCGCCAGACACTTCGGAACGGGTCTTCTGAGCACGAGTACCTTGACGAGCACCGGCGGCATAGGCTACTACAACCTGATGCACCAGCGCTTCGTTGAACTCACGCCCGAAGGTAGTTTCGGAAACTTCAAGAGCGCCTTGCGCGTCTTTCATTACCAATTCCATTACTATCTCCTCAGACGTTACGCTTTAACGGCAGGTTTAACGATGACGTTGCCGTTAGTCGCACCAGGGACTGCACCTTTAATGAGCAGCAGGTTACGAGCAACATCAACGCGGACCACTTCCAGGTTTTGCGTAGTTACACGCTCAGCACCCATGTGACCGGCCATTTTCTTGCCTTTGAACACCTTGCCAGGGGATTGGTTTTGACCAATTGAACCCGGAGCGCGGTGTGACAAGGAGTTACCATGGGTCATATCCTGGGTACGGAAGTTCCAACGCTTAACAGCGCCAGCGAAACCCTTACCTTTAGAAGTACCGGTAACGTCTACTTTCTTGACATCGGTGAAAATGTCTACTTTCAGCTCGGAACCGACTTCGATACCTTCGCCTTCGCCTGAACCCAGGCGGAATTCCCACAGACCGCGACCCGCTTCAACACCAGCTTTAGCGAACAGACCCGCTTCAGGCTTGGTGATACGATTCGCTTTCTTGATGCCAGTGGTCACCTGAACAGCTTGGTAGCCATCCAGTTCCAGAGTTTTAACCTGGGTAACACGGTTGGCATCTACTTCGATAACGGTGACCGGGGTGGACACGCCGTCTTCGGTGAAGACACGGGTCATACCCAGCTTACGACCTACTAGACCGATTGCCATTGATAAAACCTCTCCGTTATTAGCCCAGGCTGATCTGGACGTCGACACCAGCAGCCAGATCCAGACGCATCAGAGCATCAACTGTTTTATCAGTCGGCTCAACGATGTCTACCAGACGCTTGTGAGTACGAATTTCATACTGATCACGTGCATCTTTGTTCACGTGTGGAGATGTCAGTACGGTGTAGCGCTCTTTGCGCGTCGGCAGCGGGATAGGACCGCGAACCTGGGCGCCAGTGCGCTTGGCAGTTTCTACGATCTCCGCGGTAGACTGATCGATCAGACGGTGATCGAACGCCTTCAGGCGGATACGAATTCTTTGGTTCTGCATTACCAGAGCTCCAATTGGATAAAGAACATGAAATCAGCACCGCCTGCTCTTTTAGATAAAAGAGGGGGTGTGATTTAACAACGGTGCCCACCATATCGGGGGCCTGTATCGCCAGGAGCTACCTGACAGGAGCCTTTCGGCTCGCTCGGTAATACACCAAGCGAGCTGAATTATACGGATTTGAGCGGCGCATGCAAGCCGGTCGTGTTATTTTTTAAGCAGGTTAATCAAGTCACCTGGCTTGATGGCGAACGACCGGTGTTGGTTTCAGGCAACCGCGCTTTGGCCGAGCAGACCGGCCTTGCCCTTCAGCACCACTTCCAGCGCCACTTCGTCACAGGCATGCTGACGCGGGCACAGATCGCAGTCTTTCATCACTTTTTCGGGCAGCATCGCCTTGCTGGTGGCGCTGAAGCCCAGCTTCATGAAGAACTCCGGTACCCGGGTCAGCACTATGACCCGATCGATGGCCATGTCTTCGGCTTTCTTGAGCACTTTTTCAACCAGCGCCCGGCCCTGGCCCTGGTTCTGGAAGCCCGGCTCTACGCCAAGGGAGCGAATTTCCGCCAGCCCGGTGTCATACACATACAGGGAGGCACAACCGCTGATCTGCCCCTGGGTCTCGGTGACCGCAAATTCGCCCACCGCCTGGATCAACTCCTTGCGGGTGCGAGGCAGGTTTTCACCGATATTGGCCCAGTAGTTCACCATCCGCTCGATGGCATCCAGATCGGTCAGCCGCGCACTGCGTACATGAATACCCGAGGTATCACGCTGCGTGAGCCGGCGCTCGGCGCTGGTCAGGGCAAACTCGACCTGATCCGGCGCCACGCCACCCAGGGCACAGCGGCTGGCCAGGCTGGACTCCAGCGACAGCTTGCCGTAGACGTCGTCTTCGATCAGCGGACTGAATTCCTTGAAATCTTCCATCGGCAGCTCTTCCATCGGCAGCTTCTTGCTGATGGCGTGTACTACTATGGCACCCACGATATGGTGCGCTTCCCGGAACGGAATGCCCTTGGACACCAGGTAGTCGGCCATTTCGGTGGCGTTGGAATAGCCGCCCTGCGCCGCTTCCCGGGTTTTCTCTTCGTTGAGCTTGATGTCGTGCAACACCATCTCGGCCATTTCCAGGCAGTCGTACCAGGTGTCGAGCGCGTCGAACAGGCCTTCCTTGTCTTCCTGCATGTCCTTGTTGTAGGCCAGCGGCAGCGCCTTCAGGGTCATCATCATGCCCGCATAGGCACCGAATACCCGGCCGGTCTTGCCGCGGATCAGCTCCAGCGCATCCGGATTTTTCTTCTGCGGCATCAGGGACGAGCCGGAGGTGACCCGATCGGACAATTCGAGGAAGCCGGATTCGCCGGAGTTGTAGAAAATCAGATCTTCGGCGAAGCGCGACAGATGCATCATGGAATTAACGGCGCAGTTCATCAGCTCCAGCACATGGTCACGATCGGACACCGAGTCCAGGCTGTTGCGGGTCGGCGACGAAAAGCCCAGTGAATGGGCCAGCTCATGACGGTCGATAGGAAAACCGGTGCCGGCCAGGGCACCGGAGCCCAGCGGGCAGGTATCCATGCGCTTCTGGGCGTCCTGCAGCCGGGTAAAGTCCCGCTCCAGCATTTCGACATATGCCAGGCACCAGTGCGCGAAGGTCACCGGCTGGGCACGCTGCAGGTGGGTATAGCCGGGCAGCACGGTAGCCTGCTGTTCACGGGCCACACTCACCAGCTTCTTCTGCAGCTCATCCAGCCGGGCCAGCAGCGGCGGCACCTGCTGCTTGCACCACAGCTTGAGATCGGTCGCCACCTGATCGTTACGGCTGCGCCCGGTATGCAGTTTCTTGCCCAGATCGCCGACTGCCGCAATCAGATGGCCTTCAACCCAGGAGTGAATATCTTCCGCATCGGACTGCAGGATCTGGCTCGGATCTTCCATGACCTTGAGTTTCAGGTCATTGAGTGCCAGCTCGATCTTCTGCTGCTCTTCTGCCGTCAGCACCCCGCCCTTGGCCAGAGCCCGGGACCAGGCAATGGAGCCGACGATATCCTGCTCCGCCAGACGATAATCGAAACGCAAAGAATCGTTGAACTGCTTGAACTTGGCATCTGCCGCCTGACTGAAACGTCCACCCCAAAGTGCCATAACCGCTGTACTCCTTAACGACATTGCTAAAATTAATGCTTAGCCAAACCTGTGAACGGTCTGCCTGATTGTTGCGCGATATTATACTTAAAACAGAGCTGTAAGCCGTAAGCTTTAAGCTGTCAGCTAAAGAAAACATCCAAACCAATCGATCCCTTTGAGGCCGCGCTACGGTTTTTGGTCCAATGAATTGGACCCTACAAAAAGACTCGAACCAATCGTAGGGTCGAATTCATTCGACCGATTTTGTAGGGTTTATGTTTTATCTTTAACTTACAGCTTACGGCTTCTAGCTTTTGGCTTAAACAACACAGGGGGCATAAAGCCCCCTGAAATCACGATGCCACCTTTCGGTAACGCTTACTTCTTCAGGCTGTTCAGCGCCTTGATGCGGCTGGCCAGCGAGTACAGGCGGATAAAGCCTTCGGCGTGGCTCTGGTCGTACACTTCGTCTTCGCCGAAGGTGGCGAACTCTTCCGAGTACAGGCTGTTGGGTGACGACTTCTGAATGGCAGTCACCTGCCCCTTGTACATCTTCAGTACCACTTCACCGGACACGTCCTCGGCAATGGCACTGGCCGAGGCCAGCAGCGCCTTGCACAGCGGGGTGAACCAGCGGCCATCGTAGACCAGGTGGGAGAATTCGGCACCCACCCGCTCACGCCAGGCGCGAGTCGGCTTGTCCAGCACCAGCTCTTCTACCGCGCGCAGCGCCGCCATCATGACGGTGCCACCGGGAGTTTCGTAGCAGCCGCGAGACTTCATACCCACCAGACGGTTTTCGACGATGTCGACCCGGCCTACGCCGTGCTTGGCGGCACGCTCGTTCAGGTTTACCAGCACCTGATACGGGCTCATCTGCTTGCCGTCAACGGCTACGATGCGGCCCTGCTCAACGGTCAGCGACAGGGTCTCGGCCTTGTCGGGTGCCTGCTCGGGAGACACGGTCCAGGTCCAGGCATGCTCGGACGGCTCGTTCCAGGTGCTTTCCAGCTCGCCACCTTCGGTGGAAATGTGCCAGGCGTTGGCATCACGAGAATAGATTTTGGTGGCACTGGCGGTGGTCTTGATGTTGCGCTCGGCCAGGTAGTTCAGCAGGTCTTCACGGCTGCGCATATCCCAGATGCGCCAGGGAGCGATAATCGCCAGCTGCGGAGCCAGCGCCGCAACGGCACCTTCAAAGCGTACCTGATCGTTACCCTTGCCGGTACAACCGTGAGCAATGGCTTCGGCGCCTTCGGCCAGGGCCGCTTCGGCCATGGCCTTGGCGATGACCGGGCGAGCCATGGAAGTACCCAGCAGGTAGGTACCTTCGTAGATGGCGCCGGTGGTCAGGGTCGGATAGACGTAGTCGTTAACGAACTCGTCTTTCAGATCGGCCACGATGCACTTGACCGCACCGGAGGCGAGGGCCTTGGCTTCGATGCCTTCCAGCTCGTCGGCGCCCTGGCCTACATCACCGACAAAGGCGATGATTTCACAACCTTGGTAGTTCTCTTTCAGCCATGGAATGATGGCAGACGTGTCCAGACCGCCGGAGTAGGCCAGCAGAATTTTTTTGAATTGGCTCATTAATGAATATCCCTGTTAATCAATGTCAGCAGCACGGCATTCTGGACGTGCATGCGATTTTCAGCTTGGTCGAGGATAAAGGAGGACGGGCCATCCATCACCTCGGAAGTTATTTCCCACTCCCTGTGGGCAGGCTGGCAATGCAGAACCTGTTTGGCTCCCGTTTTTTCGAGCAGGTCCTGATTGATCTGATACGGCATGAAGATTTCCCTTACCTGCTCCAGCGGCGTTTCGTCGCCCATGGAGACCCAGGTATCCGTATAGATCACATCGACCGGTTCCAGATCATCGAAGCTGTCGGTCACCCGCACCTTGGCGCCACTCACGGCGGCCAGGGCTTCGGCTTCCTTCAGGATCTGTGCATCCACGTTATGACCTCGAGGGCATATCGCGGTGACAGTCGAGCCCAGAATGGCACCGGCCAGCAACAACGAGTTGGTCACGTTGTTACCATCGCCCACATAGGCCAGGTGCACCTTGCTCAGATCCTCATGATGCTCGGCAATGGTCATGAAGTCTGCCAGCGCCTGACACGGATGATACAGGTTACACAGCGAATTGATCACCGGTACCTGTGCATATTTCGTCATTTCCACCAGGGTCTGGTGATCATATACCCGCGCCACTATGGCATCGGACCAGCGCGACAGGTTGCCGGCAAAGTCCTGTACCGTTTCCCGGCTGCCCATGGCGCCGTTCTGGCTGTCCAGATACACCGCATGACCACCGAGCTTGTTGATGCCGATGTCGAAGGTTACCCGAGTACGCAGTGAGGGCTTCTCGAACAGGGTCACCACGCTTTTGCCCTTGAGGGCATCGGCATACTTGGCCGGGTTGGCCTTGAGATCCCTGGCCAGGTGCAGGATCTGCTCTATTTGCTGTTTGCTGTAATCTTTCAGGCTCAGTAAATGCTGCATAACGCCTCCTTAATGGGAAATCCGAGTGCCGTGCTCGGACTCGCCGGCCAGCAGCGACAACAACTGTTCCGGGTAGCGCCAGCTGCCCACGGCCACCGGCTTGCCCAGAGTCTTGGTGGCCTTGAGCGCCGCCTTGACCTTGACCGCCATGCCGTCCTTGATGATGTTCTGTTGCATCAGCTCGATGGCGTCCGCTTCGCTCAGCTCGGCAATCCGCTGGCCCTTGCCGTCGAGAATACCGCTCACGTCCGACAGCATCACCAGATCCGCATCCAGAATTTCGGCAATGGCGGTAGCCGCCTGATCCGCATTCACGTTCATCAGCTGACCGTCGAAGGTAATGCCGATGGAGCTGATAACCGGCAAAAAGCCGCCGTTGAGCAGGGTGCTGACCAGGGTGGCATCGCCGCCTTCAATCTGACCGACCGCACCCAGCTCGGGATCCAGCTGGCTGACCCGGCACAGGCCGCCGTCGGCCAGGCACAGGCCGACCGAATTGATGCCATGGGCAATGGCCTGAGCCAGCAGCAGCTTGTTGGCGGTGCCGGCCAGGGCGCCGGCAATCACCGGAATCTGGTCGAACGGGGTCACCCGCAGGCCGTCTTTCTTGGTCGAGGTCAGGCCCATGGCCTTAAGCTGGTTATCTACCAGCACACCACCGCCATGCACCAGCAGCAGCGGACGGCCCGAGTCGTCGAAAAAGGCCTTGAGGGTAGTGAACAGGGCCGCCAGGGCCTTGTCGCTTTCCAGCAGGGTGCCACCCAGTTTAATGACCAGCGGCGACTGCGATGAAGGTTGCGTTGTCATCCTTGATTACTCC
This sequence comes from Oceanisphaera sediminis, assembly GCF_039539745.1. Classification (NCBI taxonomy): domain Bacteria; kingdom Pseudomonadati; phylum Pseudomonadota; class Gammaproteobacteria; order Aeromonadales; family Aeromonadaceae; genus Oceanisphaera; species Oceanisphaera sediminis. Next base: position 27,464 of record NZ_BAABDS010000039.1, read on the forward strand.
TGAACCAGACCCGCCAGCGGCGAGAATCCCTGATTAATATTGATACACTGAATGGCCTGACTGGCCGCGCCTTTCAACAAATTATCGATTGCCGACACCACGATCAGCTGGTTGCCGTCCCGCGCCCAGTGCAGATCACAGAAAGGCGTACCCGCCACGTCGTTGATTTGCGGCCACTGACCGGTGAGACGCACGATTTTCTGGCCATCGTAAGCCTGGTGATAGGCGGCGGCAATCTGTTCGTCGCTGACGTCGTCGTTCAGCTGCACATAAATGGTGGCGAGAATACCGCGAATAAAGTTGCCCAGATGCGGCTGAAACACCACCTGGTTGCTCAGATGATGGCTGATTTCCGGCTGATGGCGGTGATTGAGCACGCCATAAGGCTTGAAGCTGACTTCGCAGAAGCTGTTGGCCATGCTTGCCTTGCGACCGGCACCGCTGACGCCGGATACGGCACTGATAATGGGCTTGCTGCCGGCGGCAATCAGGCCGGCGGACTGCAGCGGCTTGAGCGCGCTGAGCGAGGCGGTGGGGTAACAACCGGGCACGGCAATCAGCTGGGCCGATTGAATGGCATCCTGATTCCACTCGGCCAGGCCATAGACCGCCTGGCTTAACCAGTCGCCATGCTGGTGCTGAAAACCGTAAAACTGCTCGTAGAAGCCTTCGCCCTGCACCCGGAAGGCACCGGACAAATCGAATACCGGCAACCCCTTGGCCAGAAAACCCGGTGCCAGATCGTGGCTCACTTCATGGGCGGTGGCCAGCAGCACCAGATCCGCTTCGGTATGAATGCGGCTCAGCGCGTCGGCATCCAGCGGCAACAGCGGCTGGTCAATCACCCCGCGCCAGCGCGGGTGCAGGCTCGCGAACGGCTTATGCGCATCCTGACTGCCATCAGACACATAGAGGCCGGCCAGAGAAAGGTTCGGGTGGCTCTGGATTAAACCGGCCAGTTCGGCCCCGGTGTAACCACTGGCACCAATAATTGCAGCTTTTAACATGGGCGTATCCGTCAGTTTGAATTCGGCTTGGTTGAGATGCAGGCGTCAGCCTAGCGTGTTTTCAGGGCTTGTGTCACCCTAGAGAAATGGCTCAGGCGAGCTGTCGTCGTCGCGGTGACAAGGGGAGGAAAGACATGGCCATCTGTTACGCTAGTTACCCGGATAAGAACGAAATCGCAGCCTAGCAATAAAAACATACTTATGCAATTGTGGTGAATTTAAATTAGATATTTTTTCAGACGGAGATCCTATGACATCGCTCAACTTGCTGGACATGTACCGCAGCATCATCGCCCTCCCCTCCATCAGCAGCACCGAGAGCAGCTGGGATCAGAGTAACGAGCAGGTCATTCGCCTGCTGGCAGACTGGTTCAGCCAGCTTGGCTTTGCCGTCGAGGTCACCGAGCTGCCCGACCTGCCCGGCAAGTTCAACCTGCTGGCCACCAGGGGCGAAGGCGACGGCGGCCTGCTGCTGGCCGGCCATACCGACACCGTGCCCTTCGACCCCGGCCGCTGGACCAAGGACCCGTTCAAGCTGACCGAAGAAGGCAACCGGCTTTACGGCCTGGGTACCATCGACATGAAAGGCTTCTTCGCCTTTATCGTGGAAGCGCTGAAAGACCTGGATCTGAGCAAGCTCACCAAACCGATTCGCATTCTGGCCACCGCCGACGAAGAAACCACCATGGCCGGTGCCCGTGCCATTGCCAGCGCCATGGCCATCAAGCCCGATTACGCGGTGATCGGCGAGCCCACCGGCCTGGTACCGGTGATGATGCACAAGGGCCACATGTCCGAAGCCATTCGCATCACCGGCAAAAGCGGCCACAGCTCGGATCCGGCCAACGGCGTCAACGCGCTGGAGATCATGCATCAGGTCATGGGGCGGCTGCTGGACCTGCAGCGCCAGCTGAAGGAAAACTACGGCAATCATCACTTCAAGGTGCCTCAGCCGACCCTCAACCTGGGCCATATCAACGGCGGCGACAGCCCCAACCGCATCTGCGCCTGTTGCGAACTGCACTTCGACATGCGCCCCATTCCCGGTGTGGGCCCCGACGAACTGCTGGGCCTGCTGCACCACGCGCTGGAGCCGATCAAGGAGCAGTATCCCAAGGCGCTGGAACTGACCCATCTGCACGAGCCGATTCCGCCTTATGGTACCGATCCGGACGGCGAGCTGGTCAAAGCGGCAGAAAGCATCTCCGGCAACAAGGCCGAAGCGGTCAACTACTGCACCGAAGCGCCCTTTATCAACCAGCTGGGCTGTCAGACCATAGTGCTGGGCCCGGGCCACATCGCCCAGGCGCACCAGCCCGACGAATACCTGGACCTGTCGTTCGTCAAACCAACCGTAGACGTACTGCAACAGTTGGTCAACCGTTTCTGCCTGACAAAGTAATGAGCTGTTTCGTTCGGAAAAGAGGCAACAAGATTGCCTCTTCCATGACTCGGAGCTATCCGAGGGAAGTACCACCAGGCGACACCACTATCAGGAAGAGGACAAAGGGATCTGCTCCGCTGACCTTCTGTTTCAGGGATGAAACAGAGAGCCTACAAGGAGGTATTCATGGCGTGTCGGCGGAGCGGGCCCTTTGTCCTTCAGTCCCAACGTCATTCCTCCCCTCACCTGACATTTAGCGAAACAGATCCCAAAAATGCCGGTCTGTCTTCGGCGAGATTGACCGGTATAAGGAAAGGTGGCTAGATAACGCTCAGCGGAAACAACAAGCTATAACAACTATACAGATGAGGCAGATATGGATAATCATGCGGCACTCAGGGCCAACGTCGGCCTGCTGGGACAACTGTTGGGCGATACCATCAAGGATCACCACGGCCAGGCCTTTCTCGACAAAATCGAAACCATTCGCCAGCTGGCCAAGTCGGCGCGCCAGGGTAACGACGAGGATCAGCAGCAGTTGCTGGATACCCTCAAGAACCTGAGCGACCACGAGCTGCTGCCGGTGGCCCGCGCCTTCAGCCAGTTTCTCAACCTGGCCAACGTCGCCGAACAGTTTCACACCATCTCCCGGGAATATCAGCATAACGCCGGTCCCAGCCCGCTCAGTCAGGTATTCGAACGACTGAAAACGGCCGAGGTGAACGAGGCCAGTATCAGGGAGGCCGTTGCCGGTCTGGATATCGAACTGGTGCTGACCGCTCACCCCACCGAAGTGACCCGTCGTACCTTTATTCACAAGCACGTGCAGCTCAACGACTGCCTGGCGGCGCTGGAGCTGGATCTGCCCGAGCAGGAAAAAACCGAGCTGCTGGCCCGGGTCGAGCAACTGATCACCCAGGCCTGGCACAGCAACGAAATCCGCGCCCAGCGGCCGACCCCGGTCGACGAAGCCAAATGGGGCTTTGCGGTGATCGAAAACAGCCTCTGGCCCGCCCTGCCCAAATTCATGCGCCAGCTCGACGACCAGTTGCATGAGCAGCTGGGCGTGCGACTGCCGCTGGATGCCTCTCCGGTGCGCTTCGCCTCCTGGATGGGCGGCGATCGGGACGGCAACCCCTTCGTCACCGCTAAGGTAACCCGCGAGGTGTTACTGCTCGGCCGCTGGATGGCCAGCTCGCTGTTTCTCAACGACATTCAGGAACTGGTGTCCGAGCTGTCGATGTCTCAGGCCAATGATGAACTCTACCGGGCCGCCGATCAGAGCGACGAGCCGTACCGGGCCATACTGCGCACCCTGCGTGAAGATCTGCGCGAAACCCTGATGTATCTCAACGCCCGGGTACAGGGCCAGAGCACCGACGCCCGGGATCTGATCACCACCACCGAGCAACTGCGCCAGCCGCTGGAGCTGTGCTATCGCTCGCTGCAGGAATGCGGCCTCGGCAAAATCGCCGACGGCCTGTTGCTGGACGTGATCCGCAAGGTCGCCTGCTTCGGCATCCACCTGCTCAAGCTGGATGTGCGCCAGGACGGCGAACGCCACACCCAGGCCCTGGCCGAAATCACCCGTTACCTCGGCCTCGGCGATTACGCCGACTGGAGCGAGGCCGACAAGCAGGCGTTTCTGCTCAACGAACTCAACTCCCGTCGCCCCCTATTGCCGCGACAAGGGCTGCCGGGCCAATGGCAGCCCAGTGCCGACACCAAGGAAGTACTGGATACCTGCAAGGTCATCGCCGACCACCCGCAGGACGCCTTCGGCATTTACATCATCTCCATGGCCGGCGCCCCGTCCGATGTGCTGGCGGTACAACTGCTGTTGAAGGAATGCGGCGTCGACTTCCCGCTGCCGGTGGCACCGCTGTTTGAAACCCTGGACGATCTCAACAACGGCGCCGAAGTGATCGAGCAGCTGTATCATCTGCCCTGGTATCGCGGTTATCTGCAGGGTCGCCAGTTCGTGATGATCGGCTATTCCGACTCGGCCAAGGACGCGGGCATGATGGCCGCAGGCTGGGCCCAGTACAGCGCCATGGAAAAACTGGTCGGTATCAGCGCGCAAGAGCAGATCAAGCTGACCCTGTTCCATGGCCGGGGCGGCAGCCTGGGTCGCGGCGGCGGCCCGGCCCGTCAGGCCATTCTGGCGCAGCCCCCGGGCTCGACCCTTGGCGGCCTGCGGGTTACCGAGCAGGGCGAGATGATTCGCTTCAAGTTCGGTCTGCCCAAGGTGGCCATCGACAGCCTGGCGCTCTATGCCAGCGCCGTGCTGGAGGCCAACCTGCTGCCGCCGCCCGAGCCCGAGCCCCGGTGGCGCGAGCTGATGGACACCATGGCCGAGGTGTCCTGTGCACACTATCGGCGACTCATCCGTGACGAACCCGACTTCGTGCCTTACTTCCGTGCCGCCACCCCCGAGCAGGAGCTGGGCAAGCTGCCGCTGGGCTCGCGCCCGGCCAAACGCAAACCCAACGGCGGGGTAGAAAGCCTACGCGCCATTCCCTGGATTTTTGCCTGGACCCAGAACCGGCTGATGCTGCCCGCCTGGCTGGGTGCTCACAAGGGGCTGGAACAGGTGATTGCCAACGGCCAGGAAGACACCCTGATAGCGATGAACAAGCGCTGGCCCTTCTTCCGTGCGCGGCTGGACATGCTGGAAATGGTGTTTCTCAAAACCGATCCCAATCTGGCCGCCTACTACGACAGCGTACTGGTTCCCGACGCACTCAAACCGCTGGGCCGGCAACTGCGCGACGAGCTGAAAGCCAGCATGGCGCTGATCCTGCAACTCAAGGAAGAAGCGGAACTGCTGTCGGACCAACCCTGGATCAAGGAGTCCATCACCTTGCGTAATCCCTACACGGATCCGCTCAACGTGCTGCAGGCCGAATTGCTCAAGCGCTCGCGCCAGCAGGGAGAAATTCACCCGGTGCTGGATCAGGCACTGATGGTCACCATCGCCGGCATCGCCGCCGGCATGCGAAATACCGGGTAAACCAGCTGTAAGCGTTCAGCTATCAGCTATCAGCTATCAGCTATCAGCTATCAGCTGTAAGCAGAGACATTCTGCACAGTCGAGTAAAGGGGTCACAACGCCGACACGCCACGAGCACCTCCATGTGGGCTCGGACATGCCATCCCTGGCATGTCACAGTCGGCTCTGTGATCCCCTTTACCCTCCTTCAGTTGCGTAGGCTGGGATGAATATCCCCAGTCCCCAGTCCCCAGTCCCCAGTCCCCAGTCCCCAGTCCCCAGTCCCCAGTCCCATTTTCTTCCGGCTTATAGCTTACCGCTGTATTTATCTGCATAATTTTTCCTTCACTTATTCACCGGATTTCACCATGACCCCCGCCATCCTGTTTCTGGAAAAACAAAAAGCCACCTTTACCCAACATCAATATGAATGCACTACCCTGGATGACTTTGGTGCCCATGCGGCCGAACAATTACAGGTGCCGCCGGAGCAGGTGTTCAAGACGCTGCTCACCGAAGGCGAACAGGGGCCGGTAGTGGCGCTGGTGCCTTCTTCCGGCAAGGTCAATCTGAAGCGGCTGGCCAAGGCCGCCGGAGTGAAAAAGCTCGACATGATGCCGCCCGCCAAGGCGGAACGACTGACCGGCTACAAGGTGGGTGGCATCAGCCCCTTCGCCCAGAAAAAGCGCCTGCCGACGGTGCTGGACGCCTCGGCCAGCCATTATCCTTGCGTACTGGTATCCGGCGGCAAGCGCGGGCTGTCGGTGGCCGTTGCCGCAGAGGTGGTGCAAAACCTGCTCGGCGCCGTGGTGGCCGACATCGCCGAGTGAGGCGTGAGGCGTGAGGCGTGAGGCGTGAGGCGTGAGGCGTGAGGCGTGAGGCGTGAGGCGTGAGGCGTGAGGCGTGAGGCGTGAGGCGTGAAGAATGACCGCCTTCCGTAGGAAGTCAGACATTTTTTCTGCTAGTTCTTGCGGCTAGTTGCCGAAAAACGCTACCATTCGCACCCGATAATACAAACGATTCTCAAAAGCATAGTCATAAGGATATCCGGATGCCTTACCCCAAACTCGTGCTCGCCGCCGCCATCGGTGCCCTGCTGAGCGGTTGCGCCCAGACCAGTACCCCAGCGGTCAGCCAGAAACAAGTGGTCGAACACTATACCGACATCGCCCATGCGGTTTACGCCGATTCCCTGACGGCCGCCGAGCAACTGGATGTGGCCATTCAGCAACTGCTGGCCAGCCCAAGCGAGCAAACCCTGGCTCAGGCGCGTACCGCCTGGAAAGCGGCCCGGGTGCCTTATCAGCAGTCCGAGGTGTTTCGTTTCGGCAACCCGGTGGTCGACGAGTGGGAAGGCCAGCTCAACGCCTGGCCGCTGGATGAGGGACTGATCGACTATGTGGCCGACGGCTATCAGCACGAGCTGGGCAACGACGGCGCCGCCGCCAATATCGTCGCCAACACGGCACTGCAGGTTGGCGGTGAGCAGTTGGATGTCAGCAACATCACCCCCGAGCTACTGGCCGGCCTCAACGAACTGGCCGGCTCCGAAGCCAACGTGGCCTCCGGTTATCACGCCATCGAGTTTCTGCTCTGGGGCCAGGATCTGCACGGCACCGCGCCCGGTGCCGGCGAGCGCCCCTACACCGACTATGCGTTGGGCGAAGACTGCACCAACGGCAACTGCGACCGCCGCCGGGATTACCTGCAGGCCGCCAGTCAGCTGCTGGTCAGCGATCTCGGCTGGATGAGCAGCCAGTGGCAAGCCGGCCAGAACGGCAACTATCGCGCCGAACTGACTGGCCTGCCCGCCGAAGAAGGCCTGCGCCGCATGCTGTTCGGCATGGGCTCCCTGTCACTGGGCGAGCTGGCCGGTGAACGGATGAAGGTGGCACTGGTGGCCAACTCGGTGGAAGACGAGCACGACTGCTTCTCCGACAACACCCACCACTCTCATTATTACAACGAAAAAGGCATCGTTAATCTGATGTTCGGCGAGTACCAGCGCATCGACGGCAGCATACTGCAAGGCCCTTCGCTGCTGCAGCTGGTGGCACAGCAAGACAGCGATGCCGCCAAACAGATTGGCGTTCAGATGCGCGAGAGCGAACAGGGTGTCTACCAACTGGTCGCGTCTGCCGAACTCAATAATGTGCATTTTGATCAGCTGATTGCCGCCGACAACCCGGCCGGTAACCAGCTGGTGCTGGATGCCATCGACGGCCTGGTCAAGCAGACCCGCGCCATCGAACTGGCCGCCAACACCATCGGCATCAATAACCTGAACCCGGACACCGCCGATCACGAGTTCTGAGTTCAACATCGCATATCAATAACAATACAGCGGGAGGGCGGCGCCACGGCATCGGTACCTTCCCGCCACGGCACACCTTGAGCATCAGACTGTACGCAGACCTTCAGGCAGCCTACAACAGGTAGCGCCGATATCAGAAAAGAGGCCGAAGGGATCAACTCCAGCGACCGTGGCATGCCATGGATGGCATGCCCGAGCCCCCAGGGAGGGGTTTATGGCGTGTCGGTGGGGTTGACCCTTTGGCCGAACTCCCTGAGCTGCCCGGCCACCGACTCACAATCTGAAGCCACAGGTGTCCCTCTTACTCTGGAGTCTCTATGCTTTTTCGACTCGGCAGTTTGCTGCTCGGCGCCACCCTGGCCCTGAATGCGCAGGCCAACCCGGCCAAACCCGGTGGCGACACCACCACCGACAAAACCGGTGCCAACGCCTATTCCATGCCCGCCACCAACCTCAGTTTTCAAAAGCGACTGGATTTCTCGGTCGGCAACAGCTTCTTTCGCAACCCCTGGGTCACCGCGCCCGCCACCACCGATGCCCGCGATGGCCTGGGGCCGCTGTTCAATACCAACGCCTGTCAGAGCTGTCACGTCAAGGATGGCCGCGGCCACCCGCCGCAATTTGCCGGCGACAACGCGGTCAGCATGCTGGTACGGCTGTCGATTCCGAGCGACGGCAGCCCCGAGCAGGAAGAATGGTTGCGGATGCACGGCGTGATCAACGAGCCCACCTATGGCGGCCAGCTGCAGGACATGGCCATTCCCGGCGCCCGTCCCGAGGGCAGGGTACAGATCGACTATCAGACCCACACCGTGAGCCTGAAAGACGGCACCGAGGTGGAACTGCGCCAGCCACGGCTGACGGTGGCCGAGCCCGGCTACGGTGCGTTGCACCCGGATACCCTGTTCTCGTCCCGCATCGCCCCGCCCATGATTGGCCTGGGCCTGCTGGAAGCCATCGATGAAACCGACCTGCTGGTGCGCGAAGATCCTCAAGACAGCAACGGAGATGGCATCAGCGGCCGCGCCAACCGGGTGTGGGACATTGCCGCAGAGCAGACCGTGGTCGGCCGCTTCGGCTGGAAAGCGGGCCAGCCCAACCTGCGCCAGCAGGATGCCGGTGCCTTCGCCGGTGACATGGGGCTGAGCTCGTCGCTGTTTCCCGCCGACGATTGCGCTCCGGCGCAGGGCTGCGACCGGTATCCCGATGGTGGCCAAATTGAAGTCAGCGACGACATCATGGACTCGGTCACCTTCTACAGCCAGCATCTGGCGGTGCCCGCCCGCCGTAATCTGGACCACCCCGACGTGGCCGCCGGCAAACAGCTGTTTCTGGCCCTGGGCTGCAGCGGTTGCCACACCCCTTCTTACACCACCGGCGAACATGACAGCGTGGCGCTGAGCCACCAGAAAATCTATCCCTATACCGATCTGCTGCTGCACGACATGGGCGACGGCCTGGCCGACAACCGCCCCGAGTTTCAGGCTAACGGTCATGAATGGCGCACGCCGCCACTCTGGGGGCTGGGCTATGCCGGCGAAGTGGCCGGCAGCGATGCCTATTACCTGCACGATGGCCGTGCCCGTACCCTGCTGGAGGCCATTCTCTGGCACGGTGGCGAAGCCGAGGCCGCCAAACAAAGCGTCATCGCCATGAGCAGCGAAGAACGCACTCGACTCATCGCCTTTCTGGAGTCCCTATGAAAAAAACACTGTTGCTGCTCGCCACCCTTGGCACTCTTACCGCCTGTCAGAGCCAGCCACCGCTTGATCCGGCCCTGCAGACCCTGAGCGATCATCATCTGACCTTCATGCGCGCACAGGCCGACCGGCTGGCCGGCGAACTGCAGCAATTGCAACAGGCCGGCAGCGATTATTGCCAGCCGTCATCGTCTGCCACACAGAAAGATGCGCTAGCCGATCTCAAACAGCATTGGCGCCGCAGCTTTGCCACCTGGAGCGCCCATCAGGGCCAGAGTGGTGGCCCGCTGGATGCCGAAGGCCTGAGCTTTTCCTTTCAGTTCTGGCCCGACAAGAAGGACACCACCGGCAAGCAGCTGCAACGCCAGCTGACCGCCGCCGAGCAGGGCCAGCCCGTGCGGCAACAAGGTGTCACCACCACCCTGGGCGCCATGGAATATCTGCTCGAAAACGACCTCACGCCCCGGCAGCGCTGCCTGCTGCTACCCGGCATCGGTGCCGAGCTGGCGGCCAATGGCCAACGGCTGAGCACCGCCTGGCACGATGCCGACGGTTACCAGCAGCAACTGGCCCGAATGCAGCAACAGGGGGGCAGTACCGCCCTGCTGACCCAGATACTGGGCCAGCTGTCTCATCGTTACGAGCGTATCGAAAAGAAGCTGGTGTTGCCGCTGAACACCGTAGAACACCCACGGCCGCTGTTTGCCGAGGCCTGGCGCAGCGGTCAGTCGCTGCACTTTCTGCGCGCCAGCCTGCTGTCGCTGGAGCAGGAATACCGCCATGGCGGCATCCGCGCCTATCTGCAAGATTCACAACAGCAAGACCCGAGTCATGCCGCCGTTATCGCGGCGCTGGATCACGCCTTTGCCGACACCCTCAAGCATCTGCCCGAGGGCGACAGCCTGGGCTACTGGCTGGAAGGGGATCGCTACGCCGCCCTGCTGCGCTTCAAGCTGTCGTTCGATCAACTGGGTTACCAGCTGAAACAGCGCCTGCCCGAAGAGCTGGGCCTGAACCTCGGCTTTAATTCCACGGACGGCGACTGATGCAGCGGCGCCAGTTTCTGAAAGGCCTGTCGGCCGCCGGCGTCTTGTGCAGCCTGGGGCTGGCCGGTTGCGCCCTGCCCCGCAGCCCGCAAAGTTACCTTATCGGCGGCGGACGTAGAGCGCAGGATCGCTATGTGGTGCAGGCGCTCAATCTGGATGGCAGCCTGCGCTATGAGCTGCCACTGCCCGATCGGGGCCACGGCATGGCGGTGCATCCTCATCTGCCGCTGGCGGTCTGTCATGCCCGCCGCCCGGGCGGCTTTCTCAGTCTGTTCGACCATGCCGAAGGGCGCCTGTTGCAGGTGCGCGAGGCCGACTCCCAACGCCATTATTACGGTCACGGCGTGTTCAGCGCCGACGGCCGCCGCCTGTTTACCACCGAGGGCGTCGACGACAGCAGCGAAGGCATCATCGGCGTCTACGCGCTGGCGGCAGACAGGCTGGAAAAAGTGGCGGAATATCGCGGCTTCGGTATAGGCCCGCACGAAATCCGCCTGCTGCCCAACGGCAACCTGGTAGTGGGTGTGGGCGGCGTGCACACCCTGGGGCGGAAGCCACTCAACCTGAATACCATGGCACCCAGCCTGAGCTATCTCGACGCCACTACCGGCGAATTGCTGGAGCAGGCCACCCTGGCAGACAAACACTTGTCGATTCGCCATCTGGCGGTCACCCATGACGGCGAGGTGTTCACCGGTCAGCAGTACAGAGGCGAGCCGGACGACTATCCGCCGCTGATCGTGCGCCACCGGCCCGGCCAGCCATTGCAAACGCTGGGCGGCACCACGCTCGACTGGGCCCGCTTCAATCATTACATCGCCAGCATCGCCGTCACCGATACCCTGATTGCCGCCACCTCGCCGCCCGGCAACTGTTATGGCCTCTGGCATCGTCACAGTGGCGAGCTGATCCGCATCGCCCCCCTGTCCGACGCCTCCGGCGCCTCGGCCAAAGGTGAGAACATCTGGCTGGGCAGCGGCCAGGGCGGCATCAGCCGGCTCGACAGCGGCGGTCGCGAGCAACGCTTCTATTCGGCCTACCAATGGGATAATCACTGGGCTTTGATTGACGCCTGACTATCATTAGGCTCTAGGGTCTTCGTTTGTCGGGGACCCATGTTCACTCCTCATCATCGGCACAAGGAACATCACATGGGTATTTTAAGCTGGATTGTGTTTGGGTTACTGGCCGGCATGCTGGCCAAGTGGCTGATGCCGGGCCGGGACGGCGGCGGCATCATCATGACCATGCTGCTGGGTATCGCCGGTGCCTTCGTCGGCGGCTGGATCGGTACTCGGCTCGGCTTTGGTTCGGTGACCGGCTTCAACCTCGGCAGCTTTTTCACCGCCATCATCGGTGCCCTGGCCCTGCTGTTCGTTTACCGACTGCTGAAAAAATAACGATGGTTCGAGAGGTAACAGGGTTATCTCCACCGACACGCCGTGAACCCATCCATGGGGGCTCGTAAATGCCATCCCTGGCATTTCACGGTCGGCTGAGACAATCCCTGTTACCTCTTCTTGACGCCGGCACCATCTGTTGACGGCACCGACAGGCAACGCTGCTGCATCAGGAGGACAAAGGGATTCGCTCCACCGGCCTTCTGTTTCAGGGATGAAACAGAGAGCGTACAGGGGTGTATCTACCGCGAGTCGGCGGGGCGGGCCCTTTGTCCGATGTATAAAACACGACCAAGACACGGGCTCGCACACCCATGCACCACAACCTCATCTGGGTTATGGTGATGCCTGATTTTTGTCATAAGGAGCACAAATGGAGCCTTCAGTATCTCCCAAGCCATCACCCAAGGTCGGCGTGATTGCCATCGTCTGGCACCGGCAGCAGGTGCTGCTGGTCAAACGCAAGTACCCGCCTCATGCCGGTCACTGGGGCTTTCCCGGTGGCAAGCTGGAATGGGGTGAGACCATGGCCGAAGGCGCGGCCCGGGAACTGCAGGAGGAAACCGGTGTTCACGCCGAGATGACGGCGCCCTTCGCCTGTTATGACGTGCTGGCCAACGGTGACGACGGCGAGCTGGCCCACCACTATGTGATGGTGGCAGTCGGCGGCCAGTACCGCAGCGGCAGCCCGCGGGCCGCCGACGATGCCGAGGCGGTGGCCTGGTTCAGCCCCGAGGCCCTGCCCTCGCCGCTGTGCCCGGACTTGCAGGAAATTATCGAGCGATCCCGGCCAGGGTAACCCCTGCCTGCGCCAGCCATGCGCATATATCATCACGTAAAAGTATCGTTCTGTAATGTTTTTCTCTCATCAAAGGCTTCCTGCAAAGCCTTTGATATTCCCCTGCCGTCCCTGCATCTCTATGATTTGGTCGTTTATATGGCTAAAAACTGACATAAAAGGGACTTGTGCTGCCAGCCCATCTTAAGGCATAGTAAGATCATATACTTAGAAAGCTAAACAATTTAACCCTCAACAAAATGGCAAAGGATATGCAGCCCAAACTTTCTGTCGCCAACCTGTACAAGGTGTTCGGCGACCAGCCCGAGCGGGCCTTTCCTCTGCTGGAGCAGGGGCTGGGCAAAGACGACATTTTCCAGCAGACCTCCCTAACCACGGCGGTAAAAGACGCCAGTTTCGATATTTACCCCGGCGAAATCTTCGTGATCATGGGGCTGTCCGGCTCGGGAAAATCCACTCTGGTACGCCTGCTCAATCGTCTGATTGAGCCCACCCGCGGTCACGTATACCTGGACGGTGAAGACATCGCCTCCATGAACGCCCACGCCCTGCGCCAGGCCCGGCGCAAAAAGATCAGCATGGTGTTCCAGTCCTTCGCGCTCATGCCCCACCTCAACATTCAGGACAACGTCGCCTTCGGTCTTGAGCTGGACGGCGTGGCCAAGGGTGAGCGTCATCAAACTGCCCGGGAAGCACTGGAGCGAGTCGGACTGGCGGCCCACCTGCATTCCTACCCGGACCAGCTCTCCGGCGGCATGCAACAGCGGGTGGGACTGGCCCGGGCGCTGGCGGTGGATCCCGACGTACTGCTGATGGACGAAGCCTTTTCCGCGCTCGACCCACTGATCCGGACCGAAATGCAGGACGAGCTCATTCAACTTCAGGCCCGCGACCAACGCACCATAGTGTTCATCTCCCACGATCTGGACGAAGCCATGCGCATCGGCGATCGCATCGCCATCATGGAAGGGGGCGAAGTGGTGCAGGTGGGTACCCCTGATGACATTCTCAACAACCCGGCCAACGACTATGTGAAAAGCTTCTTTCGCGGCGTGGATGTCAGCCAGGTATTCAGCGCCAAAGACGTGGCCAGCGACCAGCAGCCCACTCTGGAGTCCGAAGGTGAAGGCGGTGTCAGCCAGGCCCTGCGCCAGCTGCGCGAGTCAGGACGGCAGCATGGCTGCGTACTGAACCGGGAGCAGCGCTACCTGGGCACGGTATCGGTTGAATCACTCATACAGGCAGAAAAATCCGGCAGCGAGTTGCAGGCCGCCATGCTGAGCGAACTCGAGCCGGTATCCGCCGACACGCCGCTGGGCAAGGTGCTGGGCCAGGCGGCCCAGGCACCCTGCGCCCTGCCCGTGATCGACGAACAGGACCGCTACCTGGGCGTGATCACCAAGTCCGCCCTGCTGGAAATACTGGATCGCCAAGGAGAAACTCCTTCATGAGCAAGGAACAAAACCCGGATCCCTGGGCGGCGGCGACCGATGCCGGCACCGAGGACCAGACCTCTCCTGCCGAAGCAGCTGCCGCCGACCCCTGGGGCAACACTGCCGATGCCGGCACCGAGGACCAGACTTCTCCAGCCGAAGCACCTGCTGCCGACCCCTGGGAGTCGGACGCTCCGGCCGATACCGGGAGCAGCTGGCTCGATGCCGCTCCCGAAGCACCGGCAGAACAAGCCGGTATCGACTGGCTGAACCCCTTTCAGGATGCGCTGATTCCCCTCGACCGCTGGGTAGAACATGGGCTGGACTGGGTGGTCGTTCACTTTCGCAGCGGTTTTCAGGCAGTACGCGCCCCCATAGACACTATTCTCTCCGGTGTGGAGCAAGGCCTGCTGGCCATTCCCTCTCCCGTACTGATCCTGCTGGTGGCCCTGCTGGCCTGGCAGGTATCCGGATGGCGGCTGGGCCTGGGCAGTTTGCTGTCACTGGTATTGATCGGCGCCATCGGCGCCTGGAACGAGGCCATGATCACCCTGTCGCTGGTGCTTACTTCCGTGGTGTTCTGCGTGCTTATCGGGCTGCCGCTGGGGATCTGGCTCGGCTACAGCAACCGGGCCCAGACCACCCTGCGCCCGGTGCTCGACGCCATGCAGACCACCCCGGCCTTCGTGTATCTGGTGCCCATCGTCATGCTGTTCGGCATCGGCAACGTACCCGGCGTGGTCGTGACCATCATCTTCGCTCTGCCGCCGCTGATCCGCCTCACCAGCCTGGGCATTCGCCAGGTACCGGAAGATCTGGTGGAAGCCTCCCGCTCCTTTGGCGCCAGCCCGTCACAGCTGCTGTTCAAAGTGCAACTGCCTCTGGCCATGCCCACCATCATGGCCGGTATCAACCAGACCCTGATGCTGGCCCTGTCGATGGTGGTCATCGCTTCCATGATCGCCGTCGGTGGCCTGGGGCAGATGGTGTTGCGGGGTATCGGCCGGCTCGACATGGGTCTGGCCACCGTGGGCGGCCTGGGCATTGTATTAATGGCCATTATTCTGGACCGGCTGACCCAGTCCATGGGTCAGAACAAGCGTAGCCGGGGTATACATCACTGGTATCAAACCGGCCCTGCGGGTCTGTTGTATCGCCTGCTGGGCAACAAGGAATAAACGACAAGGAGAGAAAAATGAAACTGATAAGCGCTATTTCCGGCGGCCTGCTGGCCTCCACCTTCAGCCTGAGCGCCCTCGCGGCCCTGCCCGGCGACGGCATCTCGGTACAGCCCCTGAAAAGCTCCATTGCCGAGGAAACCTTTCAGACCCTGCTGGTCATGAAGGGCCTGGAAAAACTGGGCTACACCGTGAAGGACATTCAGGAAATCGAATACGCCGCCGGCCACATCGCCCTGGCCAACGGCGACGCCACCTTTATGGCCGACCACTGGGACCCGCTGCATATCGACTTTTATAAAGCCGCCGGTGGTGACGAAAAACTCTACCGGGAAGGGGTCTATTCCACCGGCGCCCTGCAGGGCTACCTGATCGACAAGCGCACCGCCGAACAACACGGCATCACCAACATAGGCCAACTCAAGGAGCCGGACATTGCCGCCCTGTTCGATGTAAACGACGACGGCAAGGCCGATCTGACCGGCTGCACCCCGGGCTGGGGCTGCGAAAAAGTGATTGAACACCATCTGGATGCCTACGGCCTGCGCGACACCATTACCCATAATCAGGGCGCCTATTCGGCCATTATGGCCGACACCATTTCCCGCTACCGGGCCGATGAACCCATTTTTTACTACACCTGGACCCCCTACTGGATCAGCGGCGAGCTGGTGCCCGGCAAGGACGTCATCTGGCTGGAAGTTCCCTTCTCCTCCCTGCCCGGCGAACGCAAGGACGTAGATACTTCACTGCCCAACGGCAAGGACTACGGTTTTCAGGCCAACACCCAACACATAGTGGCCAACCGGGAGTTTGCCGAAGCCAACCCGGCGGCCGCCAAACTGTTTGAAGTGATGCAGATCTCCGCCAACGACATCAGCGCCCAGAACCTGCGCATGAAACAGGGCGAAGACACCCCGGCCGCCATAGAACGCCATACCGACGGCTGGATCAAGGCCCATCAGGCCAAGTTTGATGGCTGGGTAAACGCCGCTCTCGAGGCCGCGAAGTAAGCATCAAAAAAGACCCTTCCCGCCCTCGGGAAGGACAACTCAATGTCATGAAAAAAGGCTCCTGCGGGAGCCTTTTTCGTTACAGACCGGCCAGCAGATTCCACAAGTCGGCCTGCATGGCGCCGGCGGTCACTTCCCGGCCGGCCCCCGGGCCCTGGATCACCAGCGGGTTCTGCCGATAGTGCCGGGTTTCGATGGCATAGACATTGTCGCCGGGGCGCAGGTGGGCGAAAGCGTGATCTGCGGCCACCACTTCCAACCCCACGCTGGCGGCACCACTGGCGGCATCGAAGCGGGCCACATGGCGCAACAGGCCGCCTTGTTCGCGCGCGCTGGCCAGCGCCTCGGCCAGCGGCTGGTCCAGTTCGGCCAACCGGTCGAAGAACACCTCTTTCTCCAGCGCGGCGAGCGCCTCGGGTACCAGATCGCTGACCTTGACCTGTTCGGGATCCAGATCGAAACCCGCCTCTCGCGCCAGAATGACCAGCTTGCGCTTCACATCCTGCCCGTTCAGATCCTGGCGCGGATCCGGCTCGGTCAGGCCCTGCTGCCAGGCCTGCAACAGCAGTTCGGAAAACGGCTGGCTGCCATCAAAGCGCTGAAACAGCCAGCTCAGGGTGCCGGAAAAGATGCCGCTGATACCACGGAGTTGCTCACCCGACTGTTGCAGCTGGCGCAGGCTGCTCTGCACCGGCAACCCGGCGCCGACGGTGGCGTTGCTGAGAAACTGTACCCGATGCTCGGCCAGACTCTGCTTCAATCGCAGATAAAAACCCTGCTCAGCCGCGCCCGCCAGCTTGTTGGCGGCAATCAGATGAATATGCTGCTGCACCAGATTCGGATAGTACTGCACCAGGGTGTCGGACGCGGTGAAGTCGAGTCCCACCAGCTGGTCGAAACCGTGTTCTTCCAGGTTTTCCAGCCAGTCGGGCCAGACCATGGACTCGGACTGGAAGTTGTTGAGCACCTGCTCCACGGCCAGCCCCTGGCTGGCGAGCATGGCACCTTTGGAGTCGAACACGCCGTACAGGGTCAGCTGCACGTTCAGGGTCTGCTCCAGCCGCGCCTTCTCTTGCTGATACAGCTTTAACCAGGCCTGGCCGATGTTGCCCCGGCCAAACAGGATCAGACCGATACGCCGAGGCCGACTGAACAGGCTCTGGTGCAACCGCAGCAGCAAGGGCTCCAGCATGACTTTACGTACCACCCCCACCAGGCTGAGGCCGTTTTTGGCGGGCTGGATAAACTCCAGCGGCTGCTCGTTCAGCGCATGGTAGAAATGCAGACACTGCTCGGCCTGGGCGGTCACGCCCTTGCCCACCAGCGCCACCAGTGAAAAACCTTCCCGCTGTTGCAGGTCTTCAAAGCCGCCACCGGGCTGGTGATCGCGCAGCAACGAGAAGGCCTGCTCGGCCTGTTCGCGGGTATAGGCAATCTGCCACAGCTTGCGTTCGGGACGCCGCTTGCAGGCCAGGGGGGCCAGCTCGCGCCGGGTCAGCCACTCGGTCAGTGCGTTCACTCTGTCCTGATAACGGTCGGGAATGGTCATTTCCACCAGTACCGCATCGTCTACCGAGGTCACGATACGGGCGCCCGACTCTCGCCGGGGCAGGCGTTCAATGCGGGTGTGACCGTCATTGGGGTGGTAACTGCAGCGCAGTATCAGCTGTTGCCGGCTGGCCGACACCGGCCCCAGGGTGCGGCTGTGCAGTATGGGCGAGCCCAGTCGGGCCAGCTCGGCGGCTTCCGACAGCGACAGCCGGGTCAGCAACAGGGCTTCGGTGACCCGCCGGGGATCGGCACTGAACACCCCCGGCACATCGCTCCAGATGGTGCTGTGTGAACTGTCGGCCAGCGCCGCCAGCAGGGTGGCGCTGAAGTCGGAGCCGTTGCGCCCGAGCAAGCGGGTACGGCCTTCGGCATCGGCGGCAATAAAGCCGGTCACCACCAGTGTCTGATCCGGATACTCGGCCAGAATACCCTGTAATTGCTCGCGCGAGAGTGCCTCGTCCACCTGCACCGGTGAGCCGGATACCCGCAAAAAACGACGTGCATCCAGCGAGGCTGCTGGCACACCCTGACTGTTCAGCAGGCTGGCCAGCAGCCGGGAAGACCACAGCTCGCCGAACGACTGGATAAAACTGCGCTGATAGTCGTCCAGGCGGTGATTTTCCAGTACCCCGGCAATGGTATTGATGTCTTCATCCAGCGCCGCCAGCAGGGGCGCCGCTTCCGTTTCATCCAGAGTATTTTCGATTAAACCGCGCTGAAAGCTGTACAGTCCTTCCAGGGTCGCCGCGGCGGCATTGTCACCACTGGTAAACAGATTGAGCAATTCAATCAAGCGGTTGGTGGTTTTACCCGACGCCGACACCACAATCAGGGCGTCGGGCTGACGCTGGCTGTTGATGATGTCGGCCACGCGATGAAAACAGGCGGCATCGGCCAGGCTGCTGCCGCCAAATTTGTGCACCGGACGCCGATGGCGGTCGGTGTCGTTCTGCTGCTGGGTCATTACTTGCTTAACACCTTGAATGCATTGTCGAAATCTTCGATCAGGTCGCGAACATCCTCGATACCCACCGACACCCGCAACAACTGGTTGCTGATACCGGCAACGAGACGGGCTTCTTCGGTCATGGCCGCATGGGTCATGGTGGCCGGATGGGCAATCAGGCTTTCCACCCCCCCCAGCGACTCGGCCAGGCAGAACAGCTTCAGCTGCTTCAAAAACGCCTTCATGCCCGCTTCGTCCACATTCAGCTCGAAGCTGAGCATGGCACCAAAGCCCAGCTGCTGGCGCGCCGCCACCTCGTGGCCGGGGTTGCCGGGCAGACTGGGATGATAGATGGTGTTGACTTCCGGCCGGCCCTGCAGATAGGTAACCAGCGCCTCGGCGTTTTCGCAGTGTTGACGCATGCGCACGCCCAGGGTGCGCAGACCGCGCAGGGTCAGATAGTTATCGAAGGCCGAGCCGGTCAGGCCAAGGCAATTGGCCCACCAGCGCAGTTCTTCGGCCCGCTCTTCACTGGCCGCCACCACGGCTCCGCCCAGCGCATCGGAATGACCGTTGATGTATTTGGTGGTGGAGTGCACCACCAGATCGGCACCCAGAGTCAGCGGCTGTTGCAGCGCCGGCGACAGAAAGGTGTTGTCGACCACACTCAAGGCGCCCACGGCCTTGGCCGCCGCGCACAGTGCCGCTATATCCACCACTCGCAGCAGCGGGTTGGACGGCGTTTCAATCCACAGTATTTTGGGCTTTTTGGCCAGGGCTGCCGCCAGCGCCGCCTCGTCGGTCTGATCAACGTACTCGACCTTGAAATTACCTTTCTGGGCCAGGGAGTTGAACAGCCGGTGGCTGCCGCCGTAGCAGTCATGAGGCGCCAGCAGCAGATCGCCGGCCTGCAGCTGAGAGGTAATGATCAGATTGATGGCACCCATGCCGCTGGCGGTCACGGCGGCGCCGGCGCCTTTTTCCAGCCGGGCCAGGGCATCGATCAGCGTCTGGCGGGTCGGGTTGCCGGAGCGGGCATAGTCGAAGCGGCGCTGCTCATTGAAATCGGCGAAAGAATAGGTGCTGCTGAGGTAGATAGGCGGCACCACAGCCCCATGCTGAGTATCGGTATCGATGCCGGTACGAACGGCATGAGTCTGGGTCTGGTAATCTGGCATATCCTCTCCTTTGCACTACGGCAGCTTAGGCAGCCTGGCTAGCTACTAATACGGAACTTCCAAGTCGCGCACAGTAACCCAGCCGGAATGGGCCGTCAAGCCTTCCGGACGTCTGAAAGTCTTTGCTGTTGGATTGCCAATAAAAAATGTAAGGGTTACAATTCGGCTCGGATTTTTAACCTTGATGCGGGTGAACAATGAAAACTGAATGGAACGGCGATTATATTAGCCCTTACGCCGAACACGGCAAGAAAAATGAACAGGTCAAAAAGATCACCGTGTCCATACCGCTCAAGGTGTTGAAGATACTGACCGACGAGCGCACCCGTCGCCAGGTCAACAACCTGCGTCATGCCACCAACAGCGAACTGCTGTGCGAGGCCTTTCTGCACGCCTATACCGGCCAGCCGCTGCCCCAGGATGAAGATCTGCGCAAAGACGTACCCGACCAGATACCCGCACACGCCCGGGCCATCATGGCCGAGCTGGGTATCGAAATAGAAGATTACGCCATCAGCGACGAAGAATAAGGCGCTGGCCATCGCGGTGTGGGTTGCAAGGCGGCAAGCGAAACCGGGCCCATCCGCTGCCGCCTTTGCATGCTTTCGTTGCTTGTCGCCGCTATCCCCGGCTGCCCTTTAGCGCCTTTCAATAAATGCTGCTAAAGGGCAGCAGGCAAGCCGCATCGCCCCGCGTCTTCGGTTGCCACTGCCTTTCAAGACTCGACACCGACCAGAATCTGCGACCAGGGCAGCCCTGCATCGCCCAGGGTAATGAAATTGGGATTGACCATGCTGTCGCGCCGGTTGTAGCTGAGCGGCTTCAGGTTCAGATCCAGCAAGCGCCCCCCCGCCTCTTCAACTATGCACTGGGTAGCCCCCGTGTCCCATTCGCCAGTGGGGCCGATGCGCATATACAGGTCGGCCGCGCCTTCTGCCACCAGGCAGGATTTGAGCGAGCTGGAGCCCAGCGGCACCAGCTGATAGTCCAGTGTGGGCGTCAGGCGCGCGCGAACCCAGTCCACGTTTTGCCGACGGCTGATGGTGATGCGCAGCCCGGTCAGCTTGTCGGCCGTATCATGATGCCGCGCCTCGATGCGCCGAGTCTCGCCGTCCGCCTCCTTGAAGGCGCCGTGGCCGCGTACCGCGTAATACATCAGATCGTTCACCGGCCCGTACACCACGCCCAGCACCGGCTTGCCGTGTTCTATCAAGGCGATCATGGTGGAAAAGTCACCGCTGCCGGCGATGAATTCCTGGGTACCGTCCAATGGGTCCACCAGCCAGTATCGGGGCCAGCTGCTGCGTTCGGCCAGCGATACCTCGGTGCCTTCTTCCGACAGCACCGGAATATCGGCCAGCTCGCGCAGCGCCTGTTTAAGATAAACGTGGGCGGCCAGATCGGCGCTGGTGACCGGGCTGTCGTCATCTTTGTTCTCGGCCTGATACTGGCCACTGTTATACATCGACAGTATCAGGTTGCCGGATTCACGGGCGGCCGCCTTCACGCCCGGCAACAAGGCATAGATATCCATGCTTACTCCTTTCTATTGAGCCAGTCCTGCAGCATAAACAGGCCACAGATGCTGCGTGCTTCACTGAAGTCGGGCCGGGCCATCAGCTGGTCCAGCTTGTCCAGAGGCCAGGGCACCACATCAAGCGGCTCGGGTTCATCCCCTTCACGCTGTTCAGGATACAGATCTCGCGCCAACAAGATATCCATACGACTACCAAAATAACCGGGGGCCAGCGTCACCTGTTTCAGCGGCGTCAGCTCCCGTGCCCCATAGCCGATTTCTTCCATCAGCTCCCGATTACCCGCTTCCATGGCATTTTCGCCCGGATCGATCAGCCCCTTGGGAAAGCCCAGCTCATAGCTGTGGGTTCCGGCGGAGTATTCACGGATCAGCAAGATGGTCTTTTCATCCAGCAGCGGCACCAGCATCACGGCGCCACGGCCGCTGTTGCGCATACGCTCGTACACCCGCTCCACACCGTTGCTGAACTTGAGATGAACCGACTCCACCTTGAAAAGACGACTCTGTGCCACCAATTCTGTATGTAATATCTCAGGTTTTTGTTTCTTGTCCGCCATGGCCGTTTCCGCCTTTTCGCTCACCCTGTGCAGAGATTATCGTAACTCTCGGTAAACGTCTGCCCACAAGTGACAACAAGCCGGCTTTTGCCGGCGCCGATATACGCTCCGGGCCGGGGCATCTGGTATAATTCAGGCTCGGTTTTAACGAGAGCGAGCGCAATGAACGGAGAAAATTCATCCATCCGCCTGGACAAATGGCTGTGGGCCGCCCGCTTCTACAAGACTCGCAGCCTGGCCCGCACCATGATTGACGGCGGCAAGGTGCACTACAACGGACAACGCAGCAAACCCAGCAAGCAGGTAGAGGTCGGTGCCCTGATCCGCCTGCGCCAGGGTAACGATGAAAAGGAAGTCGTGGTGCTGGAATTGTCGGAACACAGGGGCAAGGCCGAGCAGGCCCAGCGTTTGTTTCAGGAAACCGAAGACAGCATCAAGAAGCGCGAGCAAAACGCCGAGGCCCGCAAGTTCAACAGCCAGTTTGCGCCCAGCCCCGAACGTCGGCCGGATAAAAAGGAACGGCGTACCCTGCTTAAAATCAAGCAGGGTAACTGAGGCGACCGCGGGACAACGGCTTCCCACCCCGCAGCTCAAACCACTTACACTATATATCGCATATACAGACGATAACGGCATTCAGCCCATACAGGATTTTTTATGACTCACATCGACCAACTTCATCGTTATCTGTTCGACAACTACCAGGTTCGGGGCGAGCTGGTACAGCTGCAGCAGAGCTTTCATCAGGTGCTGGCATCCCAGGCCTATCCGGCACCGGTACAACGGCTGCTGGGCGAGCTGCTGACCGCCACCAGCCTGCTGACCGCCACCCTCAAGTTTGAAGGCCACATCACGGTACAGCTGCAGGGCGACGGCCCCGTTTCTCTGGCCGTGATTAACGGCGACCACCAGCAGCAGCTACGCGGTGTGGCCCGCTGGGAAGGCGAGGTGCCCGACAGCGACAAACTGGCCGAACTCGTCGGCAAGGGCTATCTGGCCATTACTATTACCCCCAATGACGGCGAGCGTTATCAGGGTATTGTCGATCTCGGCGAACATTCGCTGAGTGCCAGCCTGGAAAACTACTTTGCCCAGTCCGAGCAACTGAACACCCGCATCTGGCTGTTTACCGACGTGCAGCACGAGCAGCCGCGCTGTGCCGGTATGTTGCTGCAGGAACTGCCCGGCGGCGAGGACGGTGACTTTACCCACCTCGAGGCCCTGACCCACACCATCAAGGCCGACGAGCTGTTGAATCTGGACGCGCACGAGATTCTGTATCGCCTCTATCATCAGGAAGCGGTGCGGGTGTTCGATCCGCAGCCGGTCACCTTTCAATGCACCTGCTCGCGGGAAAAATGCGAACAGGCGCTGTTGCAGGTCGGTCAGCAAGAGGCCGGCGACATTGTGAAGGAAGAAGGTAAAATCGAAATGCACTGTGACTATTGTGGCCGGCACTATCACTTCAATGAAGCGGATCTGCAAAACCTCTTTAATGATGCCCCGACACTGCATTAACATTTAATACAAAAAAAATGGGGCATTGTGCCCCTTTTTAGTTAATTTTCCGCTCAAAACTCTAAATTTTGACACTGATCCCCTAAATACCGCGCAATTCCTGCTAGTCTGCCGCGATTAATTATTCCAATAACCATGCTTACTCAACCCCTTCGTACCAGGAGATAACAATGACGTCGCAGGCGCAGCAATTAGGCCTCTCTCAATACGGTATCAACGATGTTACCGAGATCCTTCATAACCCCTCTTACGAACAATTGTTCGCAGAAGAAACCCGTGCGGATCTGGAAGGCTACGAAAAGGGCGTGGAAACCAGCCTGGGCGCCGTTGCCGTCGACACCGGTATCTTTACCGGCCGCTCTCCGAAAGATAAATACATAGTGCGTGACGACGTCACCCGCGACACCGTGTGGTGGGCCGATCAGGGCAAGAACGACAACAAGCCGATGAGCCAGGAAACCTGGACCGAGCTGAAAACCCTGGTCACCAAGCAGCTGTCCGGCAAGCGCCTGTTCGTGGTCGACACCTACTGCGGTGCCAACCCGGATACCCGCCTGGCCGTGCGCTTCGTGACCGAGGTTGCCTGGCAGGCGCACTTCGTGAAAAACATGTTCATTCGCCCGAGCGAAGCCGAACTGGAAGGCTTTGTGCCCGACTTCGTGGTGATGAACGGCGCCAAGTGCACCAACCCCAACTGGAAAGAGCAGGGTCTGAACAGCGAGAACTTCGTCGCCTTCAACCTGACCGAGCGGGTACAACTGATCGGCGGTACCTGGTACGGCGGCGAAATGAAGAAAGGCATGTTCTCCATGATGAACTACCTGCTGCCGCTGAAGGGC
The DNA here is from genome assembly GCF_039539745.1 of Oceanisphaera sediminis. NCBI lineage: Bacteria > Pseudomonadati > Pseudomonadota > Gammaproteobacteria > Aeromonadales > Aeromonadaceae > Oceanisphaera > Oceanisphaera sediminis. The sequence continues at coordinate 51,856 of NZ_BAABDS010000039.1, forward strand.
ATTGCCTCCATGCACTGCTCCGCCAACGTGGGCAAAGACGGCGACGTGGCCATTTTCTTCGGCCTTTCCGGTACCGGCAAGACCACCCTGTCCACCGATCCCCAACGTGAGCTGATCGGCGACGACGAGCACGGCTGGGACGACGATGGCGTGTTCAACTTCGAAGGCGGCTGCTACGCCAAGACCATCAAACTGAGCCAGGAAAACGAGCCGGAAATCTACGCCGCCATCCGCCGCGATGCGCTGCTGGAAAACGTCACCGTGAAAGAAGACGGCACCATCGACTTCGATGATGGCTCCAAAACCGAGAACACCCGGGTCTCCTACCCCATCTATCACATCGACAACATCGTCAAGCCGGTATCAAAAGCCGGTCACGCCAAGAAAGTGATCTTCCTGACCGCCGATGCCTTCGGTGTGCTGCCGCCGGTGAGCAAGCTGACCCGCGAACAGGCCGAGTACCACTTCCTGTCCGGCTTTACCGCCAAGCTGGCCGGTACCGAGCGCGGCATTACCGAGCCGACTCCGACCTTCTCCAGCTGTTTTGGTGCCGCTTTCCTGAGCCTGCACCCGACCCAGTACGCCGAAGTACTGGCCAAGCGCATGGATGCAGCCGGCGCCGAAGCCTACCTGGTCAACACCGGCTGGAACGGCACCGGCAAGCGGATTTCCATCAAGGCGACCCGTGCCATCATCAATGCCATCCTCGACGGCTCCATTGAAGATGCCGAGTTTGTTGAAATGCCCTACTTCAACATGGCCATTCCCACCAGCCTGCAGGGCGTGGAAGACGGCTCCATTCTGGATCCGCGTAACACCTACGCCGACCCGGCCGAGTGGGACGTCAAGGCACAGGATCTGGCCAAACGCTTCGTCGACAACTTCGACAAGTTCACCGATACCCCCGAGGGCAAGGCCCTGGTCGCCGCCGGCCCGCAGCTGTAATTACAGTTAGCAACAACGGGCAATAGCAAAGACCCCGGCCAAGGCCGGGGTCTTTTTTTTTACGTGCTTTTGCCATTCAATGCGGTTTCAATGGGACGACGGCTGGTCGTTCCAGGTCTGCAGCCAGTCTTCGATCTGCTCGGCCGGCATCGGCAGAGAGATGCCATAACCCTGCACATACTGACACCCCAACTGTTGCAAGCGCTCACCCTGAGCCGATACTTCCATACCGTCCGCAATCACGCTCATTCTCAGCACCGCCGCCAGCTGAATCACGCTTTCCACCATGCCGACATCATGCCCTTGCGACAGCAGGTCACCGACAAAGCTGCGATCGATTTTCAGGGTGTCCACCGGCAACCGATTGAGGTGAGAAAGAGAGGCATAACCGGTGCCAAAGTTATCAAACAAAATACCCAACCCCAGCAAGCGACAGCGTTGCAATACCGGAATCAAACCATCGATGTCGGCCAGTACCGCCGCCTCCTGAAACTCCAGATCCAGCAACGAGGGCGACACCTGTGGATAGCGGGCCAACAGGCGGCCCAGTGCATCGATAAAGTCCGCATGCATCAACTGGCCGGTACTCACATTGAAACTGACTCTGAACTCCAGCCCCTGCGCCACCCAGGCCGTCATTTGTGCCAATACCCGCTCAATCACCCACAGCCCCACCTCGAATTCCAGCTCGCTGCCGATAATCAATGGCAGAAAGTCGGCGGGCGCCACTATGCCACGTTGCGGGTGACGCCAGCGTAGCAACGCCTCTACACCAATCATGCGCTTGCTGAGCAGGTCGACCCGTGGTTGGTAATAAAGCAGAAACTCGTTCCGCTTGAAGGCGGCCGACAACAGGGCAAACTGCTGCTGCCGGTGATATTCCTGCTGATGCAGTTCGGCATCAAAGAACACATAGGTGTTCTTGCCCTGCTTTTTAGCCTGATACATGGCCTGATCCGCATAGCGCAGCAGAAGCTCCGCATCATCCGCATCCTGCGGGGACAGCGCCACACCGATGCTGGCCGACACCCGAACCTGCTGACCATCCAGCTCCATCGGCTCATGGATCACCGCCAGTACCCGATCGAGAATTTCATCACATTCCAGATCGTTGTGCAGTCCGGTAAACAACAGGGCAAACTCGTCCCCTCCCAGTCGGGCCAGGGCATCACAGCTACGGGTGATCTGACCCAGCCGCCGGCTGATTTCGATGAGCAACCGATCACCGGCCGCGTGTCCCAGACTGTCATTGACCTGCTTGAAACCATCCAGATCCAGGTAGCACACCGCGAGCCTGCCCTCGTTACGCCTGGCGCCGGCAATAGAGCGTTCCAGCAATTCACCAAATAGCAGCCGGTTGGGGATCCTGGTCAGAGCATCGTGACAGGCCTGGTGCTTGAGCTCGGCTTCATGCTGCTTCAGATGGGTAATATCGGAAAAAATAATCACATGGTGCAACACCCGATCCGCATCGTCGCAGACCACCGACACCGCCAGCAGCAGTGGATAGGACTCACCATTCTTGCGCCGGCTCCACAGTTCACCCTGCCAGTGTTCGCGGGCGTCGAGATGGCGGCACAGTTCGGCATAAAAATCGTCGTCATGATCCTGGGCTTGCAATAACTCCGGCGAGCCACCGATCACATCCTCGGGCAAATATCCGGTAATGCGGGTAAAGGCCGGATTGACATGGGTAATACGGTTGTCGGCATCGGTCACCATGATGCCTTCATAGCTCGACTCGAACACACTGGTTGCCAGCCGCTGCTGGGCTTCGATGTCTTTCTGTGTGCTGATGTCCTGCCCCACGCAGAGCATGTGGCCATTGGGCAGCATGATATTGGCCCACAGCATGGTCAGCACGTCTCCCTTTCGGTTCAAGGGCCGCCATTCACGGAATACCGAGCTGTTGAGAGAGGTAAAAGTGGCGATCACCTGACGTCGCTGTTCGGGATCGGGATAAAAAAGATTCAGTGGCGCCGCGTGTTGTTTCAGCTCGTCAAAACTCCAGCCAAATATCCGCTCGCACTCATGATTCCATAGAATGCAGCGCCCTGCCGAATCGAACCCGTTAATGGGGATGGGAACATGATCAAACATGCCTTTTAGCCGGCTCAGAAAACGCCGGGACGAGCCTTCCCGTTTTCTCTGATGTGTATGTTGTTCCTGCTCGCGCCATAACATGGCGCCGTGGGTTGTCAGTATATCGAGGGTCTGACGTTGGGTTGGCGCAAGCCGAGGGGCTCTTGTCCGGTATTCGAGTAGCAGCAATCCCTCGAATGACCCGCGCGACGCGGGCACCGCCATGTAGCGCTCCGCGCCCGGGTCGGCCGCCGGTGACACGGGGCAATAAAACCGCGCTTGCTGCCGGATAGCCAGATAATCCGCCGCCGCCCACTGCGGTAATGGCGGCCACTGGTTATCCACAGCGGGTGAGGGCGAGCAGCCATCGGCATTGAAGAATACAAACCAGGCGCGTTCGGCATCGGCACACCTGGCTGCCAGGGCACACAACTCCGACCACTCGTCGCGCTTTTCGGTCGTGGCCCCCTCGGTCACTCCATCATCCTGATTGCCATAGCTTCGCATATCCATGCTCATATTGATTACCGCTTTATCGAGCCAACAGACCATCAAACCCTTTCAATTAACCGTTCCCGGTGAATATCCGTCTATCGGCGATGATGAGACTACTAATCATAGAACATCGCCACTCATGCCGCGGCCTACACAAGGGGATGCCACAACTCCTTTGCCACCTCGAAAAAACCCCGGGCCAGCGGACTGGCCTGATCGTCGTTGCGCATCACCAGGGCTCCGATGCGGGCCATGGCGGGTAACGCCAGCGGCCGACACTCTACCCCCGGCAATTCGGAAAAAAGCACGCTACCGGCCGGAATCAAGGCACAGCCCAGGCCGGCATGCACCGCCCGCATCAGCCGGTACACCGAGTCGGACTCCAGCATCGGCTGCAGCCTGACGCCTTGCCGGGCAAATACCGTCTCCAGATAGCCGCGAAAATACATGCCCGCCTTGGGCAGGCACAGCGGCAATGCCGCCAACTCCTGCGGTGTGGGCGCCGTCGGTAGCCGCTCTCGCCATTCAGGTCCGCACGCCAGCACCACCCCCTGCTCCGGCAATGCCAGGCTGTTCAGTTGCGCCAGTACCTCGGGTTCAAAAAAACCACCGCCAATATCCAGACGGTTCTTTTCCAGCCCCTGCACTATGGCATCGGCGGTCATGTCGTCAATCTCGAACCCCAGCCCGGGGTAACGCTGCCGCAACCGCGCCAGCACCGGACTCAGATCCATGCAACTCAGTGGCACCAGCCCCAGTCGCACCGTGCCGGTGAGGCGCCCCTTCATCGCCTCCACCTCCAGTTTGAGGTTGTCATAGTGGCTCAGCAGGGTGCGGGCCCGCTCCAGTACCCGCTCACCTTCGGGCGTAAAACCCTCGAACTGCTTGCCCCGGCGCACCAGTGGCATCCCCAGCTCGCTTTCCAGCTGCTTGATGCGCATCGACAGCGTCGGCTGGGTAATGCAGCAGGCCCGGGCCGCCCGGCCGAAGTGCCGTTCCCGCTCCAGGGCGCAGAGGTAGTAAAGCTGCTTGATGTCCATGATTAACCTGTCTGTTTTATTATTAAAAAGTATGAATGAAGCGATGATTGATAGATTAACTCTCTCACAATATCGAATCTTTCGATTAGATCACGCCCCGACCGCTCACTACACTGGCGTTAACTGCCTTTAACGAGTTCTGTGACCATGTCCTTTTGCCAGCCCGATGCCCTGCCAGGTTATCAGTATGTGGCCACCACCGGCGGGGATGCCCATGCCCTGGCCAGCGAGGTGCCCTTGGCTATCTTGCTCAACGGCATCAGCCACGCGGTGATGATGGTCACCCCCTGCCAACTGGATGAATTCATCACCGGTTTTCTGGTCAGCGAAGGCATCATCAAACATCCACGAGAAATCCACGATCTGGAATTCCACCGGCAAGATCAGGCGCTGGAAGCCCGCGTCACCCTGGGTAATGGCGCCCATTACCGCTGGAAAGAGCACCGCCGCAGCCTGGCCGGCCGTACCGGCTGTGGCCTGTGCGGCATCGAATCGCTGACTCAGGCGCTGCCCGAGCTGCCCCGTCTGCCTGCCGCACCGCTGCCGCCGGAATCCGCCCTCTTGCAACTCGGCCGGCAGTTGCCGGACTGGCAGCCACTGGGTCAGGAATGTGGTGCCCTGCATGGGGCTTTTTTTGCCAGCCTGGACGGCCAGATTCTGCATGGTTGCGAAGACGTGGGCCGGCACAACGCCCTCGACAAACTCATTGGCACCCTGTTGCATCAGAAACCACCGCTCGCCGCCGGCATGGTGCTGATGACCAGCCGCTGCAGCATAGAGCTGGTGCAGAAAATGGCCCGCGCCGGGCTGTCTACCCTGGTCACCCTGGCCGCCCCCACCGAACTGGCGGTGCGCCAGGCCCGGCGAGCCGGCCTCAACCTGCTGCATCTGTCGCGCCAACAGGGCCCGCGAGTTTATTCCACTTCAGAAACCGAGCCTCATCATGACTAGAAAAATCAAACCCTATCAGGGCCCGGCCGGCGGCTGGGGCGCCCTGTCTGCCACCACCCGTTTCGTGTTCGGCAGCCAGCAACCGGCAGCCAACATCCGCAATCTGCTCAGGGCCAATCAGGTCAAAGGCTTCGACTGTCCCGGCTGTGCCTGGGGCGACGAGCAGGGCAAGCATTTCTCCTTCTGCGAAAACGGCGCCAAGGCCATCAGCTGGGAAGCCACCACCAAACAGGTGACACCCGCCTTCTTTCGCGCCCACAGCGTCGGCAAGCTGCAGCGCCAGAGCGACTATTTCCTGGAATATCAGGGCCGACTCGAACAGCCGATGTACCTGAACCGGGAACGTGGTCACTATGAGCCCATCTCCTGGGAGAATGCCTTCGCGCTGATCGCCCGCCACCTCAACGGGCTGGATCACCCGGATCAGCTGGAGCTGTACACCTCGGGGCGGGCAAGCAACGAGGCCGCCTATCTGTATCAGTTGTTCGGTCGTTCCTTTGGTACCAACAATTTTCCCGACTGCTCCAACCTCTGCCACGAGGCCAGCGGCGTCGCCCTGACCCAGGCTATCGGGGTGGGCAAGGGCACAGTGACTCTGAGTGATTTTGAACGGGCCGATGCCATTCTGGTGTTCGGCCAGAACCCGGGCACCAATCATCCGCGCATGCTGCACAGCCTGCGCAATGCCGCCCACAACGGCACCGCCATCGTCAGCTTCAACAACCTCAAGGAACGCGGGCTGGAACGCTTTGCCGATCCGCAAAGCCCGCTGGAAATGCTGACCCCGAAAGACTCGCGTATCTCCAGCCACTATTTCTGCCCGCGACTGGGCGGCGACATGGCGGCGGTGCGCGGCATGGCCAAGCTGGTACTGGAATGGGACGCCGAGGCGCTGAAGCGAGGCAAGCCGGGGCTGCTCGACCGGGACTTTATCGCGCAACACACCCACGGGCTGGAAGACTACATGGCAACGGTCGCGGCCACCTCCTGGCAACAGATAGAGGTACAATCGGGCCTGAGCCGGGCCGAACTGCGCCAGGCGGCCGAAGTTTACGCCAGCGCCGAACGGGTGATCTGCACCTGGGCCATGGGCATTACCCAGCACAAGCATTCGGTGGCCACCATTCGGGAGATCACCAATCTGCAGCTGCTGCGCGGCCAGCTGGGCCGACCCGGTGCCGGTTTATGCCCGGTGCGAGGCCACAGCAACGTGCAGGGCAACCGCACCGTGGGGATAAATGAACAGCCCGACGCCGCCTTTCTCGACCGACTGCAACAACACTTCAAACAGCCCATGCCTCGCCGGCCGGGTCATAATGCGGTAGCGGCCATTCAGGCCATGCTGGATGGCGAAGCCAAGGTATTTATTGCGCTGGGCGGCAACATCGCCGCCGCCGCCCCCGACACGCCCGCCACCGCCCGGGCGCTGGCCAATTGTGATCTGACGGTACAGATCAGCACCAAGCTCAACCGCAGCCATGTCATGGCCGGTAAAGAGGCGCTGATTTTGCCCTGCCTGGGCCGCACCGAAGAAGATGTGCAGGCCAGTGGCCCCCAGTTCATTACGGTGGAAGACTCCTTCAGCATGGTCCATGCCTCTCAGGGCGTGGCCAAACCCAAGAGTCCGCACCAGCGCTCGGAAACCGCCATCATCGCCGGCATGGCCCAGGCGGTGCTGGGCAATAAATCGGTCGACTGGCAGGCGTTGGCCAACAATTACGATCTTATCCGGGATCATATCGCCGCCACCCTGCCCGGCTTCGAGCAGTTCAATGAACGGCTGCAGCAACCCGGTGGCTTCTATCTGGGTAACAGCGCCGCCCGTTATCAGTGGCAAACCGGCAACGGCAAGGCCAACTTCGGTTCCGATCCGCTGCCTGCCAGCCTGATCCCGGAGGCCGTGACCGCCAAGGCCCAGGGCATGCTCTCAACCCTGCAGACCCTGCGTTCGCACGATCAGTACAACACCACCATCTACGGCATGGACGACCGCTACCGCGGCGTGTACGGCCAGCGCATGGTGATTTTCATGCACCCGGACGAGATCAAGCGCCGCGGCCTGCAGGAAGGCGACTGGGTCGAGCTGATCGGCGTGTGGCTGGACGATGTCGAGCGCAAGGTCGGTGGCTTCAAGGTGGTGGCCTACGATATTCCGCCCGGCGACGTGGCGGCCTATTATCCGGAAACCAACCCGCTGGTGCCGCTACACAGCGTGGGCGACGGCAGCCACACGCCCACCTCCAAGTCGATTCCGATACTGATCCGCAAGCAGGACGCACCGCGGATTATTTGAACTACCATCCCGGTGCTTTCAACCTTTGACTCATCGGCCAAAGGGCCCGCTTCACCGACTCGCCGTAAACCCATCCCTGGGGGCTCCGCCGCGCCCTCCCTGGCGCGGAGGGTCGGCGAAGCAGATCCCTTTGTACTCCTGCTACCTCGGTGTCACTAGTTGGCGCCACCTACCGGCAACTCGGCATTCAAAAAGAGGCAACAGAGACAGGCTTCCACGACCGTGAAATGCCATGGATGGCATTTCCGAGCCCCCACGGATGGGTTTATGGCGTGTCGTGGGAGCTGGCTGTGTTGCCTCTGATGCACCGGCTACATACTTATTGGAATAGGTATGAGCTGCTCCCGCCCCCCAGAAACACCAAAGCCAGCCCTGGCGGCTGGCTTTCTGTGTCCTGCTTGGGCTTTTGGCCCTGGCTCCCGGCCTTTCACTCGCGTCGAGTGTGGCCTTTGTGGTGCTTACCGGTGTGGTATCCCGGTTTGCGACAGGGGTCGAGGGTATCGGTCTGTCTGTTTCCAGAAGGTGAACCCATCTTATCGCCTAATCCGGGGCGAGTGGTTGCGAATGAAAGGTCAAATTCAATTCTTTAAGCAATAACTCACCCCGTGTACTCTATATGGAGAGCAGTTATTTCATCAGGTGAATATTTTGAGCAACCCACTACAACTGGATCGTACCGACAGACGGATTCTGGAACTGATGCAGCGCCACGGCCGCATCAGCAACCTGGAGCTGGCCGAACGGATCGGGCTGTCGCCCTCGCCCTGCTCCCGCCGGGTCAAGGCGCTGGAAGAAGCCGGCCTTATCGCCGATCACGTCACCCTGCTTAACGCCAACAAGCTGGGCCTGAGTCTGCTGGCCTACATTCATATCTCGCTGGACCGGCACACGCCCGAGCGGTTCGAAAGCTTCGATGCGGCCATCAACGGCTTTTCCGAGGTGCTGGAATGCGATCTGATCACCGGCACCGAGGCCGATTATCAACTCAAGGTGATAGTGCGCGACATGGAACACTACCAGCAGTTTCTGCTGGGCAAGCTGACCCGGCTGGATGGCGTGACCGGGGTACGATCCAGCTTCGTGCTGCGCCGTATCAAGCACGAAACCGCCCTGCCGCTGGAGCATCTGGGGTAAATAAGAGCGGTCTGAAATCTGCCCCAAGCCGGATAGTCAGCTCGCCGATACATTCTTCAGCCGCAGCAGGCCATCGGCACGTTTCACCAGCAACGCCAGTTCCTGCTTCAGCAGCTGGCTGAATTCCTCGGTCGCCCGGGAGCGCGCCCGGTGGGCCGGATACAACAGATGATAGGAAAACGACACCCAGGGCTCGAAGGGGCGAAACACAAGGTTGGCAGACGAAAAATGCAGGGCGGTAATCGGGTCGACCAGCGCCACTCCCGAGCCGGCATCAACAAAGGAGCAGGCCACGTGCGACAGCTGGGTATCGAACACCAGCTGTCGGCTGACCCTGGCCTGTTCAAACGCTTCGTCCACCTTGTAACGCACGCTCTGCTCCGGCCCCAGTGAAATAAACGGCTGATCCCGCAAATCTTCCGGCACTATGACCTGCTTTTCTGCCAGCGGGTGACTCGCCGGCAAGGCACAGACCAGGGCCGCCTCCCCCAATACCTCCACCGCCAGCGCCGGATCGGCCACATTGATGGCGCCGATACCGACATCGAAATGCTGGGTCGCAATCCAGTCGGCCACCTGCTGGGAGCTGCGCACCTGCAGCGTCAGATTCACCCCCTGGTGACGCTGGCTGAACTGCTGCATCACCCGGGGCAGAAAACCCAGCGCAATGGCCGGCATGGCCGCCACCTTGAGGCTGCCACGCTGAAAGTCGCGCAGCTCTTCCGCCATGTTCGCCAGCCGGTCGATACCGATGAAAGAGCGTTCCACCTCTTCGAACAGCAACAAGGCTTCGGGCGTCGGCGCCAGCCGTTTGTGATGACGCTCGAATAGCTTGATCTTTACCGCCGCCTCGAAGTCGTTGAGCAGCCGGCTCACCGCCGGCTGCGAAATATAGAGCAGCTCCGCCGCTCCCGTGGTGGTGCCGGCGATCATTACCGCCCGAAAGGCTTCTACCTGTCGATAACTTAACTTGGCCATGGTCTGTTCCCTGAATACTGCCCTGCCAACAAGATAACATTATGTTATACAAAGGCCACTTAAAACGATTTGTTGTTATCATCTTGTGAATGCAAAATGAACAACAGGTAGACAAGGTGGCAAGCACCGATTTCTGCAGGTGAACCGCACAAGGACAAGAATATGGAAACGGTATTCAAGTACACACTGACGCTGCTGATCACCACGGTGGCCGGTTTTCAGGCCGTACAGGTGATTTCGCGCTACGTGTTTGAAACACCCATGATGGGGCTGGAAGAAATGGCGCTGATCCCCACCATGTGGCTCTACATACTGGGGGCGGTCAACGCTTCTCGCGAAGACACCCAGATCCGCGCCAATGTGCTGGACGTCTTTCTCAAGACCGACAGAGCACGTCACTGGCTGGCGGTGTTCTCCGAAACCATCAGCCTTGCCATCTCCGGCTGGCTGACCTGGTGGGCCTGGGACTACTTCAAGTATGCCAAGCGGGTCTGGAAAGAGAGCCCGACCCTCTACATTCCCACCATCATCTACGAAGCCGCCCTGTTTATGGGCCTGATGGTGATGACCCTCTATGTGGGTTGGCACCTGCTGAAACACCTGCGCACCCTGCTGGCGGGCGGTGAGGCCCACCGGGTCGACACCATTCCCGAACCGGCCGAGGTGACCGAGTTCAAGCTGCTCACGGAAGAACAGAAAGGAGAGAAGTTCCATGGTTGAAATTGCGATTCTGGCCTTTGCCGTATTGGTGATTTTGCTCACCATCGGCGTGCCGCTGCCCTATTGCTTTGGCGCCGGCCTGATGGTGATGAGCCTGGTGGGAGACGCCACCATGAAAGGCACCATGCTGTGGGGCTTTAATCAGCTGGCCACCCCGGTGCTACTGGCGGTGCCCCTGTTCGTGTTTGCCGGTACCCTGATGAGTGTCAGCGGCATCGCCGGCAGTCTGCTCAAGTTCGTCAACCTGTTCGTCGGCCGCATTCGTGGCGGTCTGGGCGTGGTGGCGTCGGTCAGTTGCGCCATTATCGGCGCCATTTCCGGCAGTGGCCTCACCGGCATCGCCGCCATCGGACCGCTGCTGATCCCGGAGATGGAGCGTCAGGGCTATCCCCGCGCCTACGCCACCGCACTGATTGCCAACTCGTCCATTCTGGGCCTGCTTATCCCGCCCAGCGTCACCATGATCGTCTACGGCTGGGTTACCGAAACCTCGATTCTGGCCAGCTTCCTCGCCACCCTGGGGCCGGGCCTGCTGATCATGTTCAACTTCGCTCTGGTCAACCTGTTCATGGCCCGCAAGTTCCCGCTGGTGCTGGACGATCCCAAGCCCTTCAACGAAGCCATTCGCGAAGGCGCCGCCCGCACCGTACACGCCCTGCCGGCGCTGCTGATGCCCGTAATAATACTGGGCGGCATCTACGGCGGCATCATGACCCCCACCGAGGCCGCGGCCATCGCCGTTATCTATGCCATTCCGGTGGGGTTCATGATCTACAAGGGTCTGACCTGGCGCACCTTTATCGAGTCCGGCAAGGAGTCCGCCACCGCGGTTGGCGCCATCCTGATCATGGTGCTGTTCAGCCTGATGCTGAGTCAGATCTATGTGATGGAAGACATTCCCCAGGCGCTGGTGGATGCCATCTTCGACATCACCACCGACAAGGTGCTGCTGCTGATCATGGTCAACCTGTTCCTGTTCCTGATTGGCATGGTGGTCAACGACGTCACCGCCATCATACTCACGGCGCCGCTCCTGCTGCCGCTGATGTCGGCCCTGGGTGTCACCCCCATCCAGTTTGCCGCCATCATGGGCGTCAACACCGCCATGGGGGGCGTGACCCCGCCCTATGCCAGCATCCTTTACATGGGTGCGCGCATCGGCAAGGTGCCGTTCACCCAATTGATCAAGCCCGCCATGATACTGCTGCTGTTCGGCTACCTGCCGGTAGTGGTGCTGGTCTCGGTATGGCCGGATCTGTCTGAATATATACCAGCCCTGTTTGGCTACTGATCCTCAAGGAGAACACCATGAAAAAACGGATTGAATACACCACCCTGGCCAAGAGCCTGCTGTTGTCGCTGACCCTGGCCAGCACCGTCGCCGAGGCGGCCACCCTCAAGATTTCCCACGTGCGGCCCCAGGGTACCGCCATCGACCAGGACGTGCGTCAGCTGTCCGACGAGCTGAAGGCCGCCACCGATGGCGATCTCAAGCTCAAGGTCTATCCGGCCAACGCCCTCGGCGACTATACGGTGGTACAGGAGCGGGTCAGTCTGGGCGCCATCGATATGGCGGTGCAGCCGCCTTCTGCCGGTGCCGACAAGCGCTTTCAGGTGATCTACATGCCTTACATGGTGAAAAACTGGACCGATGCCCGCGAGGCCTACACCCCGGGCTCACCGCTGCGCAACACCATCAACGATCTGTATCAGGCGCAGGACATCAAGGTACTGGCCGCCTGGCCGGTGTACTTCGGCGGTATCGCCCTCAACCGGGACGTGGAACAGGTCGCCGATCCGAGCCATGACAAGGGCGTGAAGCTGCGGGTGCCGCCGATGAAGTCGTTCCAGCTGCTGGCCGACAACACCGGCTTTATCGGCTCGCCCCTGCCTTTCTCAGAAGCCTTTACCGCGGTACAGACCGGGGTAGTAGACGGCGTTATGGGCTCGGGTGCCGAAGGCTACTACGCCTCCTTCCGCGACGTCACCAAGTCCTATGTGCCGCTCAACACCCACTTCGAAGTGTGGTTCCTGCAGATCAACGCCGAACGCTATGCGGATTTGGATGATGCCGAGCGCGCCACCCTGGATCAGGCCGCCCAGGCCTTTGAACAGCGTCGCTGGGACTCCGCTCAGGCCGATCAGTCCGCCTACGAGCAGCGTCTGGCCGATGCCGGGGCCAACATCGTTGCGGTGACCGATGCCGATATCGACGCCTATGCCGATGTGGCCCGTGAGCAAATCTGGCCCGAGATCATGAAAGATATCGGCACCGACTGGGCCGAGCAGGTTCTGGCGCAATTCAAGTAAATCCATCGGGCCCGCTCGGGCCCGATTTCCTCATTTTGCCAAAGGAGAACATGATGTCGGTTCGCAACCATGCCAGCCGCAACGAGACCGATGTGGCCATCATCGGCGGCGGTCTGGTGGGCATGTCCCTGGCCTACGGCCTGTTGCGCCAGGGCAAAAGGGTCACCGTCTTCGACGAAGGCGATCAGGCGCTGCGGGCCTCTCGCGGCAACTTCGGTCTGGTCTGGGTACAGGGCAAGGGCGACACCTGCCCCGAGTATGCCCGGCTGTCCCGGCTGTCGGCCAGGCTCTGGCCGGAGCTTGCCGCCAACCTGCAACAGGATACCGGCATCGATATCGAGCTGCAGCAAGGCGGCGGCCTCTATGTCTGCCTCGACCAGCAAAGCCTGCAGCAGCGGGCCGACATGCTGGCCAAGATGCAGCAGGACGCCGATGGCGACTACCCGTTCGAGGTGCTGAACGCCGAACAGGCGCGGGCAAAAGAACCGGCGCTGGGGCCCGATATCGCCGGTGCCACCTGGTCACCGATGGACGGCCACCTCAATCCGCTGCTGTTATTCCGGGCCCTGCATCAGGCCTTTGAACTGCATGGTGGAAACCTGGTCAACGGCCAGCCGGTGCAGCAGATCCAGCCCCGGCAACAGGGCGGTTTCGACATCATACTGGATGGTCACCGCCTGCAGGCCGGCAAGGTAATACTGGCCGCCGGCCTCGGCAACAAGGCGCTGGCGCCGCAACTGGGCCTGCATGCGCCGGTTGAGCCCAACCGGGGGCAGGTGCTGATTACCGAGCGACTCAAGCACTTTATCAGCTACCCCACCGGCCATGTGCGCCAGACCGGCGAAGGCACGGTGCAGCTGGGAGACTCCAAGGAAGACGTGGGCCTGGATACCGGCACCACCGCCGAGGAGCTCGGCAAGATTGCCGCCCGCGCCATCCGCATGTATCCGGTGCTGGAAAAAGTACGATTGATCCGCTCCTGGGGCGCCCTGCGGGTAATGACCCCGGACGGCTACCCCATCTATCAACAGTCGGCCCAATACCCCGGCGCCTTTGTGGTGACCTGCCACAGCGGTGTGACCCTGGGTGCCGTGCATGCCGGCCCTCTGGTCGACTGGCTGCTGGGCAAAGACACAGACATTCCCCTGGAGGCGTTCAGTGCAGACCGATTCCCCCTTTAACCGACTGGCCACGGCACCCGCCGGGTCTGTCACCCTGGAAATCGACGGCAAGCCCTTTACCGCCCGCGAGGGTGATTCGGTCGCCGCCGCCCTGCTGGCCGCCGGTGCCGTGCCGTCGCGCACCACGCCGGTGTCTGCCAGCCCTCGCGCCCCCTACTGCATGATGGGGGTCTGTTTCGAATGCCTGGTAGAAGTCGATGGCCTGGCCAACGTACAGGGCTGCATGGTGCAGGTGACCGACGGCATGAAAATTCGCCGCCAATCGGGGGCCCGAGAGCTGACAGAGGGAGACTTCCATGAAGCAGTATGATCTGGTGATCGTCGGTGCCGGCCCGGCGGGCATGGCGGCGGCCACCGCCGCCGCCGAGCAGGGCCTGACCGTCGCCGTACTGGACGAACAAGCCGCTCCCGGTGGCCAGATATACCGCGCCATCTCGGCGCCCGCGCCGCAGGATGAACGCATACTGGGGCCGGACTACTACCATGGCCGCCAGCTGCTGGCGCCATTCAACCAGGCCGGGATAGACTACATTCCGTCCGCCACCGTGTGGGAAATCACCCGCGAGCGGGAAGTCCGGCTATCGGCGCAGGGTCAGGCCCGCACCCTGCAGGCGGGCAAAATACTGCTGGCCACCGGCGCCCAGGAGCGTCCTGTGCCTTTCCCCGGCTGGCAGTTGCCCGGCGTGATGAGCTGCGGCGCCGCCCAGATCATGCTCAAGACCAGCGGCCTGACGCCGCCAGCCCCCCTGGTGCTGGCCGGCAGCGGCCCGCTGTTGCTGCTGATAGCGCTGCAACTGCACCGGGCCGGGGTCGAGATTGCAGCCGTGCTCGACACCACCCCCAGAGACAACTATCTCAAGGCCGGCCGTCATGTCGGCGGCGCCCTGCGTGGCTGGAAGATGCTGCTCAAGGGGCTCGATTACATGGCCCGACTCAAGGGCTCCGGCGTGCCCTGCCTGAATAGAGTGAGCGGACTAAAGGCCGAAGCCGGAGAGCACGGCAAGCTGGCTCGAGTACGCTTTACCCACAAGGGCAAGGAACAGACGCTGAACGCCACCAGCCTGCTGGTGCACCAGGGCGTGGTACCCAACGTGCAGTTGAGCCGGGCCATCGGCATCGACCACCAGTGGGACGAACAACAGCTATGCTGGCGCCCTCGTACCGATAGCTGGGGAGAAACCGATATTCCGGGTATCTTCATCGCCGGTGACGGCGCCGGTATCGGTGGTGCCGTGGCCGCCGAACAGGCCGGTCGCCTGGCCGTATGGCAAATTTCTCATCAACTGGGCAGACAAAACCCGAGTGAGCGGGATCGGTTGGCCACACCGGTGCGCCGCACCCTGGCCCCGATCATGGCGATTCGCCCCTTCCTCGATGTGCTCTACCAACCCGCCGCAGAGTTTCTCACGCCGGCCGACGAAACCCTGGTGTGCCGCTGCGAAGAGGTCACCGCCGGTGATATTCGTCGCTTTGTCCGGCAGGGCTGCACCGGCCCCAACCAGACCAAGGCCTTCAGCCGGGTCGGCATGGGCCCCTGCCAGGGTCGGATGTGCGGCCTGACGGTGGCGCAGATTATCGCCGATACCCGCCAGACCACCCCGGCCGAAGTGGGCTATTACCGTATTCGCTCGCCCATCAAGCCGCTGACCCTGCAGGAACTGGCCACCCTGGGCGATAACGACTCGAAATAAGCCAACGAATACCACCCAACGCAACACCGGCCGCCGAGCCTCAAGTTCGGCGGCTGCAACCCTTTCTGGAGACACCATGACCCTAGTACGCCATCACACCAGCGAGCGCATGAGCCGCACCGTCATTCACAACAACACCGTTTACCTCTGCGGCCAGGTGGCCGAAGACCGTACTCAAGGCATCGCCGAACAGACCCGTACCATGCTGGCCAAGGTCGACGCCCTGCTGGCCGAAGTCGGCAGCAGCAACCAGCACCTGCTGAGTGCCACCATCTATGTGAAGGACATGAGTCTGTTCGCCGACATGAACCGAGTATGGGACGCCTGGGTGCCCGCCGGGCACGCCCCGGCCCGCGCCTGTGTGGAAGCCGCCATGGCCAGCCCCGAACTGCTGGTTGAAATCTCGGTCATCGCCGCCATTCCCGAAGCCTGATCTCCCTGCCAGGATCCGGTATATAAAAAAACCGGCCCGAGTGGGCCGGCAAAGTAGTGCCTGGAGACGTACTTCCATCAAGCCAGTCCGTGCAACTCCTTCCAGTTGCCCGGATGAACCACATAACCGAACAGGGCATGGCCGCCATACACCAGCTCGGTACCTTCGGGAATCCACAGCATCTGGCCGGGGCGAACCTCGTGTTTCCTGCCGTTGGCGGTCAGTTCGAAGCAGCCTTCAATCACGAACACCACTTCGTCATACAGCACGGTCCAGGCCACTTCGGCCCCTTCCCAGCGGGCAAAACCCACCCCGATGTTCGGGGAGATCTCGGGGCTCAGCGCCCGGGCCACATAGGCGGCACCCGGCGGACCGCCACGAAAACTGAAATCCAGCTCCTTGCTGTCGATAACTCTGACTTCACTCATAATTCGCTCCGACTTTGCCATTTGGCCAGGGCAATACGACTTCTTACCCCCAGCCCCAGAAAAGGTTCGGGCGGGTTGAGACTGGGTATGCCGGTCACTTGCTGAATGTCATGCAGTTGGGCGGAGTCTGCCCCCACCGCCAAATCGGCCAGCAGAGTGCCGGAAATGGTGCCCCAAGCCGCCCCCACGCCGTTGTCACAGGCGCTGGCATACACGCCATCTTCCAACTGCCCGAAGAAATTGGTGAAATTACGGGAGATGGCATACACCCCGCCCCAGGTATGGGTGAACGGCACCTCGGCCAGATCCGGATAACGGGCCAGAAATGCCTGGCGATGATCGGCCTGAATGCGCTGGCGCATGCCGTCATTGGTACTGCCGCCATATTGAGGCACATGCTTGTAGCTGTTGCGGATCAGAATGCGCCGGTCGGCGGTCATACGCAGCGTGGTGCCCGCATGATCGGCCGGGGTCAGCCCCCAGTTCAGCTTGCCGCCATAGCGTGCCAGTTCGGCGTCGGTCAGCGGACGGGTCCAGCTGGCAAAGGTCATCACCGGCAACAGCCGGTTTTTGAGGTAACCGAACTCGCGGGTGAAGATACTGGTGCCCAGCAGCACTTTCGGCGCCTGAATTTCGCCGTCGTCACCGCGCAGACACCAATGGCCATTCTCTCGCTGCAAAGAGCGGATCGGCGACTGCTCCAACAGCTCGACATTGTCCGGCAGATGGTCGGCCATGCCACGCACCAGCGCCGCCGGCTGCATCAGATACCCCCCGGGGGTATAGATGGCGCGCCGGTAATAAGAAGTACCCAGCACCGCGCTCAGCTCGCTATGATCCACCTTGCGGTAGGGTTCGCCCAGATCTTTCATCAGGTGCTCGAAGTGATCGAGAAAGGCCTCGCCCCGCTCGCCCACCGCGCCCTGATATTTGCCGACCGCCGACCACTGGCAGTCGATGCCGTGGCGCTGCACCAGACTATCCAGCTGGGCGATGGCAGAGCGGTTCAGCCCCAGCAGCTTCTGCTTGTGGGCCGGGTCCGGATGCTCCAGTGCAAACTTGTGCGGCAGATCGATGACAAAGCCGGAATTACGGCCGGAGGCGCCTTCGGCCGCCCGCTGGGCATCCACCAGCACGATGCGCGCCTGTGGGTGATGTTCGGCAAGCCGGCGAGCCGCCGCCAGGCCGGCAAAGCCGGCGCCCAGCACCGCATAGTCGGCTTTCTGCACGCCCTTGAGCCGGGTGACCGGCGCGGCCGGAGGCAGAGCCTGATACCAGCCGCAGCTGTGGTCATCCTTGGGTAAGTTGATCATCTTCTGTTCCTCAGGCCGCGTGGCGATTTGTGGTCAGGTGTTCCAGCCACTGGCTGCGCTGGCCCTGCAAGCTGCTGCCCAACAGGGCAAAACCGGTCAGTTCGCCGGCGGGGTTGTAGAAACCGGCCGCCAGTTCCTGGCCACTGCCTTCTATGCGCCACTCACCTTCGCCACCGGCCGGCATCACCGACAAGGGCAGCACCGGCGTCTTGACCAGCACCGGGGCCGGCTTGAGCACCGCCGGGGTCAGGGTACCGAGCAGGCTGTTGACCAGCGCCGGCATGGCCTGGTTGATGGGCGCGATATAGGGCGCCCACTGGCCCTCAACCTCGGCACAGTCACCCAGGGCAAAAATAGCGGGATCCGAGGTCTGATGGCAGATGTCGACACTGATGCCGCGCCCGGTGGCCAGTCCGGCGGCATGGGCCAGACCGGCACTGGGTCGCAGGCCCACGGCACTCAGCACCAGATCGGTGTTCAGCACCCGGCCGCTTTGCAGTTGCAGACAATAACCTTCGCCCTCACGATCGATGCGGCCGATGCTGTCTTGCAGCGCCCAGTCCACACCCAGCCCCGTCAGCGCCTGTTGCAACGCCTCACCCAGCGGTTGCGGGATCAGTCGCTCCATCGGCCACTGGCCCAGACCCACTACCGTTACCGCCACGCCCTGCGCAGCCAGATCGTTGGCAAACTCGCAGCCGATCAGGCCATCGCCCAGAATGGTGACGTGACGCTTGCCGGTCAGTTGCCGGCGGAAGCGACGGTAATCAACCAGATCGTTGACGCTGATCATCGCCTCCTGGGCGCCCTTCACCGGGATCACGATGGGCGAGGCGCCGGTGGCCAGCACCAGACGACCGTAGGGATAAACGCCGATATTGGTGTGCAGCTGCTTGTTGTCGCGATCGATTTTTTCGACCCGGGTATGAGGGTAAACCCGCACGCCGAGTCGCTGCTCCCACGCCAGCGCCGGTTCGCTGACCAGGCTGTCGCCATCCTTGCCCAGCGCCAGGGCATTGGACAGGGCCGGCTTGCTGTACAGGGCGCCGTCATCGGCAGTAAACAGGGTAATGGGCAGATGCGGTGACTGGGCACGCAACGCCGCCGCCAGCTGATAGCCGCCGTGACCGGTACCGATGATCACCACCGGTTCAACCGCAGCGTCGGTCAGCGGCGTGCTGATCTCGGCCACGACCGCCAGCGGAGCCGGCTCTTCGTCGGTGATCTCGAGCATCTCGAAATCGGCCTTGCCGACCAGGCAGTCGGGGCAAAGCCAGTCATCCGGCACATCTTCCCAGGCAGTACCCGGGGCAATGCCGTCGGCGGGCCAGCCTTTGGCCTCGTCGTAAATCAGTCCGCAGATGATGCATAACCACTTTTTCATCTTGTTTCTCCCCACTACCCTGTTTACTGCTAAATAGCGGTTGTTACACCGCACTCGATTGAACAGAGGTCAGGTTGCGATAAGCAGACCCTCCGCGTCAGGGACGACGCGGCGGAGCCCCCATGGATGGGTTTATGGCGCGTCTGCGTTCGCTGCTGACTTCTGGCGTGCGATGAAGCTCGCTATTTATTACTTAACCCTGACTCAGACGAATGCCGATGTTGCGGGTCTGAACATAGCTGTAGATGGCTTCCTGTCCCTTTTCGCGACCGAAACCCGACAGACCCACGCCGCCGAACGGCGTTTCGATGCCGCCGGCAAACCATTCGTTGATGAACACCTGGCCGCCGCGCAGCCGGTTGGCGATGCGCAGGGTCTGGCTCAGGCCTTCACCAAACACTCCGGCCACCAGACCGAAGTCGGTGCCGTTGGCCAGCGCCACGGCGTCGTCTTCGCTGTCGAAGGGCATGATCACCAGCACGGGACCGAACACTTCTTCCCGGGCTATGGTCATCTCGGGGGTCGCCTCGATTACCGTCGGCGCCACAAAGTAGCCGGACAAGTCCGGTGCCGCGCCGCCGGCAAGAATGTTGGCGCCTTCGGCCCGAGCCTGTTCGATCATCGCCAGCACCCGCTGTTGCTGATCCTGTGACACCACCGGCGTCAGATCCGGGTTGGCTTCGCCCTGCCCTATGGTCAGGCTCTCGGCCAGCGCCACCACGGCGGCTTTCACTTCTTCATAGCGATCGCGCTGCACCAGCAGCCGCGACATGGCCGAGCACACCTGACCGGCGTTGAAGAAGATGCCGACCTTCACACTGGCCAGCAGGGTGTCGAGGTTGACATCCTTGAGCGCAATGGCGGCGGACTTGCCGCCCAGCTCCATCACCGAGGGGGTGGCGCGCTCGGCCGCATCCTTGAGAATGCGCTGACCGGTAGGCACAGAGCCGGTGAACACTATCTGGTTGGTGTCCTGATGCCTGACCAGGTGGCTGCCCACTTCCGAACCCTTGCCGCAAAGCAGGTTGACCGCCCCTTTCGGGAAACCGGCCTGTTCGATGGCCTGAACCAGCAGGGTCATTGCCAGCGGAGAAATCTCCGGCGACTTGATCACCACCGCATTGCCGGCCGCCAGCGCCGGGGCCAGCGAACGGGCGCAGATGGACACCGGAAAGTTCCAGGGCACGATTTGTACCGACACACCGAAGGGCACGTACTGGGTGAAATCCATGTAGTCCTTGCCCAGCGGCACCGAAATGCCCTCAATCTTGTCGGCCATGCCGGCGTAATATTCGAAGTAACGGGCCGCTTCCAGAAACTCGTCGCGGGCGTCATTCAGGCTCTTGCCGTTTTCGCGGCAGGCCACCAGGCCGCCGTCGTCGGCGATGGCACGAATGGCATCGGCAGCCTTCAGCATCCAGCTGGTGCGCTGGGCCGGACGGACGTCGCTCAGGGCGCCGCTGTCGGCACAGCGGCGGGCGGCGGCCATGGCCGAATCCGCATCCTCAATGCTCGCCTGGGCAACGGTGGCATAGACTTCACCGGTGCCGGGATTCATGACGGTGAGTTGGCGGGACGCATCCCGCCATTCGCCATCGATATAGTTGAGATAATGCTGCATTGATTATGCCTCCAGCGCCGCTTTGGTTTGGGTGGCCAGCCATTTCTGGAAGAAGTGGGTCGGCAGGTCCATTTCGGGAGAGAAGACGCCGCCGCCGAAACCGGGGGAATGACGGCCCTTCTGCATGCCTTCTACCGCACCGATGTCTTCGCTGAACACCACTCGCCAGGATTCCAGGGTGGCGGTGCGGCAGGCGGCGTATTCATCTTTCAACGCTTCATCACCCACGTAGTAGAGGCGCAGGTTTTCCACGGTCTTTTCCGCATGAATGGGGTCAATCATCATGGCGAAGGCGTGGTCGGCCTGAATGCCGAGCAATACGTTGGGGAACAAGGCCACATATTCGGCGTGGCGCAGCTTGTCGGCCGGCCAGCTCGGGAACTTGGGCAGGTGGGTACCGGCGGTGTCCGACAGGTTGTAGGCGGTGCTGCCCTGACCGGCGAAGCGGTCGTCAAACATGATGTTGTAGTGATCTTCCAGCTTGGAATAGGTATTCAGGCTGGGGTGCACCCAGGGCAGATGATAGGCTTCACAGTAGTTTTCTACCGTCAGCTTCCAGTTGCTCGCCACTTCAATTTCCAGGTGGCCACCCATGTTGACCCGGCGCAGCAGGCCCATGCCGTCGTTGCCCAAAAAGGCACTCCAGCGGGATTCCAGCGGCGCTATGTGTTCTTCAAACGAAGGCGCATCGCCGGACAGGTTAACGAATACCATGTCCATCCAGATGGCGGAGCGCAGCGCCTTGAGGCCGTGCTTTTCGCACTTGAAGCGATCGTCCTTGTGCTTGGCGATGCCGCCCACGTGCGGCGTGCCCTTGAGGTTGCCGTTCAAATCGTAGGTCCAGGAGTGGTAGGGGCAGCGGATCATGCCCTGCACTTCACCGGCTTCGTGCACCAGTTGCATGCCGCGGTGGCTGCAGACGTTGTGGAACACCTGCACTTCGCCGTCCTTGTTGCGCATCATCAGCAGCGGCAGATCCATAAAGCTGACCGGTTTGACGTAGCCGTTCTTGACCAGGTCGGAGGCAAAGCCGACACAGGCCCAGGTTTTACCGATCACCTGATCCCGCTCGAAGGCGAAATATTCCTGGCTGGTGTAGGCGGTGTTCGGCATGCCGCTGGCTTCGGTGATCGGATTCAGCACGCTTTCTACCTGCCGAATTGGAATGATGGTCTGGTTGGCATTGCTCATTGTGGTTTCTCCCATGGTAACGCAGTGCTCCCTGCGCTGAAGTTGGCAACGGGCACTCTGGGTGCCGATGGGGAGGATTCTCGTTAACACATGAGCAACAAACAAACGACTTTTTAGCCGGGTATGGATGAGCTTTTGTCATCCGAGCTCCAGTTGATTCCAATTCCTTAATAAGCCTTATAAATGCAGGGATTTTCATTACCAAATCTCACCGATGGATGAGAAAAAATCAGTTGAGCGTGATATCACATCGCCCTAACCTCCCACACCAAGTTAACAATTGGTTAACCATTGAGCGTATTACGCAGAGGGAGGAGTTATGCGTGCTACATCCGGGATTCTGAAGGGATTGAACCCCACCGTGACCATTGCCTCCAAGGTACTGGTCATTGGGTTTGTGTTGTTCTGTGCAATTCTGGCCAATCAGGCCGGACAATATTTCGAAACCATCTCCGGTGTTTTATTACAAAACATGAAGTGGTTTTACCTGGGGCTGGTGTCTCTGGTGGTCGGTTTTCTGCTGTACCTGATGGTCAGCCGTTATGGCCATATACGCCTGGGCAAGGACGATGAAAAGCCCGAGTTTCATTACCTGTCATGGATTTCGATGCTGTTTTCGGGCGGCATGGGCATCGGGCTGATTTTCTGGTCGGTGGCCGAGCCGATGTGGCATTACGCCGACAACCCCTTTACCGAGGGGCTCAGCAAAGAAGCCGCGGGCACCGCCATGAAGCTGGCTTTTTTTCACTGGGGCCTGCATCCCTGGTCGGTGTTCATCATCGTCGCGCTGGCGCTGTCTTATTTCTCCTACCGCAAGAATCTGCCCTTTACCCTGAGATCCATTCTTTACCCCCTGATTGGTGATCGCATCTATGGCCCCATCGGCCACGCGGTAGACATTCTGACCGTGGCCATTACCGCCTTCGGCATTTCCCAGACCCTGGGGATGGGTGTGATTCAGATCAATACCGGCCTGAACCTGGTGTTTGGCACCGGTATCAGCCTGGGTGTACAGCTGTTGATCATAGTGGTGCTCTGTACCTGTGCGGTGGCGTCGGTGCTGTCGGGCGTAGGCAAGGGCATTCGCCGCCTGTCGGAATGGAACATGCTGCTGTCGCTGCTGCTGGTGTTGATCGTGCTGTATGTGGGCCCCACCCGCTATATTCTCAACACCCTGCTCGAAAGTACCGGCAGCTATGCCCAGAACATCGTTGGCATGAGCTTCTGGAGCGACGCCCAGAATGACTCGGGCTGGCAGAACTGGTGGACGGCCTATTACTGGCCCTGGTGGATGACCTGGGCACCCTTTGTCGGCATGTTTGTGGCCCGTATTTCCAAGGGACGCACCATTCGCGAACTGATCGGCGGCGCCCTGATCGTGCCCACCCTGATCACCTTTTTGTGGATGTCGGTGTTCGGCGGCGCCGCGCTCAAAATAGAGCAGGATACCCGTATCGCCTATGAACAGCAGGCGGTGGTGCTGGCTGAAGCCGGTGAACCGGCGCAAGCCCCCTTTGCCGGCGGCCCCATACTGGAAGCCACCAAGGCCGACACTACCAAGGCACTGTTCACCCTGTTCGAGAACCTCGATACGGGCGGCATGGGCAAGCTGCTGAGCGTGCTGGCGTGTCTGCTGCTGGGCACCTATTTCATCACCTCGGCCGACTCCGGCACCCTGGTGCTTTGCACCCTGGATGCGGCCGGGGCCAGTGAGCCACCGACCTCCATCCGGATACTGTGGGGCGTCATGATCGCCTTGATCGCCGGCGTGCTGCTCTATGCGGGTGGTCTCAAGGCCATGCAGACCGCGTCCATCATTGCCGGCTTTCCCATCGCCATCTTTATTGCGGTGATGACGCTGACCCTGTTCCACAGCATTCGCCGCGAACCCAAGCCCTGGGCCATGCTGCCGGATCATGTGCGGCCGGAAGCGGCCAAGCTGGACGGCCCGGTCAATCCGTTAACCGAAACCGTGACGGAATCACCCTCTGTTCAGCCACCGGCTGCCGGCTGGGAAGCCGAGCCCATACTCGACAAGTAACTGCTCTTGACAAAAAAAGCCGGGTTCACCCGGCTTTTTTCTATTCTGCATATCCATCGACTGGCTCAGCTCAGTCCTTTCTCGCCAACCTGCCCGGGCAACTGTTCCAGCAACCAGCTGCGAAACCGTTTCACACTGGCCGGCACCACACCACGGTTTAGCGGCTCAAGCATGCAGAAGGTCGCCGGTGTGCGCAATACCGTATCCGTAGGCCTGACCAGGGCGCCGCTCTCCAGATACTCATCCACCAGCGATCCCCAGGCCAGCGCAATGCCCTGGCCATTGATCGCCGCCTGCAGCAACATGGGATAATTGTTGATATTGACCCGGTTACGAGGAGTAATCGGCGGCAGGCCAACCTGCTCGAACCACTCCTGCCAGCTGACCCAGTCGCGCTGCGATTCATCCAGATAAAGCAGCGTCTTGCCAAACAGTTGCTCCGGCGTGTCGCAATCCTGAATACGGGCCTGATAGGACGGGCTGCAGACCGGGAACACCTCCTCCGGAAACAGGGTGGTCACCTTCATCTCGGCAGGGGGCAGCCGGCAGTAGAACAAGGCAATATCGCAATCCAGACGGCGCAGATCGGTCACATTGTCGGACGCCAGAATACGCAGATCGATATCGTCATGCTGTTGCTGAAACACCGCCACCTTTGGCAGCAGCCACAGCGCCGCCATGGCACTGGTGGTCGCCACCGTGATCTGCTGTTCACCCTGCCACTTCTTGATTTCACCGGTGGCCTGAGCCACATCGAGCAGAGCACTGTAAATGGTTTGATAATACTGCAGGCCGGTGGCGGTGAGAGAGATGTTGCGACTGGCCCGCACAAACAACTCCTTGCCGAGGTACTCTTCAAGCTGGCGGATCTGCCGACTGATGGCACCCTGGGTCACGCTCAATTCATTGGCGGCCAGCGTAAAGCTGAGGTGACGGGCTGCAGCCTCAAAGGCGATCAAACTGTTCAGCGGCGGCAGCGGCTTAATCTTCATACTCATTCCCGATAGATTTTAGACATCCTGTAAGGCCGCGACTTTAGCATTCGGTCACAGGTAAACAGAGTGTTGCAGTATAAAAGTTTGAGCTCGATCGCCGAGGGCCGAAAACACCAAAGCCAGCCCCGAAGGCTGGCTTTTTGTGCCCTGCATGGAGCTTGTGGCTCCCTGCCCCCGCTCTGCACCCGGTTGAGGTGTGGCGTTTGTGGTGCTTACCGGTGTGGTATCCCGGTTTGCGACAGGCTCCGAGGGTATCGGTCTGTCTGTTCCCTGAAGGTGAAACCATCTTATCTGTTACGCCGGGGCGAGTGGTTGCGAATAACAAGTTATATTCGTCTTTTTACGCAATAACTCACCCTTTATACTCAACATAAAGAACAGTACTGTCGTAGCGGTGCGGATTTAACGCAAACATCTGCAAGCAAAGAGCCAGGATGGGATACAAGGGAGGTCAGTGATGATGAACTGCGAGCAACACGACTATATAGAGATAGCCTGTCTGTATAAGTATCCGGTGAGTCTGGTTCTGGTGTCGGGCGAGCAGATGGAAGGCATCGCCCTCGACACCGCCCGTAATGATAACGGTGCCGAATGCCTGAAAATTCGCGCAGGCGACGAAGTGCGGCTGTTACCCCTGGAAAGCCTGACCCGTATGACCGCAGCACAGTCCAATCCGCACTTCACCACCGTTAACTTCGACTAAGGGAGTGTTGTCATACGGCACACTTGTTGCGCTGACCAACACACCCTGATGGTTAAACCAGGTTTCTGGCCGTGCCCTGAGCACAGAAGTCGCTGCTGTCGTAATACAGCAGGCCATGCTGCCGGGCCAGCGGTGCCAGGCGACGGGCAATCTGCTGCCCCATGCGCAGGCCGTTGCGGCTGGTATAGTCGGCGTCAAACTGTATTGCCGGCGGGGCCGGTAGCTCATCGGGCAAGGCCTCTTTCAGCGGCGGTGACAACACCTTGCACACCAGCTCGCTCAGCACCCGGTTGACCGCCGAGCCCACGCCATAACCGCGCCATTCGGGTAGCAGGTACAGGCTGTTCAGGGTCATTTCCAGCGCCGGAGACGGCCGCTCGGCAGGAACATCGGCGGCAAAATGAAGCACCCAGTTGCCGACCATGGTGGCCTCGTCACCCTCGTGCTCCAGCAGTGCCAGGTTGCAGCGGTACGAAAGCCCATAGTCATGAATGCGGGGCGCGGTGTCGGCACGCGCGGGGCGGGTTTCTCCCCAGAAAAGCGGGCGAGGAGCATACACATCTTGATGTTCGTGCAGCGCCTGATGGCGAAAATGTTCGAACAGGGGCTGGTGCTCGGGATGATGCCAGTCCATTAAATGCAGCGAAAGTCGATCCAGCCAGTCGGGATCGAGCCAGAGATAGTCGGTGAATTCACCGCGCAGCCGGGTGTAATCCAGCAGGTGATTCAGGGTCCAGTGTCCTCGTTTGAGGTGGCTGGCCTCACGAATGAAGGTATGTTTGATCTGCTTGAACAGGGGATAGGTTTGGGCGGCAACCCGCCGGCGTTCGGTCTGGGCGGTCATCAGGTAAACCACCCTTTTTCGTTGTATTCACCGGTGGCAACACATAACAGCGGCCGGGCCGCCAGACTGAAACCGCCCGCATGGGCGCAATGAAGGGACTGCATACGCTTTGCTTCCTTTTTCGACACAAAGCGATGCATTGTAAGGCGGCGAACAGGGAAGTAAAGACGACATTTTTTGACACAAGGCAGCATGGATCATATTGAATCCTTTGTGTAATATTATCCCCGCACACGGAAGGCAAAACGATCAGACAAGATCCATTTACCTGCACTGCCAATTCGGCATGAGCATTTATATGTGATGTATTCTTGTCTCATCATTACTTCTGGAAAGTGCATGCTCGCCTTAATTAATGTTATGCAATCACTTTCTTTGGGATAAAAACGAATGAAAATAAAATCATTGGCAATGGCAGCCGTACTCGCCTCACTCACCACCGGATGTGCCTCCGGCCTGAACTCTGTCGAAAAGCGGGAATATCGCACCTTTGAGCACAACAATGTGCTGGTGCAGGAGAAAAATCCGGCTACCGGTGCCGTACTTGGCATCCTCCCCGGTGGCGGTTCTTTCTATGCCCGTGAACCCGGTCTCGGCGTCGTGAACCTGCTTTTCTGGCCTCTGTCCATATTGTGGGATCCCATCAGTGGCTACGAAGGCTCCAAGGAAATCAACTACTCAATCACCAAACAAAAACTGCGAAAAGACAAAGAAAAAGAAATTTCAAAGCTGGATGAACAGTTGGAGACCGGCACCATCGACAACAACGAATATATTCTTGCCAAGCGTGAAGTAGAGAAAAAATATATCTTTGAATAAAAAGCAGGACTATTGTTCTGATTGAATGGCTCATTCATAAAATTAATGGCCGGAGCAAGCTGGGTTAATACCTGATTGCTTCGGCCATTGTTTTTCATCTCATACAGCCTACAAAGCTCGGCGAGCAAAACAAGCACGGCTAGCCAGGAAGCAGCTCGGCAGGACTGACCTTTCATCATGCCGGATCCGCGGTGCGGATCCGGCCACCAGACATCAGGCTCCCCCTTATTCGGCAAAGTCCAGCGACAGGAACAAGCGCCGGTAACCGGTGGGTACCGGCGGCGAACGATGCCAGAGGCCCTGCCCTTCGTTGTCTTGCCAGCCATCCCCTTTCAGCAGGGCCACCTCGCCCGTCACCAGCCGCTGCCACTGCTCCGGCTCCCGACCACCCTCGTCCAGCAGCCGATTGCGCTGCGCCTGATTCAGCCAGTGGGTACCCGGCCCCGCATAGGTGGTGACCAGCCGACAGGGTATCCTGTCCACATGAAAGCGCGGACACATGGCGGTTTGCAGGCTGGCCAGGCGCAACCCCACCCGACGTAGCTCGAACAGGCAGGCGAACATCTCTGCCAGCTGCTGCACATCGGCCACCAAGTCATCCCGCCCGGGCAGATTCGGCAAACGGCCGCACAGGGTGTCCGTTACCGCGTCGGCGGGTAACAGCTCACGCACGTTGATCTGGTGATTTTGCCGGTTCAGGGACGCCGCGTAACCGACCAGAGCCGCGGATAAGGGCCGTCGCCAGACGGCCAGCTGGCAGTCCGGCTCATAGATATGGGTGAATGCACCGGCGGTATCGTCCTGTCGGCTCACGTCGGTAAGAGCCGCGGGCGGTGGAGCTGTGATGATCATGGGCAGTAGGACTCCTGGAGATTATGCTTCATAGAAAATCAATTGTTATGTTATAACAACAAACAAATAAACAAATCAATACAGCGGAATCCCTTTCATGTCGAGCCATACCCCCTTGCCCCGCCTGCCGGTCACCGTGCTGTCCGGCTTTCTCGGTGCCGGAAAAACCACGGTACTCAATCACATACTCAACAACCGCCAGGGGCTGCGCGTCGCCGTGATCGTCAACGACATGAGCGAGGTGAATATCGACGCCGCTACCGTTGGCCAGCAGGTGGCCCTGCGCCGGGGCGAAGAGAAGCTGGTGGAAATGAGCAATGGCTGCATCTGCTGCACCCTGCGCGAAGATCTGCTGCTGGAGGTGCGCCGCCTGGCCGACGCCGGCCGTTTCGATTACCTGTTGATTGAGTCCACCGGTATCTCGGAGCCGCTGCCGGTGGCCGAAACTTTCACCTTTGCCGATGAAGACGGCACCAGCCTGGGCGAGGTCGCACGGCTGGATACCATGGTAACGGTGGTAGATGCGGTGAATTTTCTGGCCGACTTCAATGCCGCCCGGGATCTGCAGGACACCGGCGAGAGCCTGGGGGAAGACGATGGTCGCAGCGTGACCGACCTGCTGATAGAACAGGTGGAGTTCTGCGATGTGCTGCTGATCGGCAAGACCGATCTGGTTAGCACCGAGCAACTGGCCGAGCTGAGCGCCATTCTGGCACGGCTGAATCCGGGGGCCGAGATCATTCCCATCCATCAGGGTCGGGTAGACATAGAGCGGGTGCTGGGCACCGGCCGCTTCTGCTTTGAACGCGCCGCCCGCGCGCCCGGCTGGATGCACACGCTGCGCGGTGAACAAGTACCCGAAAGCGAAGAATACGGCATCGGCAGTGTTGTCTATCGTGCCCGCACGCCCTTTCATCCCCAACGTTTTTACGACTGGCTGCAACAGCCCGAGCAAGCTGGCAAGCTGCTGCGCTCCAAGGGCTTTTTCTGGCTGGCCAGCCGACCGGACTTTGCCGGCCAGTGGAATCAGGCCGGTGGCATCGCCTATCACGGCGGGGCCGGTCTGTTCTGGAAAGCCGTTCCCGGCGAAGACTGGCCGGACGACGAAGAGAGTCGCGCCCACATTCTGGCCAGCTGGCAGGAGCCCCATGGCGACATGCGTCAGGAACTGGTGTTTATCGGCCAGGGACTGAACGAAGTCGCATTGCGCCGCCAGCTGGACGCCTGCCTGCTCACCGAGCGGGAGATGAACCTGGGTCGGGCCGGCTGGCAGCAACTGCCCGACCCCTTCCCCGCCTGGGCATAAAGACGCACCAGTGTAAGCTTTATCCTGCTGCAGGCCTTTGCCCCCGACATCCTCGGGGGCTTTCTTCTTCTGCGGTGCTGAGACACAATAGCCGACACTTGTCAGGCCATTGAACATATCCGTATGAAAACCAACCTGATCACCCGTGCCGGCTGGCACAAGCTGGACGAAGAACTCAAGCAGCTGTGGAAGGTAGAGCGCCCCGCCGTGACCCAGTCGGTGTCGGAAGCCGCCGCCCTCGGCGACCGCAGCGAGAACGCCGAATACATCTACGGCAAGAAACGGCTGCGTGAAATAGACCGCCGGGTACGCTTTTTGATGAAGCGGCTGGAGGCCCTGAAAATCGTCGATTACGACCCGCGTCAGGACGGCAAGGTATTCTTCGGCGCCTGGGTGGAGCTGGAAAACGAAGACGGTGACATAGTGCGCTACCGCATCGTCGGCACCGACGAAATCGACACCAAAAACCACTACATCACCATCAATTCGCCCGTGGCCCGGGCACTGATTGGCAAGCAGGTGGACGACGAGATACAGGTACAAACGCCGTCCGGCCTGAAAGAGTGGTACATCAACAAAATCCAGTACACACCCTTTGATTAACCGGCTTTAAAAGCTGTCGCATGTCGAACAGTAGCTAGGAGCCAATAGCAGACCCTCTGCGCCAGGGACGGCGCAGTGGAGCCCCCATGGGGCAGCTCGCTGCCTGCACCGACGCTTTATGCCTGACCGAACGTCCAGTGAATGTTCGCAGCAGGCTGAAAGCGTCGGTGGCTTTCAGCAACGGCGTGTCTGCGTTTGGCCCTGACTGCTGTTTCTTCATCGCTCTCCTATTTTCTGTTATTGGCAGGACGCATTCTGTTTTCCTGCCCGGAGTCCGGAATATATGACCAACATTAATCACGCCCTGGCCACCGAGCTGGCCGTATTGCAACAGCAGGTAGACGCCGCCGTGCGCCTGCTGGACGAAGGCGCCACAGTGCCCTTTATTGCCCGCTACCGTAAGGAAGCAACCGGCGGCCTGGACGACACCCAACTGCGTAACCTGCACAGCCGACTCGGTTATTTGCGCGAGCTGGAAGACAGACGCGCGGTGATCCTCAACTCCATTTCCGAGCAGGGCAAGCTGAGCAACGCGCTCAAGAAAGAGCTGCTGAGCGCCGACACCAAGACCCGACTGGAAGATCTCTACCTGCCCTACAAGCCCAAACGCCGCACCAAGGGCCAGATGGCCATCGAGGCCGGACTGCAACCGCTGGCCGACCAGCTGTTTAACGACCCGAACCAGGACCCGCAGTTGCTGGCCGCCGGTTTTATCAAGCCGGACGAGGGCGTCAGTGATGTGAAAGCCGCGCTGGACGGCGCCAAATACATACTGATGGAACGCTTTGCCGAACAGGCAGATTTGCTGGAGGCGGTGCGCCGTCATCTAAGCCAGCACGGCCAGCTACAGGCCAGAGTGGTGGCCGGTCAGGAGCAGAGCGGCGCCAAGTTCAAGGACTACTTCGAACATCAAGAGCCCATCGGCAAGGTGCCGTCACACCGGCTGCTGGCCATGCTGCGCGGCCGCAACGAAGGCGTGTTGAGCCTGAATCTGGTGGTAGAAACACAGGCCGACAGCCACCCGTGCGAGGCCATTATCGCCCGCCATGTGGGCTGGCAAAACAAGGGCCGCGCCGCCGATAGCTGGCTGGCCGGCGTGGTGAGCTGGACCTGGCGGGTCAAGCTGTCGCTGCAGATGGAAACCGAGCTGCTGGGTCAGGCCCGCGAGCTGGCCGAGGCCGAAGCCATCAAGGTGTTCGCCCTCAACCTGCAAGATCTGCTGATGGCCGCCCCCGCCGGCGCCCGCGTCACCATGGGCCTGGATCCGGGCATTCGCACCGGGGTCAAGGTGGTGGTGGTCGATGGCACCGGCAAGCTGCTGGCCAAGGATACCGTTTATCCGTTTGAACCCTTCAAGAAGGTGGAGCAGAGCCTGCGCACCCTGGATGAGTTGTGCCGTCGTTATAATGTCAGCCTGGTCAGCATCGGCAACGGCACCGCCTCGCGCGAGACCGAACGGCTGGTAGAAACCCTGATCAAGCAAAGCCCGGAGCTGAAGCTGCAGAAGGTGGTGGTGAGCGAAGCCGGCGCCTCTGTCTATTCCGCTTCCGAGCTGGCCGCCAACGAGTTTCCGGATCTGGACGTATCGCTGCGCGGCGCCGTATCTATCGCCCGCCGGCTGCAGGATCCACTGGCCGAGCTGGTGAAAATCGACCCCAAGAGCATTGGAGTGGGCCAGTATCAGCACGATGTATCCCAGGGCCAACTGGCCCGCAATCTGGATGCGGTGGTCGAAGACTGCGTGAACGCCGTGGGCGTGGACGTCAACATGGCCTCGGCCCCGCTGCTGACCCGAGTATCCGGCCTGACACCGACCCTGGCGCAGAATATCGTCGCCTATCGTGACGAACTGGGGGTGTTTACCGACCGCAAGCAACTGCTCAAGGTGCCGCGGCTGGGGCCCAAGGCGTTTGAACAGTGCGCCGGCTTTCTGCGTATTCGCGACGGCAAAAACCCGCTCGATGCCTCGTCGGTACACCCGGAGGCCTATCCGGTGGTGAAACGGATTCTTGTGGGTCTGCAACAGCCGGTACAAAGCCTGTTCGGCAACGCCAGCCTGCTGAACACTCTGAACCCGAAAGACTACACCGACGAGCACTTCGGTCTGCCCACGGTGCAGGACATTCTGAAAGAGCTGGAAAAACCGGGCCGGGATCCGCGCCCCGAGTTCAAGGCCGCCCGCTTCATGGAAGGGGTAGAAAAGCCCTCGGATCTGATCCCCGACATGGTGCTGGAAGGGGTGGTCACCAACGTCACCAACTTCGGCGCCTTCGTGGATATCGGCGTGCATCAAGACGGCCTGGTGCATATTTCTGCGCTGACCGATCGTTTCATCAAGGATCCGCGCGAAGTGGTGAAAGCCGGCGATATCGTCAAGGTGAAGGTGATGGAAGTGGACCTGCAGCGCAAGCGCATCGCGCTCACCATGAGACTGGAACAGAACGCCGCCGATCATGGCAACGGCAATCAGGGCAGCCAGCGGCGGGAAGAACGCAATCAGGCTGGTAATCGTGGTGCTACCGGCAACGGCAACAAGAGCCAGAGCAACCAGCGCCCCGCCCGCAAGGAACAAGCCGCCCCGCAAGGCGCCATGGGCGCGGCCCTGGCCGCCGCCTTGCAGAAGAAAAAGTAAGATCGGCGTGATTTGATAAGCCCGGGGATACCTGGGCCAATTAACGCAATAGTACGGCGTAAAATCGGCCAAAGGGCCCGCTCCGCCGACTCGCCATAAACCCATCCCTGGGGGCTCGGACATGCCATCCATGGCATGTCACGGTCGGCGGAGCAGATCCCTTCGGCCTTTTTCTAGCTTCAACATCGCCTAAGAAAAGAGTGAACAACAAATGATTATTCTTATCAATTAATCCTCAAAATTTATTCCCTGTGTTCTTTCTGGATAGAATACGAGACGCATGTTAAAAAATCGGGCATCATGCCTTCTATTAAATTTTAATTTTTTCAAGCACCACCAACTTCACAAGGAATGTTTTAATGACAACAACAATCTCTGTTTTCAACAACAAAGGCGGTGTTGGAAAAACCTCAATAATTTGGAATTTGGCCGTATCTCTCGCAGACAAAAACCATAGTGTCCTGTTAATAGATTTCGATCCACAGTGTAACCTCTCAATCGCTTGTTTAGGGGATGACGAATTTTCAGGGCTTTTAGAGTCAACAGATAAGCATCCATTCGGAGAGACTATCAAGGCTTTTGCGCTGCCATATATTCAGCAAAATCGCATGGGTGAAGTTTATACCTTCTTACCAAAGACGGAGCCCGAAAATGGTGTACTTCATGTTGCCCCTGGTGATTTTTGGCTGAATACATTCTCAGATATATTGAACGTTGGTACAGATGTCATTAGCGGCTCCGGCTTATATCGTTTCATACTCCCAGCGCTAATTGCTCAAGAGGCCGGCCGTAAAAATGGCATAGAATATGATTATGTGTTGATAGATCTTCCTCCTTCATTCAATACATTGGTGCGGTCCGCGCTCTACTGTTCTGATTATTTTTTGGTGCCGTGCACGCCAGACCTTTTTTCGGCTTACTGTGTGGGGCTTATCGGAGAGATGTTGCCTTCATTCATTAGAGATTGGGAGCAAGGAAAAGAAAGATATTTAGAA
The DNA here is from genome assembly GCF_039539745.1 of Oceanisphaera sediminis. Taxonomy (NCBI): domain Bacteria; kingdom Pseudomonadati; phylum Pseudomonadota; class Gammaproteobacteria; order Aeromonadales; family Aeromonadaceae; genus Oceanisphaera; species Oceanisphaera sediminis. Next base: position 85,836 of record NZ_BAABDS010000039.1, read on the forward strand.
GGCAATCCTCGAGATATGACTATTGGAAAAAAAGGTATGCCGAAATTTGGTGGATGGGTCTTTAATGGTTTTGACACAAGAAGGCGAGACGGCATTAAGAGAGAGGTCGGTGCTGATGCTGAGCACCATAGGGCAATCACCCGTTCAATTCGCGATGACATGATACCTCAACTAAAAAAAATTAAGGCCTATAACGCTGTACCAAATTTTGTAGATGTTGAGCCTATCGCTGGAATTGAAGATCTCAACGTAATGGCTCCTGATAGTATTATCCAGAATGTACCTATCCGTTATCTGTCAGAGTTTCGCCCGACTAACGCTCTTAGAGGTAGAGGGCAGTGGGCTCAGAATCAAATTGCCCTCATGAACGACATGGCAGATGAGTATGATAAGTTGGCGCAACACATTATCAACAATTTTTAAGCTCACAATACGCGTCTAGAGGATGGCTACAGGCAGACAATGTCGGAGTGGACAGGAGGGGAAAGGGATCTGCTCGGCCGACCATCCGCGCCACGGATGGCGCGGCTGAGCCTCCAGGGAAGGATTTACGGCGAGTCGGCGGAGTTGACCCTTTTCCCGAGATCCCCCCGCATTCAGGCACCAACTGCGGTACTGATGGTAACGGCAACAAATACCAGACCAACAAACGCTCGGACATGTCTTTCACTCATGGCTATAGTGAATGCACCTGCTTCGGAACAAGGACATGGTCATGACTCCCCTGCAAGACAGAGCCGCCGGTGCCATCATGGGGGCCTTTATCGGCGAGGCGCTGGGCGTGGGCCCGCACTGGTATTACGATCTCGACGCCCTGCACCGGGACCACAGCCATTGGATAAACGACTACACCACCCCAAAAACCGGTCGCTATCACCAGGGACTGCGGGCCGGAGACTCCTCCCAGCCCGGCTTTATTCTCAAGCTGACCCTCAACTCTCTGGTTGAATGCAGCGGCTACAACCACATCGACTTCTGCCGCCGAATGGACGAAGCGCTGCTACCGCTACTGGACGGCAGCCCCACCGCCGGCCCCGGTGGTTACACCAGCCAGTCGATTCGCGACGCCTGGCATAAAAGAGTGGAACAGAAGCGGCCCTGGAACGAATGCGGCGGTCATGCCGACACCACGGAGGCGATAGAGCGCACCCTGGCGCTGGCGGTGCGTTACGCCACGCACCCCACCCGATTGGCGGAGACCGTGGCCGCCAACACGGTACTGACCCAGAACGACGACAGCATGGTCGCCATGACGGTGGCCTTTGCCGCCGTGCTGGGGCAACTGGTGCAGGGCCAGCCGCTGGATGCTCGACTCTCGGGCCGACTGATGCAGCTGGTTGAACGCGGCGAACTGCCCTTTCATGCGGTTACCCAACCGGGGCTGCGCCCGCCGGCGGCAGGGGCCGAACCATCCAGAGCCGGCCGCTTCGCTTCACCCGATGCCCTGCTCACCCCATCCTATATGGCGCAGGCGGCGGCCAATGCCGGGGTTCGCATCGAGCCGGCATCCAGGGTGTCGCTGGTGTACGGCATGCCCTGCGCCGCCTATCACCTGTTGCCCGCCGTTTATTATCTGGCGGCGCGCTTTGCCGGCGACTTCGAATCTGCCGTGCTGCACGCGATCAACGGTGGCGGCCAGAATCAGGCCAGAGCCATGCTCACCGGCGCCCTGGTCGGTGCACAAGTCGGGCTTTCAGGCATTCCCACACGCTTTATTGACGGGGTGACCGATGCGAACGAACTGTTGCGGCTGAGCAGAGCACTGGCGTTACAGCTGGAGCCAGGGCATGCATCGGGTTGACATGGCGCCGTACCTGTAAGCACTATCACGTCGAGTGTTTAACCTGTTTCATCACAAGGAATTACGATGTCGGATTTGAAAATCGTCGCCTACGACAACGAACACCAGCCGCACATCCGCGCCATTCGCGAGGCGGTATTCATACAGGAGCAGGGGGTTCCCCCCGAGCTGGAGTTTGACGGCCTGGATGCGTCGGCCATGCAGGTGCTGGTGGCGGTAGACGGTAACTATGTCGGCACCGGGCGCATGCTGGATGATGGTCATATCGGTCGCATCGCCATTCTGCAGGCCTATCGGGGCCAGGGGCTGGGCGGCCACGTAGTGCAGGCGCTGGTGGATGAGGCTGCTCGCCTGAAGTATCCGCGGGTGTATCTGGGCGCCCAGACCCATGCCATCGACTTCTATGCCAAGCTGGGTTTCACACCTTACGGTGACGAGTTCATGGACGCGGGGATCCCGCATCTCGCCATGGAAAAGTCATTAACCTGAAGACGGAGGTGCTTGAGCGAGTCGGCGGAGCGGGTCCTTTGCCCGAGGTATGAATATCAGGCCACTGACCCGCCATCAAAAATAGTACTGCAACCCGACTCCATAGAGGTTGTCTTCGTTCTCGGCGCGGTTCATCAGGTATTCGGCATACAACTTGGCCTTGGGCAGCAGATAGTATTCGGTGGCGAAAACCATCTTGTCTTCCCAGCGCTCACGGGCCGGTTCGTGCAGGCTGAGGCGATTGTAGCCAAGACCAAACGCAACCTGCTTGTAGGTGTAGGACACCACCCCTTCCCAATAGTCGAAGCGAAAGCGGTCGATGCATTCCGGGCCTACCCAGCACACATCATCATAATCGGCCCGTCCCCGGGTCAACGCCGCGTAAAAGCCGCCGGTCGTGCGATAACTGACACCGGCCGCCATATTGCGAATACCACCATTGGGTGCACCCAACTGCTTGTTCTCGACTGCCAGCACCACGCCCAGACCGTTATCGGCCTGGTAACCGGCGGAGGCGCCGTACTGGGCCTCGGTGCCGTTGTTGTTATCCTGTTTGTTGGCGTCATTAAAGGCATAGCCGGCACGCAAATCCAGGCCACCGCGGGCCCAGGTGACCTTAACCTGATCATCCAGGGCCGCATCCGTCATGTAGCCATGGCCGCCGAACAGGTTGAACACGTCGGTCATATCCCGTAACTGGTTAAAGGGGCTGTCGCTGCGCCCGGCCGTCAATTCCAGATCATCCCGGATGCGTACTCCCAACCAGGCCTCGTCCGAATAAATTTGATCCCCGTAACGGGAGTCATTGACCAGATCCCAGCTCATTTCACCGATCAGGACCAGATCCGCATTCAGCCGGCCGGCGCCGGACAGCCCCAGCGAAGCCTGGCTGTTACCGCCGAACGACTCGGCCCGGTAGCCCTGCTGGCTACTCTGCTGATAACCCAGGGCACCGAATTCCTGTTGCAGCTTGCCGTGAAGTTCCAGCACCTGCCGGTGATCGTCGGTGCTCCAGGTCAACGCCATGGCCGAGCCGGAAAAGAAGAGAAGGGGAAGTATTAGGCGCATCATCACTCACACCGGGTAAACATGAAAAAGGGTGCTGCAAACAGCACCCTCCTGGACCGTCATTTCACTGTCGGTCGGGATTAACGGTAAAAGTTGTTCTTGTAGCTGTAGTCCTGACCGTTAACGTTCTTGTTGATGGTGACGCTGCCATCTTCGTTGACCTGCTTGTCTACGGTGTAGCTGTAGGTTTCGCCGTTGGCCTTGGTCACGGTCTTGGTGAAAGACACGGAGCCGTCTTCGGATACGGTCTTGTTCACTTCAACATCGGCGTAGTCGTTGCTGTAGCTGTTGTTGTAGGAGTAGTTGCCACCGAAACCGGCGTTGGCGGAAGCGGCAAGTACCAGAGCGGCTGCGGAAATAACCCATTTGGTTTTGTTCATCATCATCTTTTCCTTTTTAATTATTTATACGTGCTCGGCCTGGTGTCTTGTTAATGCGCACCAGCCAGAGGGTTCGAGCCGGCGTTCGTTATTCACCGATGCCCTCGAACGAGATAAAGCCTACTCCCTCGAAATTATGGATACAATAAACTTAAATATTGTGCACAACATGTAAATTCGACCACAAACTGCGACACTCAGCCGCTCATAAGTCTCCAGACGATACCAGCTCGCTGTCGGCAGAATAAAAATCCTGACCCAAAAGACAGAAAAGTGAATTGTGCTGGGACAGGAGCTGTCATCTGGTTCCATTCGATACATTTTTTAACTTTTTTAACCCGCTTTTCACGCTCTGCTCTCGCATAGGAAAATGAATACGCCGTTCCGTTCACCACGAAATGGGGATGGCGCCGACTGACCCAGGCCGTCGGCCTGTGCGATAATGGCGCTCTTTGTCATCACCGGGTTTGCCATGCGCCTCGATAAATTCATCTGCAAAAGTACCGAGCTGAGCCGGGATCAGGCCAGAGCGGCCATTCATGCCGGCGAGATCAGGGTCAACGATGAGATCATCATCGAAGAGGCGACCCAGGTGCATGAAAACAACCACATTACCCTTGGCGGGCAGCGGCTGGTCGCTCGGCCCTCGCGTTACCTGATGATGAACAAGCCGCCGGCCACCCTCAGCTCGAACGTGGACGGTGTGTATCCTTCGCTGTTTCATCGCTTGAATATCGAGCGAATTGATGACCTGCACATCGTCGGCCGGCTGGATGCCGACACCACCGGGCTGGTGCTGCTTACCGACGACGGCCGCTGGTCATTCAATATCATTCGGCCACAGCAGCAATGTAAAAAAGTGTACCGGGTCGGCCTGCGGGATCCGCTGGCGGATGAGGTGGCCGCACGCTTTGCACAGGGCCTGCGGTTGCAGGGTGAAAGCGCGCCGACCCTGCCGGCCGGGCTGGAGCCGGTCGGCCCCAGGGAAGTGCTGCTCACCATTACCGAAGGTCGGTTTCATCAGGTCAAGCGCATGTTTGCCGCCGTCGGCAACCGGGTGGTCAGCCTGCACCGGGAGCAAATCGGCAGCCTCAAGCTGGATGTGGAATCGGGCCAGTGGCGTCATCTGACCTTTGATGAAATACGCCGCCTTGACCCGGGCGCTGCCCAGCCATCAGAAGGGTAAGACCATGCTGTTTCCCGTTATCATGGCCGGCGGCCACGGCTCTCGCCTGTGGCCCCTGTCTCGCCAACAACATCCCAAGCAGTTTTTGCCGCTGGTGGATGAATCTCTGTCCATGCTGCAGGCCACCCTGATGCGGCTGGACGAGCTGAACACGGCGCCGCCGCTGCTGATTTGCAACGAGCAGCATCGTTTTCTGGCCGCCGAACAGGTGCGTCAACTGTCCGGCTTGCAGGCACAAATCATGCTGGAGCCGGTGGGCCGCAACACGGCACCGGCCATTGCGCTGGCGGCGCTGTTCGCTGCCGAACGGGTTGTCGGTGAACAGACTTGCGAACAGGCAGAAGACGCCCTGTTGCTGGCGCTACCCGCCGATCATGCCATGAGCGATGTGCCGGCGTTTCAGGCCGCCGTGCAAGCGGCCATGCCACTGGCCCGGGCTGGCAAGCTGGTTACCTTTGGCATTGCGCCTACCCGGGCAGAAACCGGTTATGGCTATCTGCACCGGGGTTCATCTATTGAAGGTACCGACGGCTTTGACGTGGCGCAGTTTGTGGAAAAGCCGGATAGGGAAAGGGCCGAGGCCTATCTGGCCGCCGGCGATCATGACTGGAACAGCGGCATCTTCCTGTTTTCGGCCAAACGCTACCTGCAAGAGCTGGCACGCTTTCAGCCCGAAGTGCTGGCTGCCTGCCGGGCGGCACTGGCGGGCAGCACGCGAGATCTCGACTTTATTCGGCTGGATGCCGAGGCCTTTGCCGCCTGCCCGGCTATTTCGGTCGACTATGGGATAATGGAGCACACCTCGGCCGCCGCCATGGTGCCACTGAAGGCCGGTTGGAGCGATGTAGGCTCCTGGTCGGCGCTGGCCGAGCAACGGGGGCAGGATGAACGGGGCAATACTCTTTGCGGCGACGTGCTGACCGAGCAGGTCGACCACTGTTTGATCCATGCCGACAGCCGCCTGGTCACCGCCCTGGGGGTCGCGAATCTGGTCATCGTCGAAACCAAGGATGCGGTGCTGGTGGCCCATAAAGACAGGGAGCAGGACGTAAAGCGGCTGGTAGAGCAACTCGAGGCGCAAGGTCGCCGGGAGCACATCATTCACCGGGAATGCTATCGCCCCTGGGGAAAATTCGATGCCATCGACAGCGGCCCCCGTTATCAGGTGAAGCGCATTACCGTGAATCCCGGCGCCAGTCTGTCGTTGCAGATGCATCATCACAGGGCCGAGCACTGGGTAGTCGTCAGCGGCACCGCCCGCGTCACTCAGGGCGAGCAGGTAAAACTGCTTACCGAAAATCAGTCGGTGTATATTCCGCTGGGCCAGCGGCATGCGCTGGAAAATCCGGGCAGAATACCGCTGGAGCTGATAGAGGTGCAGTCCGGCAGCTATCTGGGAGAAGACGACATAGTCCGCTTTGAAGACAGTTATGGCAGGGAGTGAGGTGTGTACACAGAGGCAGCAGGGTCACCTCCCCCGACACGCTTCGAGCACATCCATGTGGCGCTCGGCAAATGCCGTCCCTGGCATTTAACGGTCGCGGGAGGCGATCCCTGTTGCCTCTTCTGATGCACCGAGTTGCCTGCAGACAGCGCCAACAGGCGACTCTGCAGCATCAAGCAGGACAAAGGGATCTGCTCCGCCGACCCTCCGCGCCAGGGAGGGCGCGGCGGAGCCCCCATGGATGGGTTTACGGCAAGTCGGCGGAGCGGGCCCTTTGTCCGAGATAGGCATGTCCGTCAAAAAGATCGAATGTTTAATACTATGGATAAATCCGAACACCTTCATCGGGTGACCACAGGAAAAATGACATGAAAAAAGTACTGGTGATTGGCTATGTCTGGCCCGAGCCCAATTCCTCCGCCGCCGGCAGCCACATGCTGTCTATTCTTCGGCTCTACAAGCAGCAGGGCTGGCAGGTGGAGTTTGCTACGCCGGCCCAGCGCACCGAGCACATGGTCGATCTTGCCGCCGAGGGTATTTCCAGCCAAAGTATTGCGCTTAATTGCGACAGTTTTGATGCCTATGTCACCGATTATGACCCGAATATCGTCATGTTCGATCGTTTCATGATGGAAGAGCAGTTCGGCTGGCGGGTAGAGAAAAACTGCCCTCAGGCAATCAGAATACTGGATACCGAAGATCTGCAATGCCTGCGCCAGGCGCGCCATCAGGCGCACAAAGCCAATCGCGAGATGACCACCGCCGATCTGTTCAACGACATCGCCCGGCGGGAAATCGCCGCCATACTGCGCAGCGACCTGTCGCTGATCATCTCGGATTTTGAAATGGCGCTGCTGCAGGAGCACTTCAAGGTGGACGAGCGCCTGTTGCATCATCTGCCCTTCATGGTCGATCTGGCGCGGCTGCCGGCACACACCGCCGATTATGCCAACCGCCGGCACTTCATGACCATAGGCAACTTTCGCCACGCCCCCAACTGGGATGCGGTGCTCTACCTGCAGCAGATCTGGCCGCTTATTCGCAAGCAAGTGCCCGAGGCCGAGCTGCACATCTACGGCTCTTATCCGCCGCCCAAGGCCACGGCGCTGCACAATCCCAAAACCGGGTTTCTGATCAAGGGCTGGGCGGATGATGCCTTTGAAGTGATGGAGCAGGCGCGCATCTGCCTGGCACCGCTGCGCTTCGGCGCCGGTATCAAGGGCAAGCTGCTGGATGCCATGGTGATGCAGACGCCGAGCATCACCACCCCGATCGGCAGTGAAGGCATGCACGGAGCTTTGCCCTGGCCGGGCATGATCGCCGATGATGCCGAGGCGTTCGCGGCGGCGGCGGTGGCCTTATATCACGACGAAACCGCCTGGCAGCAGGCGCAACAACAGGGCACCGAGCTACTGCGCCGCCGTTATAACGGAGCAATACTGGGCTCGCGACTGATCGAGCGCATCGACGCCACGGTGGTCGGTCTGGAAGCGCACCGCTTGCACAACTTCACCGGCAGCATGCTCCGTCATCACAGCATGATGAGCACCAAGTACATGTCGCAGTGGATTGCCGCCAAGAACGCCAACCCGGGCTCAAGCTGAGCCGATTATCAACAAACTGCCGCCATGCAGCGGCATGCTTTACCGTCTGGCTCGCATGGGCACCATGTCGTCGGCCATGTTTCGCTCGGGTTGATTTGAACATGACGACCACTTCACCGGCTGTTCCGCCTGTGTGGCCAGCCGCCGTTCAAACTCGTCCACCGGCATGGGCCGGCCAAACAGATAGCCCTGAAAGTGTCGGCACCCCATGTCCCGCAGTCGATGGCGCTGCTCCTCGGTTTCCACGCCCTCGGCAATCACCTCCAGCTGCAGGCTGTCGGCCAGGGCGCAAATGGCCCGAATAATCGCCTGGCTGTGGCCGTCTGCGGTCATATCGCGTACGAAGGCCTGATCGATTTTCAACTGATCCAGCGGCAGCTTCTGCAGATAGGCAAGTGACGAGTAGCCGGTACCAAAGTCGTCGATGGAAAAACGAATGCCATGGTCCCGCAGCTTGTGCATGCGGGCGATGGCTTCCGGCATGTCGTCGAGCAGCATGGTTTCGGTCAGTTCCAGTTTGAGCCGGTGCGGATCGGCACCGCTCTGGGCCAGCAGCCGAAGCAGCTTTTCGACGAAATCGGGTTGATACAGCAGCCGGGCGCTGAGGTTCACCGCCAGGCTGAGCGAGGCGGTGACCGAATCTTGCCGCCACAATGCCAGCCGATGGCAGGCCTGATGCAGCATCTGCATATCAACCTGCTCGACCATACCGGCCTGTTCGGCCACTTCGATAAAAACGCCCGGGCCGAGCAGACCACGTTGAGGATGCTGCCAGCGGGCCAGGGCTTCGGCACCCATGATGCGTCCGGCTTCATCCAGCTGCGGCTGCAGATAGGGAATAAACTCTTCGGCCTGCAGCCCACGGCGAATGTCTTCTTCCATTAACAGGCGCGTACTGACCGCCTCCTGCATGGCGGGGTCGAAAAAGCGAATGCCATGCTTGCCCGCCGCCTTGGCCTGGTGCATGGCCAGGGCGGCACGCTGTATCAAATCACTGGCTATATTGGCGGTGTCATTGAACAAGGTCACCCCCATGCTGACATGACAGTGCAGGGTCAGCGCATCATTTAGCCGGTAGGGCTTATCCAGAATGGCCAGCAGCGCATTGGCGCATTGCTCCGCCTGGGTTGCGGCCTGATGTCGGTTGCTCCCCAGGCTTTCAATCATCACCACAAATTCGTCGGCGCCGAGCCGCGACACCGTATCACTGGCGCGTGCCGCCCCGCTCAGGCGTTGGGCCACCAGGCACAGCAACTGATCGCCCGTGTGATGGTTATGCAAGTCGTTGATACTTTTGAAGCTGTCGATATTGAGAAACAACAGGGCGACATGTTGGCCGCTGCGGACACCCGTTTCCATGGCGTGTTGCATACGGTCGAGCAGCAGGCTGCGATTAGGCAGGCCGGTCAGTGCATCGAAGAAGGCGAGGTGCCGAATACGTGCCTCGGCGGCTTTGCGCTCGGTAATGTCGTCTATCGCGGCCACATAATGGGTGAGTTGCCCCTGGGGAGTGCGTACCGCGCTGATCGACAGCCATTCGGGGTATATCTCACCGTTCTTGCGCCGGTTCCAGATTTCGCCCTGCCAGCGATCCTCCTCCGTCAGTTGCTGCCACATCGCCTGATAAAAGGCCGCATCGTGTCGTCCGGAACTGAGCAAGCTGGTTTTTTTGCCGATCACCTCGTCCTGGCGGTAGCCGGTGATGGCACTGAAGGCCCGATTGGCGCGCAGAATCCGGCTGTTCGCATCGGTGATCAACAGCCCCTGCTGGGTTTCCAGGGCGGTGGCGGCAATGCGCAGTTCCTGCTCGTTGCGGACCCGCAGCTCGATGTCTCTGAGCATCAACCCCAGCAAAACGCTGGCAACCGGCATCACCAGCAGCATCAGCACCCCGGCTTGCCATACCATGTGAGGGCCGGATATCAGATAAAACAGTAACAGCACCAGAGCATGAACGAGCAATCCGAGGGTCAAGAACGCCCAGACGCTTTTTTCACGCTTGCCTCGCGCAAGCACGGCACGGCACGCCAATCCCAGCAACACCGACATGACAATAACCGCCACCCCGCCCCCCATGCCCGCGCCGCCCAGCCAGAGCCGATAGCCACCGGCGATCAGCCCCGCCACACCGGCAACCAGCGGGCCGCCAAACAGTGCGGCCATGCTCAATACCACGCTGCGCCCATCGAACACCCATCCACTCACCGGCTCGACCGCTATCATCATGCCCATGACACAGATAACACCGAACAACAGACCGGAAGCCCATTTTTCGGCATTGTCATGCCGGCCCCAGCAGCGGGTATTGAGCATCTGCAGCCAGCACAACGACAGCAGCAAGGCGGCATTTTCAACAAGATGGGTAATCAAGAAAAAGGGCCCCCTGGGTCCTGGATGATATCGAGTGCAGAAGATAGTACTAATACGAGGTCACGATCGCGCATAACAGCACATTTTCAGCAAACCGTCATTGACCTGGATCAATCAAATAAAATTTCGTTTGAATCCTTATTTGAGCATCTGGTGGCGATCACCCTTTCTTCCGGGGAATACCGGACCCGACTCACCGCGTAATGCCTGCCGCAGATCCGCTTTCGCCCCTAAAAACCGGCATTCTGGCGGATCAGTGCCGGGGCCGAACGCCTGTCAGCGTGAAAACCGGGCGTAAATGGGGTTGTGATCCGACACCGTAGGGGTGTTGATGGCGGTGGCAGAGTGCAGGGTCAGATCCCGGTAGAAAATAAAGTCCAGCGGCTGGCGCAGGTAACTCTTGATGTGCTGCGCGTCTTCCATGATGGCCTGCTTCAACCCCATGGCCCGGCAAAACTGGGCCAGATAAAGGCGCCGTGAACGGCTCCACACATTGAAGTCGCCGGCCACAATCAGCGGCCCCTGGTGCTGCAGCAAAGCCTGCCTGAGCATCGCAATTTCGTGATGAAAATGCCCGTGGCGCACGAAGTTGATGGCGTGAATGTTGGCCACCAGCAGGCTGTCGCCGCCACTCAGGGGATGATGAGTGAGGATCTGGCTTTTGTGGGTGGCAAAGCGCAGCTCACGGCGGTGACTGAGCAGGGTGGTGATGTCGTCGAAGGCGCACTGACCGGCGGTCAGCACGCCAAACAGATGCAGCGGAGTCTGAATGTTGGGCGACACCGCATAAGACCAGCCATCCAGCTGCAGCCGATGACTCAGCGCCAGCTTGGCCTCCTGCAACAGCAGCAACCGGGTCGGAAACCGCGCCAGCAACTGGGTCAGGCACAACTGAAATTCGGGGCTCAGGGTCAGTTTCTGGGCGTTCCAGCACATGATACCCAGCAGCTTGTCATCCAGCGGCTGATGCTGATGAACCAGTTGATGCGGCGTGACGCGGGGGCGAAGCATAATCGAACATCCTGCCGTGACGGAAAAATGTCATTCCATCTTAGCAGAAGCGGCTGCCCTTCTTCCTTCTGCTTTATGCCGGAAATACACCACTTTTGGCCTATTTTTGGCCCAACTTCACTTTTTAGTGCTGTTTGTGTACAATTGGCGCGTTCATGCATTGAACAAAGTGAATTGATGAAACCTCCTGAATCCCGAACTTCCGAACGACGCCTCGTCGCCAGCCTCAGCGGCGGCTTTCTGCTCCTCTTCGTGGCACTCGCCCTCTTCGACCTGCAACAAATGACTCACTGGATCAATCTCAGCTTCGCCTGGGTGGTCGATCTGTTTGGTCCTCTGTGGCAGGTCTGGATGCTGGCCAACCTGGTCATCGCCCTGGTGCTGGGCTTCACCCGTTACGGCGATATTCGTCTGGGGGGCAATGTACGCCCCGACAGTTCGACCTTTCGCTGGCTGGCGGTGATCATGTGTACCCTGCTGGCCGGTGGCGGCGTCTTCTGGTCGGCAGCCGAACCCATGTATCACTATGTGACCACGCCGCCGATCTTCGCGGATAGCGAGTCCGGCGTATCGGCGGTATCGGCGGCGCTGGCCCAGAGCTTCATGCACTGGGGCTTTCTGGCATGGGCCGCGCTCGGCACTTTGTCGGCGGTAGTGGTGGTGTATGCCCATTATCACAAGGGGCTGGCCATGCGGCCGCGTACCCTGCTTTACCCGCTGATGGGCGAACGCATCGAAACCCACTGGCTGGGCACCCTGGCCGACGTGGTCTCCATTATCGCGGTGGCCGCAGGCACCATAGGTCCCATCGGCTTCCTGGCTACCCAGCTGGGCTTCAGCTTCGAAGCGCTGTTGGGCTGGGAAAATAATTACACCTTGCAGTTAGCCATACTGGGCGGCCTGGTCGCGATTTATACCCTGTCCGCCTCTACCGGCATTGAAAAAGGCATTCAGTGGCTGTCCAGCGCCAACGTGGTGCTGGCGGTGATATTACTGGCCGTCATACTGCTGGCCGGCCCAGGCAACTTCGTCGTCGACGCCTTCCTCAACGGCATGGGGGTGTATCTGCAGGACTTCATGCCGATGGCGCTGAACCGGCAGGATGATGCCTGGCTGGGTTGGTGGACCGTGTTCTTCTGGGGCTGGTTTATCGGTTACGGCCCCATGATGGCACTGTTTATCGCCCGTATCTCCCGCGGCCGCACCCTGCGCGAGCTGGTGATGGCCGTCGCCATCATGGCCCCGCTGGTCACCAACTTCTGGTTTGCCAGTATCGGCGGTGCCGGCATCTTCTATGAGCAGGCCCTGTCCGGCGTGGTTTCCGGCCCGCTGCAGGACGGTGGTTTGCCGGCCGCGCTGCTGGCGGTCACCCAGCAACTGCCCCTGGCGGCGCTGATGGTGCCGGCCTTCCTGGTACTGACGGTGATCTTCGTGGCCACTACCGGTGATTCCATGGCCTATTCCATCGCCATGGCCATCAGTGGCGACCACACGCCGCGCACCCGGGATCGCATTTTCTGGGCCCTGACCATGGGTGTGGTGGCGGCCGTGCTGCTGCGAATGGGTGAAGGCGGCATCAATGCGCTGCAGTCTTTCATCGTGATCACGGCGGCTCCGGTGTCGCTGCTGCTATTGCCGGTGCTATGGACCGGGCCCAAGATGGCTCACGCCATGGCCTACGAGCAGGGTATCGTTACCCACCAACTGCGTAGCGAAGAGCTGACCAAGCCGGCGTCTTCATACCAAACAGATTAAATAACTGACCTATCTGGCTGTTCTGCAAAGGTCGGACAAAGGGCCAGCTCCGCCGACACGCCGTAAACCCATCCTTGGGGGCTCCGCCGCGCCATCCCTGGCGCGGAGGGTCGGCGGAGCAGATCCCTTTATCCTCCCTGATGCCAGGGAGTTGCCTGTTTGCGCCGTCTACAGACAACTCGGTGTTCGAGAAGAGGCAACAGAGATCGACTGCCACGACCGTGAAATGCCATGGACGGAAAATGCTCCTGCCGTTCCGGCATTCCCGCCATCCCTGGCGGTCAGACGGCATTTCCCGAGCCCTCAGGGGGCGAGCTTGTCTCGCCGTGACGAACGGTTGCAACCTGACCGAACATCCAGTGAATGTTCGCAGCAGGCTGAAACGGTGAGTGTCATTTATCAGTGGCGTGTCGTGGGAGGCGGCTGTGTTGCCTCTGAGCTCCGTTCTAATTGGTATCAGTCGACGGGGTTCGGTGCTATCCGCGCGCCGTCGGCCAGCTCGGGGCCGGGATACAGCACCAGTTGCTGGCCTTCGCTCAATCCCGCCACTATCTGCGCCTGCCGGCCGTTGTCATACCCCACCTCCACCCGAGTTAGCCGGGCTCGGTTGCCTTGCACGACCAGAACCGCCCATTGTTCCCCTTCCCGAAACAGGGCGCTGGACGGCGCCATCAGCGCCCTGTCGTCTTGCCACACAATAATCCGCACTTCCACCCGATAGCCGTGGCCCAGGCCGCGGCGGGCTTCGGGCTCACCATCGAAGCGGATCAACACATTGACCCGCTGCTCTTCTACCCCCAGGGCGGAGAACTTGGTGAAACCGCGTGGCTCAACCCGCGCCACCACCCCGGCCAGCGGCTGTGGCCCGCCCCAATGGTCGATCAACACCCGGTTGCCGGGCGCCACCCGCACCGCCTCGGCAGAAGGCAGTTCGACCAGCACCTCCAGATCCCGTTCGGGATCGCCAATCTCCATGATCGCCGTGCCGGCGGCCACCACGGTTTCGCTCTGCACCAGCCGCTGCAACACCCGTCCCGACACCGGCGCCAGCAGCGGAACACCTGCCGCCATCTTACCGGGGTTTCCCTGCCCCAACTGCGCCCGGGCGGCGGCCAGCTCGGCCTGGCGCTGCACCACGGCGGCGTTGGCCGCCTTCAGCGTGGCGGTGGCCGCTTGGGCCGCCTGCCGAGCCTGATCCCGCACCGAGGCGGATACATGTCCCCGTCGATACAATTGCTGATTACGCAGCCACTCGGCATCGGCCAGTTGACTGGCGGCCTCGGCCCGGCCTACGTCGGCCCGGGCCGCATTCACCGCCGCCTCCGCCGCCTTTACCGCCGCCAACGCCCCTTCCCGGGCGCGGGCATCCAGCAGCGACACCGGTGCCGGCACCAGTCGGGCCAGCTCGGTTTCGCCCGCCGCCACCGCATCGCCCGCCTCCAGCGTCACCCGCAACAAGCGCCCGGCCACCGGTGCGCTCACCATATAGCGCTCACGCACCCGGGTGCGCGCCTCTTCATCGATGGTCACCATCATGCTGCCCCGCCGCACCAGGCCTGTGTCTACCGGAATAGGCCGGGGCCAGAAGGCATAGCCGAACAAGCCCGCCAGTAACAGCGTAACGACGAGCAAGATTCCCTTGCGTGACTGTCTCGATGCCATCTCGTTATTCTCGAATGTTGAGGGCCGCCACCAGATCCAGCCGTTGAATATCGCGCTGCACCCCGATACCGGACAGCAAGGCCGCCGCCAGCACCGCCAGTATTGCCTGACCATGGCTGGCGGGCACCAGATCGACCGGCACCTGATACAGGTCGGTACTGAAACCGACCGCCACCGCCAGTGACAGCCCGTATCCCAGCAAAGAACCCAGCGGCAGCGCCAGCAGGGTAAGCAGCCCCAGCTCGCCCAACAGCACAAAGCCCACCTCGGCTCGGGTCAAACCCAGGATCCGCAGGCCGGCCAGTTCCCGCGCCCGCTCGGCAAAGGCGATGCGCGCCCCGTTATAGACGATGCCGAAGGTAATGACCCCGGCAATGGCCGCCATCAGGTAACGGGTGGCTCCGGCACCGCTGTCCATCACCTTGCGAAAGGCTTCACGGCGCTCCTGTCGCAGGCTGACGCCTGCCACCACCGGCATCAGTTTCATCTTCTGGTACAGCTCGGTGCTACGGGTCGCGTCGATACGCAGATGGACGCCCGATACCCGCCCCGGCTCGCCCATCACGCGGTTCAACGCGTCCAATTGCATGAAGGCGGGGGCCCCCAGCAGGGTATCCGCCAGCCCCACCACCGGAATGTCCAGCACCGGACGGCGCCCTTCGCGCACCTCGACGCGCAGCATCTCGCCCGGCACGATCGACAGTTTACCGGCCAGTGCCCGCGCCAGAATGATGCCCTCGTCCGGCAGGATCAGCGGCTGACGTTGCCGATCCAGCGCCCGGTAAAGTTGAGGCTCGTTCACCAGGGCGGTAATGGCGCCGCGATAGTCATACCGGCCATGGCGCAGTATCACCGGCACCGACCGAAACGGCTCCAGCGCCAGCACCCCATCCAGCTGCCCCAGGGCGAACAGACTCCTGGCTCCCCGGGGCTCGGTAAAGCTGACCGTCGCATCGCTGCGGTCGA
Source organism: Oceanisphaera sediminis (assembly GCF_039539745.1). NCBI lineage: Bacteria > Pseudomonadati > Pseudomonadota > Gammaproteobacteria > Aeromonadales > Aeromonadaceae > Oceanisphaera > Oceanisphaera sediminis. The sequence goes on from NZ_BAABDS010000039.1 coordinate 101,572, forward strand.
TGTGGTTGAAATTGAGCGCCAGCGCACGATCGAAACCGCTCATCACGCTCAGCATGGCCACCGGCAGCGCCATGCCCAGACCGATGCCCAGCACCGTCAGCAACGCTCGCCCGGGCCGCCGCACCAGATTACGCAACACCATGCGGCTGGGTTGATCCAGCCAGCGGTTGAGCCGGGGGCCAAGATGCAGACCATGGCTGAAGTCCGGCGGTGCAGGGGGGCGCATGGCGGTGGCGGGCGCCAGTGCCAGCACCCGCCGTAACACCAGCAAGGCACCGGCGGTAGCGGCCAGCACGCTGATCGTCACCCCGATAATCAGGGCGGCCGGGTCGAGCCGAAACAGCAAATACGGGAATTTGTAATACAGCTGATAGAGGCCGCTCATGCTGCGTCCGGCCAACACGCCCAACCCAACCCCCACCAGGGCGCCGCCCAGGGCGATCACCAGCACAAACTTCAGATAGTGGGCCGCCACTTCGGCGCCGGTATGCCCGAAGGCCTTGAGCAGGCCTATTTGCTCGCGTTCCGCCTGCACCATGCGCGACAGCACCATGTACAGCAGAAAGGCGGCCACGCCCAGAAACACCGGCGGTACGGTACGGCTGGACACCCGAAGTCCGGCGATTTCCTCCTCGATAAAGCGGTTGGAGAGGTGATCGGCCAGGCCATAGGCACCCAGGGCACCATAGGGCGCCAGCAGCCGATCCAGGGCGGCAATCAGCTCTGCCTCGCGAGCGCCCCGGCTCCGGGTGATCAGTATCTCGTTGACGGCGCCGTCCAGATCGAAGGCCGCCGCCAGCACCGGTTCCTGCATCCAGATCACCGCGAAGCGGCCATCGTCGGGCACCAGCTCGCCCGGGGCCGTGGTGTACAGAAACTCCGGCGCCTGCACCAGCCCCGCTATGGTCAGGCGCTGGCGCCCGCCGTTGATGGTTGCCGGCATGGTATCGCCGGGTACCAGCCCGCGCGCCTGGGCGAAGCCATTCAGCAGCAGAATTTCGTCGCCCCGGGTTGGATCGGGCAGTCGCCCCGCCGATAACGCCAGCTGATTCAGCCGCACCGGCAACGACAACATGCGGGCACGTATCGGTGCCGCCACCCCCGGCAGATTGAGCAGGACGCCGCCATTGATGCGCCCTTCGGCCACCGCGACGCCATTCAGGGCCGCCACCTCGGCCAGCAGTCGGCGCGGCGCCCGCTTGACCGGCACGAAGATGTCCGCCAGCCGGTAGCGCTGATAATAACTGTGCCGGGTGTCACTCAGCGAATTGACCAGGCCGTCCATCATCACCAGCAGCATGACCCCCAGGGCGATGACCAGACCTATGGCCAGCGCCTGCCCCTTTACTCGCCACAGATCTCGCGCCAGCTTGCGATTCAGCATGCTTGTCATGGCGCTCCCCCTACCATTCGATGGCCTCGGCATCGAGCCGGTGGTCGTGCGTCACCACCTCGCGAATGCGACCATCGGCAAAGTGGATCACCCTGTGGGCCATGGCGGCGGTGGCCGCCGCATGGGTGACGATCAGTACCGTGGTGTCCAACTGCCGATTGACGTCCTGAAGAGCCCGCAGCACGCCACGGCCGGTGTGGCTGTCCAGCGCGCCGGTCGGCTCGTCGCAGAACAGCACGGTGGGCCGCTTGGCAATGGCGCGGGCGATGGCCACTCGCTGCTGCTCGCCGCCGGACAGCTGGGCGGGAAAATGATGGCCGCGATCGGCCAGCCCCATCAGCGCCAGCGCCTCGTCTGCCGCCATCGGCTCGGCGGCCAGCTCGGTCACCAGTTCCACGTTCTCGCGGGCGGTGAGGCTGGGCATCAGGTTGTAGGACTGAAACACAAAGCCGACATGATGGCGTCGATAACGGGTCAATTGCGCCTCGTTCATGGCGCTCAGCTCTCGCTCGAAAAACCACAACTGGCCGCCGCTGGCCCGATCCAGGCCGCCCAGCAGATTGAGCAGGGTCGACTTGCCGCTGCCGGACGGCCCCAGCAGCACCACCAGCTCACCGGACGGAATCTCCAGGTTTACTCCGCGCAGTGCATGCACCACAGCCGCCCCCTCACCATAGACCCGGGTGAGATCCCGAGTACGAAAGGCGGGCAGTCGAACATCCAGTGGTTTGCTCATCGGGCTACTCGTGCGTGGCGGCGGCGGTGTAACAAAAGCCTAAGTGCTATCCCGTTACGTCGCCAGAAGGTGCCGCCAGAACGCGCTAAGCTTGAATGGTTCCCACCCGACAAAGGTGGCCCCATCAACAACAGGAAACCTGTGCCATGTCTGCCTCACATTCGCTGATTGCCATGGAAATGGGCATCGATACCCACCAGGAGCCGGTGGTGTTCATGCGCGCCGACTGCGAGGTGTGTCGGGCCGAAGGCTTCAACGCCAATACCCGTATCCAGATCGGCTTTGAAGACAACACCCTCATCGCCACCCTCAACGTGGTCACCGAAAAGGTGCTGCCGCCGGACCATATCGGCTTCTCTCACATCGCCTGGCAACGCATGGCGCTGAAGGGAGGGGAGCGGGTGCAGATCAGTCATGCGCCCCTGCTCCATTCCATGAGCGCGGTACGCAAGAAAATCTACGGTCATACCCTGTCATCCCGGGAAATTCACGACATAGTGGCGGACATTACCGCCCACCGTTATTCGGACATGCAGATTGCCAGCTTTATCACCGCCGGGGTCGACTGTCTCAACACCCAGGAAATCATCGCCCTGACCCAGGCCATGGTGGCCAGCGGCAAGCGGCTGAGCTGGCCCGACACCCTGCAACTGGTCGACAAACACTGCATCGGCGGCGTGCCCGGCAACAGAACCACGCCCATAGTAGTGGCCATTGCCAGCGCCGCCGGGCTGATCATGCCCAAGACCTCGTCCCGGGCCATCACCTCCCCTTCGGGTACCGCCGATACCATGGAGGTATTGACCCGGGTGCGCCTGAGCCTGGAGCAGATTCAGCAAACGGTGCGCCAGGTCAATGCCTGCCTGGCTTGGGGCGGTGCCGTCAACCTCAGCCCCGCCGACGACATGCTGATCCGCATCGAGCACGCGCTGGACATCGACGGTGTCGGCCAGCTGGTGGCCTCGGTGCTGTCCAAGAAGCTGGCCGCCGGCTCCACTCATGCGCTGATCGATATTCCGGTGGGGCCCACCGCCAAGGTACGCAGCCAGCACGAAGCCAAACATCTGGCCGGACTGTTCGACACCGTTGGCCAGGCGCTGGGGCTCAAGATGCGTTGCCTGATCACCGACGGTGCCGAAGCCATCGGTTATGGCATAGGGCCAGCCCAGGAAGCGCAAGACATTCTTGCCGTACTCAACAACGAGCCCCAGGCTCCCGCCGATTTGCGCGAGCGAGCCTTGTTTCTTGCCGCCAATCTGCTGAATCTGGCGGGCAGCGGCACCCTGGAGGTCGCTCAGGCTCGGGCGCAAGATCTGCTGGCCTCTGGTCAGGCCTGGGAACAGTTCAAGCGCATTTGCGAGGCCCAGGGCGGAATGAAGCAAATTCCACAGGCCGCCCACCAGCTTGAGCTGGGGGCCCGACACAGCGGCACCCTGCTGGCCATGGATAACCGGCGCCTGTCGCGTCTGGCCAAGCTGGCCGGCGCTCCCATATCTCCGGCCGCCGGTCTGCGCCTGCATATCAAGCTGGGACAGGCGCTGGCGCAGGAACAGCCCTTGCTGACCCTGTATGCCGACAGCCGGGGCGAGCTGGACTATGCGGCGGCCTATTACGCCGACAATCACGATATGTTCATGATTGGAGAATCCTCATGACTCCTTTGCTGTTTGCTCTGGATGACCAGCATCCGCTGCGCGCTCCTCTGTGTCGGGAACTGCACGCCGACCCCGGTCGGCTGGAGCGACGCCGCTTTCCGGATGGCGAAAGCTACCTGCGCATTCACGCCGAGGTAAAAGACCGCCCGGTGTTGCTGCTGGCAGAGCTGTCCCACCCCGACGACAAGTTCCTGCCCCTGAGCTTTTTGTGCGACACCCTGAGAGAGCTGGGTGCCAGCCAGATTGGCCTGATCGCCCCCTATCTCTGTTACATGCGTCAGGACTGCCGCTTTCATCCCGGTGAGGCGATCACGTCGCGCACCTTCGCCCGGCTGCTGTCGCAGCAGGTCGACTGGCTGGTCACGGTGGATCCGCACCTGCATCGTTATCACCGCCTGGACGAAATCTATGAAGTGCCCAGTACCGTGGTGCAGGCCGCCCCCTTGCTGGCCGACTGGCTGGCCGGGCGGCAAGAGCCGCTGCTGCTGGTGGGGCCGGATGCCGAGAGCGAGCAATGGGTGGCCGATATTGCAGCCCGAAGCGGCCACGATTATGTGGTGGGCAGCAAGGTGCGCAGCGGCGACCGCGAGGTGACAGTCTGGCTGCCTGGCTTGTCCGCCTGGCACCAGCACACCGCGGTGATCATCGATGACGTGATCTCCAGCGGCCAGACGGTGCTGCGCTGCCTGCAGACATTGCGCGCCCAGGGGCTGAACAAGATCGACTGCGCCGCCATTCACGGCCTCTTTGCCGATCATATAGAGCAGCAGCTGATCGAAAACGGGCTGCGCCGGCTGATCACCACCAACGCCATTGCCCATGCTTCCAACGCCATCGATCTGAGCCCCCTGTTGCTGGCGCCCATCCGGGAGCGACTGAGCGCCTCATAGCCGCTCATTCATTCATCAAGTGGTGCCAATTAGAACTCATTTGTACACTCGATGGGCGAATGAGGGTGGCTTTCACAACCAACTCTGTTCTATCTTGTCTGCAGTTATTGCCCATTCACACTCTTCCTCATACAACTGGAGTACACGCATGTCCTGGACTTTAGAACAGCTGCACGGCCTGCTTTCCGGCCGCGAAGGCTGGCAATGCAAGCTCGAAGACGACTCCCTGTTGATCACCAATGCCGAGGGGCTGGAAGCCTATCTGGCAGTGGCCGGCGAACAAATCATCGTCGAAACCCTGCTGTTTCCCGCCACCCAGGTGACCGACAGCACCGCACTGAACGACACCATATTGCGTACCCATCAGCTGTTTCCGCTGACCACGGTCGCCATCAGCAAGATCAACGGTGACGACTATTACATCGCCTTCGGCTCGCTGGCTGCCGGCTCGAAGGAAGAAAGCGTGCAGATCGAAGTGGAAACCCTGTTCCGCAACACCGAAGCCTTTCTCGACCTGTATCAGGATCACCTGCAAGGAGTAACCGCATGAGCGTATGGAAAAAACTGGTGACCGCCATCAAGGGTGGCGCGACCGAAGCCGCCGAAGCCGTGGCCGACAGCCAGGCGCTGCGCATTCTGGAGCAGGAAATTCGTGAAGCCAAACAGGAGCTGCGCCGTTCCGATGAAGCCCTTACCGGCATCATGGCCAAGCGCAAGCTGGCCCAGCAGAAAGTGGATGCCATCGCGACCAGCATCAAGGAATACGAAGCCCACGCCCGCACCGCGATGACCAAAGACAACAAGGAGCTGGCGCTGGAATGTGCCCAGCGGGTGGCCGAGCTGAAAGGCGAGCAAGACGGCGAGCAAAGCTACGTCGAGCAGTTTTCTTCTTCCGAGCAGAGCCTGAAAAACAACATCAGCACCGCCAAGAGCCGGTTGCGCCAGCTGGAGCAACAGCTGGACGTGGTACAGGCCACCGAGAGCGTGCAAAAGGCCCAGTCGGCGGTGTCGTCCCGTCACAGCGGCGCCAACACCAAGATGAAAACCGCGGTGGAATCGCTGGATCGCATCAAGCAGAAGCAAACCCAGCGCCAGGCCGAGCTGGACGTGGCCGCCGAGCGTGCCGCCAGCGAGAGCGGCGATGCCCTGGAGCAGAAGTTGAAGTCCGCCGGCATTACCGGTAGCCAGTCTGCCGGCGCCGAGGATGAACTGGCCCGCATTCTGGGTAAATAAGATGTTCGACTGGCTGAAGAAGAAAATGCAGCCGCCGTCCGTTCAGGCCGAGCCGGCCCCGGAAATACTGGGGCTGCGGCTGGGCGGCGGCTTCGAGCTGGATGCACTCAAGCTGTCGCTGCTCGAGGGACAGGTCACCTTCGAAGGCGCGGCCAGCACCCAGTTCATCCAGGCGGTGGGCCGCATCATCCTCGATGAAAGCCATCAACTGCTGCGCTTCTACACCGACGACGACGGCTTTATACAGGTCTTGCTGGACGGCGGCACCTCCGACGACTGCGTGGCCGAGGTCAAGCTCTGGTATTTCTACCAGACTCGTCCGGTAGACGGCGATGCGGCCTGGAACCGGCTGCTCGACCGTGAGCTGGTGCAGCCGGAGTGGGATCTGGATGGTCAGATCTTCACCAAGGCCTGGGATAATACCCGGCCGGTGGCCATGACCGAAGCCACCTGGCTTCACGATGACAGCCGCAGCGAGACCGATCAGTTCGTGATGATCTACGAGCGGCCGCTGGCAGACACCGATGACGTGGAAGTGCTGATGGTGGCGGCGGAAGAAAAAATTCTGCATAACCGTGCCGAACGTAGCCTGATACTCGGCACCGGGGTCGATCTCAGCCCCACCGATTTCAAATTTATCAGCTAGCTGACCGAAGCCAATACCGTGACATGACAGACCGCTATCAGGAACCGATAAACAGACCCTCCACATCAGGGATGATGTGGCGGAGCCCCCAGGGATGGGTTTACGGCGTGTCTGTGTTCGGGCCTGATGGCGGTCGTGTACTCAGAACCGTTACTTAGCGTAAGGAAACCTATGGAAGCCTTAATTACCTCACTCTCGGGCCTCGGGCCCTTCTTGTTGTATTTTTCCCTGTCCATTCTGATGCTACTGCTATTCAAGTGGCTCTATGTGCTGGTCACCCCCTATGACGAATGGAAGCTGATCAAGGAAGACCAGAACCTGGCCGCCGCCATCGCCCTGGTAGGTGCCTTTGTCGGCTTCTCGCTGGCGGTCGCCAGCGCCGCCGCCAACTCGGTATCCTTGCTCGACTTTGCGGTCTGGGGCCTTATCGCCCTGGTGGCCCAGCTGCTGGCCTTTGCCCTGGTGCGACTGGTGTTTTTGCCCAAAATTGCCGCCCGCATCAACGACGGTCAGGTCTCTGCCGGCGCCGTGGTCGGCGGCCTGTCGATCGCCGTGGGGCTGCTCAACGCCGCCTGCATCACCTACTGAGGAGGCCTTATGAAACGCTCCAAACGTCAGCTGCTGAGCCGCATGGCGGATCGCATCGGCAAACCGGTGGGTGCCGCCATCGCCGGCTCGGTGATGCTCAGCGCCTGCGGCCAGAACGAAACCGAAGTGCAGGTTTATCAGTCGCAGGATGATTGCCGCAACAGCAACCCCGAACTGGCCGAACAATGCCGGGCCGCCTATCAGCAGGCACTGGCCGAGTCGGCAGAAACCGCGCCCAAGTACGACAGCCGCAACGATTGCGAAGCCGACTTCGGCGGCGGCAGTTGCACCCCCTATCAATATCAGGGTAACAACTGGTTCATGCCGGCGATGGCGGGCTTCATGTTCGGCCGCCTGCTGGACGGCAACCGCTACTCTCATACTCCCGTTTATACCTCCCGCAACCCCTACTCGCCCTATTATGGCCAGTGGAGCACCGCCAACGGCTACCGACTGGGCAAGGCCGGCTACGGCAAGCGAATATCGGTCGGCAAAGAGGCGCTGGCGCCCAAGCCCAAGGTGACCCGCACCATTTCCCGCGGCGGCTTCGGCTCGACCGCCCAGGCCAAGAGCAGCTGGAAAAGTAGCAAAAGTACTAGCCGCTCCCGAGGCTGGGGCGGCTGATGCTGCGAGTCAGCCACCGGGAACGCCCGCACTGGCGCACTCAGGCCGAACAGCTGGGGTTTGGTTTTCATACCATGTATGGCGAGCCCTACTGGGACGAAACCGCCTATTACCAGTTCACCCTGGCGCAAATAGAACGGGATATCGAAGATCCCACCGCCGAACTGCACCAGATGTGCCTGGAAGTGGTAGACAAGGTGGTGCGTGACGAACAATGGCTACGGCGTTTTTGCATCCCCGAGGCTCAATGGCAGGGAATATATGACTCCTGGCAGCGGCGCGATCCCAGCCTCTATTCCCGGCTGGATCTGGCCTATAACGGCCGGGGACCCGCCAAGCTGCTCGAAAACAACGCCGACACCCCCACCAGCCTGTTTGAAACCGCCTTCTGGCAATGGCTGTGGCTGGAAGACAACGTGGATGCCGGCCGGCTGCGCCGGGACGCGGATCAGTTCAACCTGCTGCAGGAACGGTTGGTGGCCCGTTTTGCGAGCATGGCAGCCCGTTATCCGGGCCAGCGGCTGCATTTTTCCTGCTGCAAGGAATCGATCGAAGACAGAGGCACGGTGCAGTATCTGGAAGACTGCGCTCAAGAGGCGGGGCTGGACACCGCCTTCGTGCATATCGAAGACATCGGTCTGGGTGAAGGCGGCTGGCTGACCGATACCGACAGCCATACCATCGACTGGATGTTCAAGCTGTATCCCTGGGAGTTCATGTTCCGGGAACAGTATGCGGACCACCTGGTGACCAGCCAGGTCAACTGGCTGGAGCCATTGTGGAAGTCGGTGCTGTCCAACAAGGCACTGCTGCCCCTGCTGTGGCAGCATTTTCCCGACCATCCCAACCTGTTGCCCGCCTATTTTGGCGACGACCCCAAACGCAGCGCATTGCAGGAATATGTGCAAAAGCCGCTGTTTTCCCGCGAGGGCGCCAACATCAGCGTGATGCGCCACGGCGAGCTGGTGGCGGAAGTGGACGGCCCCTACGGCGAGGAAGGCTATATCGTGCAGGCCTGGCATCCGCTGCCGAAATTCGGCGACAACCATGCCCTGATCGGCAGCTGGCTGGTGGATGATCAACCCGCCGGCATCGCGGTGCGCGAAGACCGCAGCCTGATCACCCAGGATCTGTCCCGCTATCTGCCCCACATCATTCTCGGTTAATACCGCTCATACCAAACAGCTTAAATAACTGATCTATTCGGTTACTCTGTAAAGGTCGGACAAAGGGCCCGCTCCGCCGACACGCCGTGAATCCTTCCCTGGAGGCTCCGCCGCGCCATCCTTGGCGCGGAGGGTCGGCGGAGCAGATCCCTTTATCCTACAAGATGCCAAGGAGTTGCCTGTTGGCATCGTCTACAGACAACTCGGTGCTCCAGAAGAGGCAACAGAGATCGACTACCACGACCGTGACATGCCATGGATGGCATGCCCGAGCTTACATGGATGTACTTGCAGCGTGTCGTGGGAGGCGACTGTGTTGCCTCTGGGGTACAGGGGCCTACAGCGTCAAAATACGCTGATATTCGCCGATTTCGACTCGATAAGAGGTGGTGCGCCGCAGCTGATCGCGCATCGCTTCCAGCGCTTCGGGCTCACCATGAATCAGCTGAATCTGTGTGTCGGCGGCCAGCGCCGACGCTTCCAGCCATTGCTGCAACTCCATGTAATCGGCGTGGCCCGACAGCCCGTGCAGCATCTCGATACGGACATGGTTGGGCACCCAGTCGCCGTGTATCTTGACCGCCTCCGCCCCCTGATACAGCTTGGCGCCCCGGGTTCCCGCTACCTGAAAACCGGTCAGTAACAGGGTGGTTCTGTGGTCGGACAGCAACCGCCTCATATGGTGAAGAATGCGCCCGCCGGTGACCATGCCGCTGCCGGCGATGATGATGTGGGGAGACGCTTCGTCGGCCAGCGCCTGAGAGTGCTCGACGCTGCGGGTATAGGTAATAGCCTGATTCATCTGCTGAAAATCGCCATGACTCAGCTTGTGCTGGTCGGCGAAGCGCGCATAGATACCGCTGACATCGATGGCCATGGGGCTGTCGAGAAACACCTTCATCTTAGGGATCCGTTCCTCGAGCATCAACCGGGTCAGCAGATACTGCATGGTCTGCGCCCGGCCTACGGCGAAGCTGGGGATCAGCATGACACCACCACCGGCCACGGTGTCGTTGACCAGTTCGGCCAGCTGGTCGAACGGGTTTACATCATGGTGGCGACGATCACCGTAGGTCGACTCCAGCAACAGTAAATCCAGCTCGGGCAGGGGTTGCGGGGGCCGCATGAACAGATCGTTCGGCCGCCCCACATCACCGGAAAAGCCGACCCGCTTGCCTTCGGCTTCTAGGATCAGGCTGCCGGCGCCGAGAATATGACCGGCAGGCTGCAAATGTACCCGTATCGAACCGATATCCAGCTTGTGGTCAAACTCCAGCGGTTTGAGCAATGACAGGCTCTTCTCGGCCGTTTTGCGATCATACAGGGGCTCGGGTCGTTCATGCTTACTCAACTTGTGATGCTCGTAGAACTTGGCGTCTTCTTCGTGAATATGGCCGCTATCCGGCAGCAAAATACCACACAGTTCCTGAGTAGCAGGATGGCAATAAACGGGCCCGCGATAACCTTGCCGGTACAGCACCGGAATATAGCCGGAATGATCCAGATGGGCGTGGGTCAGCACGATGGCATCGAGCTTGCGCATATCCAGCGGCAGCGGCTCCCGGTTGCGTTCGCGCAGCCATTTGTAGCCCTGATACAGACCGCAATCCACCAGGATTTGAGTATCGCCGCTGCTAACCAGAAATTTGGAGCCGGTGACCGTTTGGGTCGCGCCCAGAAAAGTAATCTTCATTCGGGTTCCCTCGTGTTACTGATGCCGAGTCGGGCAGGCAGTGTCAGCCTGTCGCCACCTTGTTCTATCAGTATTCACCAGTTTGCCAGCCTTTGCCGACAGCCCAGCCATCCAAACGCCATACCTGGTTGAAGCACACTAAGCTTGATGAGTTCCCCATCGATAAAGGAGTAACAAGATGAACGGCAATCCCGTGATATGGTTTGAACTCTATGTAGCGGATATGGCTCGGGCACGTAAATTCTACGAGGCAGTACTGAGCGTAACGCTGGAACAGGCAGAAGAAAGGGAGGCAGACTGGCCGGAAATGTGGATGTTTCCGGGCGAAGAAAAGAATAATGGCGCCTGCGGTGCCCTGGTGCAGATGAACGGCATGTCACCCGGAGGCGGCGGTACCCTGGTGTATTTTCGCTGCGATGACTGCGCCGAACTGGCCCACAAAGTCGTTGCCAACGGCGGCCAGCTGGCACGTGACAAATTCGCCATCGGCCCCTACGGCTTTATCGCCCTGGCCGTCGATACCGAAGGCAACATGATCGGCCTGCACTCCATGAAGTAGAAGCAGAAAAAAGACCGGAGTGGCAGTGTTTGCTGCTCCGGTCAAAGGGAGAGTAGTATCCGATAACGGACGGCTCAGCGATTCAGTACCAGCAAGGCATCGGGCACCGCCCGAAAGTCCAGCGCCATGGTCACGCTGATGGCGGTGATGGTGATGATGGACAGCACAAACACTCGCCGAGCCCAACCTTGCTCCTCCAAGCCACGGCGATAGCCGTTGAAGGCCATCACCAACCACCACAGGCTGGTGGCGCAGGACACCGCCATGAAGGTCAGCCCGGTATAGCCACCCAGTGGCAGCAGCACGGTCACCAGACAGAACACCGCGATATAAAGCACTATCTGGCGCTTGGCCTTGGCGATACCCTCGGCCACCGGCAGCACAGGAATATTGGCCGCCGCGTAATCGTCGTAACGAAAAATGGCGATGGCGTAGGAATGTGGCATCTGCCACAGGCTGAACATCAGCAGCAAAATGGCGGCTCCCGCGTCAAACTGACCGGAGACGGCGCAGTAACCCACCACCGGCGGCACGGCACCGGACAGGCTGCCGACCAGGGTGCCGTAGACGGACTTGCGCTTCATCCAGAGGCTGTACAAACCCACATACACCAGGTAACCGAAGACGGCAAAGCCCACCGCCACACCATTGGTGCGCACCGCCAGCAGGCCGAAGCCCAGCAGGCCCAGCAACAGGCCGTAGAGCAGCGCCGTGCGCCCGGACAACTCGCCGGTGACCGTTACCCGGTTGCAGGTACGGCGCATGCGCGCGTCTATATCACGGTCGATGCAGTTGTTGATGGCGCAGCCGGAGGCCACCACCAGCGACAGGCCGAGCACGGTGGCCCACATCAGCGACCAGTCGATGTCGCCACGAGAAGCCAGAAAAAAGCCCCCCGCTACCGAGATCAGGTTGCCCATGATAATGCCCGGCTTAATCACTTGGAGATAAGCTACCTTGAGGTAAGGCCGAATCATAAAAGCCCCTTGGGATCTAACATCCCGTTATGCTTGCAGAAAGTAGACTGTTCGTGCAGATGAAGTCGGGCAAAGGGCCCACTCCGCCGACACGCCGTAAACCCATCCCTGGGGGCTCGGACATGCCATCCCTGGCATGTCACGGTTGGCGGAGCAGTTCCCTTTACCCTCCTTTGGATCTGAGCAGCTGGTCAGCTGTTACATCATCATCTCGTTGGCGCTGAGGATGATCCACACCGACAGGCCGACTACCATCACGATGATCAGCGCAGAGAACATGAAGGCAACGGTGTTCTCGCGGCTGCTCGGGCTGAAGTTCAGGTGCAGGAAGTACTTGAGATGCACCACTATCTGCACGATCGCCAGGCCGACCACGGTGGCCAGGGTCATGCCCGGACTCAGTTGCCCGGTCATCACCGCCCAGAACGGAATGGCGGTGAGGATCACCGACAATACGAAGCCGGTGATATACGATTTTACGCTGCCGTGATCCTGTACGGCGCCGTCATGATGATTGCTCATGCCATTACTCCCATCAGATACACCACGGTAAACACGCAAATCCATACCACATCCAGGAAGTGCCAGAACATGCTCAGGCAACCCAGACGGGTCAGAGTGCGGGGACCGGTGCCCCGCTTCATCAGTTCGACCATCATCACCAGCATCCACACCAGGCCGGCAGTCACGTGCAAGCCGTGCATGCCCACCAGGGCGAAGAAGGCGCTCAAAAAGGCACTGCGGCTCGGGCCGGCGCCTTCGGCGATCAGATGCTGAAACTCGTACACTTCCATCGCGATAAAGGTCGAGCCCAGCGCGAAGGTGACCAGCAGCCACAGCAGGGTCAGGCCCCGTTTGTGCTGGTGGCCGGCGAGCATGGCAAAGCCGTAGGTGATGCTGCTGACCAGCAGCACCGCGGTTTCGCCGAGCACGAAGTTCAGATAGAACAGTTCACGACCGTCGGGGCCGCCGGCGGTGTTCATGTAGAGCACCGCGTAGGTGGCAAACACCGAGGCAAACAACAGACAGTCGGTCATCAGGTACAGCCAGAAACCGAACAGGGTATTACCGCCGGTGTCGTGGTGCTCTTCATGAGCCAGCGGGTCATCATGAATCTGGTGCTGTTGCGCCAGTTCGAGATCTATGGATACGGCTTCCATTACGCCTCCTTCATCATCACGTTGCGCAGGTGAGCCTGCTCGATGCGCTCGACTTCGTCGGGCTGCACGTAATAGTCGGTGTCGTTGTCATAGGCACGGCACAGGAAAATCACCAGGCTGGCCACCAGACCGGCAATCACCATCCACCAGATATGCCAGATGGCACCAAAACCCGCAGCCGTGACGGCGGCAGAAATCAGCACACCACAGGCGGTGTTTTTCGGCATGTGAATGGGCTGATACTCACCCTGCACCTTGTACGCCTTGCCCTGCTCCTTCATGTCGGTGAAGGCATCGATGTCGCCGACCTGCGGCTGCTTGGCAAAGTTGTAGAACTGGGGCGGAGACGAGGTGGACCATTCCAGAGTGTGACCATTCCAGGGATCGCCGGTCAGATCGCGGTTTTGCTCACGCTCGCGGAAGGCCTTGTAGATCTGCACAAACTGCAGCGCTATGCCCACCAGAATGAACAGGGCACCCACGGCCGCCAGATAGAGCCAGAAGTTCCAGGCCGGGTTGTCGGTGCTGTTGAGGCGACGGGTCATGCCCAGGAAGCCCAGCACGTACAGCGGCATGAAGGCGACATAGAAGCCAATCTGCCAGCACCAGAACGAGGCCTTGCCCAGTTTTTCGTCCAGATGGAAACCCATGGCTTTCGGGAACCAGAAGGCAAAGCCCGCCAGGTAGCCGAACACGGCACCACCGATGATAGTGTTGTGGAAGTGGGCAATCAGGAACAGGCTGTTGTGCAGCACGAAGTCGGCGCCCGGCAGGGCCAGCAGTACCCCGGTCATGCCGCCGATGGTGAAGGTGGTCATGAAGCCCAGGGTCCACAGCACCGGCACCGTCAGTCGCAGACGACCGCGATAGATGGTGAACAGCCAGTTGAACAGCTTCACCCCCGTCGGCACCGCGATAATCATGGTCATCACCCCGAAGAAGGCGTTGACGTTGGCGCTGGAGCCCATGGTAAAGAAGTGGTGCAGCCAGACGATGAAGCCCAGCACCGAAATGGCGCCGCTGGCATACACCATGGAGTTGTAGCCGAACAGCCGCTTGGAGGTAAAGGTAGAGATAACTTCGGAGAAAATACCGAACGCCGGCAGAATCAGGATATATACCTCGGGGTGACCCCAGGCCCAGAACAGGTTGATATACATCATGGCGTTACCACCGGCTTCATTGGTGAAGAAGTGGAAGTCCAGGTAACGGTCCAGGGTCAGCAGGGCCAGCACGGCCGTCAGAATGGGGAACGAGGCCACAATCAGAATGTTGGCCCAGGTACAGGTCCAGGTGAAGATTGGCATCTGCATCAGCTTCATGCCGGGCGTGCGCATCTTGAACACGGTCACCAGGAAGTTGACCCCGGTAAGCAGGGTACCGATACCGGAAATCTGCAGTGCCCAGATGTAGTAATCCACGCCTACGCCCGGGCTGAAGTCCAGCTCTGACAGCGGCGGATAAGCCACCCAGCCGGTCTTGGCGAATTCGCCCAGACCCAGTGAAATGTTGACCAGTACCGCACCCGACACCGCCAGCCAGAAGCTGAGGTTGTTGAGGAAGGGAAAGGCCACATCACGGGCGCCAATCTGCAGCGGCAGCACTATGTTCATCAGGCCAATCATGAAGGGCATGGCCATGAAGATGATCATGATGACACCGTGGGCGGTGAAGATCTGATCGTAGTGTTCCGGCGGCAGATAGCCGTCGGCACCGTTGGTCGACAATGCCAGCTGGGCTCGCATCATGATGGCGTCGGCAAAGCCGCGAATCATCATCACGAAGGCCAGAATGATATACATGATGCCGAGGCGTTTGTGGTCCACCGAGGTGATCCAGTCGCGCCAGAGTACGGTCCACTTGTTGTAACGGGTAATCAGAATGGCAATAACCGTGGCGGCAATGGCCACCACCGCCAGCGTAATCATGATAATGGGCTCATGATACGGCACGGCGTCCAGTGTGAGTTTTCCTAGAAGCGACATATTATTTCTCAGTCTCCATGGTCATCTTGGCGTTCATGGCATGCGTGCCGGCGGTGTGCTTTTCGCCGGCATCATCGGCGTGCATGAACTGCATCAGGATGTGGTGGAACATGCCGGGCTTGACCCGACCGAAATATTGCACCGGGTTGTTTTCACTCGGCTCGGCCAGAGCCTGGTAGCTGCTCGGATTCAGGGTCTGCGGCTGCTGCTTGAGCTTGTTGACCCAGGCGTCGAAGCCCGCTTCATCTTCGGTGGCAATGGCCTTGAACTGCATGCCGGTAAAGCCTTCACCGCTGTAGTTGGCAGAGAAACCGTCGTAGCTGCCCGGCTCGTTGGCAATCAGGTGCAGTTGGGTTTCCATGCCGGCCATGGAGTAGATCTGGCCACCCAACTGCGGAATGAAGAACGAGTTCATGGTGGTGTCGGAGGTGATCTTGAATTCCACCGGCACATCGGTCGGGAACGCCAGCTCGTTAACCGAGGCCACGCCCTGTTCCGGGTAGATGAACAGCCACTTCCAGTTGAGCGATACCACTTCAACGGTGAGGTGATCTTTCTCGTGAACCAGCGGTTTGTACGGATCCAGATCGTGCGTTGAGCGCCAGGTAATGACCCCCAGAATGACGATGATGATGATCGGCACCAGCCAGACGGTCAGCTCGATTTTGGTGGAATGCGACCACTTGGGTGCGTAGATTTCGTGATCCCGTCCTTCCCGGTATTTCCAGGCAAAGAACAGCGTCATCACGATCACCGGAATCACCACCAGCAGCATCAGCAGGGTGGCCACGATGATCAGATATTTTTCATCGGCGCCGACCTGCCCCTTGGGATCAAGCACGCCGCCTTCACAGCCGGCCAGCATGACTGACGCCGCTCCGGCCAGAAGCACGTTAATTAGCTTTCGAATAAACAAAAGGAACCCTTCCCCTATCCCTTAAGGACTTACCTTGTCGCCTGGGGCAACAAGACCATGATTGACCCCCGCGTACAGAAAAACGGGGCTCAATGGCGGGTATCTAAGATACCCGGGAGCGGGATCAGAACGTCGAACAGCCCTGGTCGGCAACGCGCAACGGCGTACCGACAACAACAAAGCGATGTGTGGGTTCAGATCCCGAACAGGGAGACAGGGGGGGCGCGGCAGCCGTTGGCGGCACGCAGTACACAGTCGTGCTGTGCGGGAGCGGAAAAAACGGGTTTGCGCTGACGCAGGCGAGGCCAGTTCAGGGTTTGCAGCAGCAGATGCAGCAGATGCAGCAACCAGGGAGCAAATACCAGCAGGCTGGTGAACAACATGGACTTTATCGCTTCAACCGGCAGCAGATCGGCCAGCTGGGCCTGATATTCCAGTACGTCACCGGACAGGCCGGTCCAGGACAACAGCCAGTCACCAACCAGCTCCAGCAGCATGATGGCACCCACCATGCCAACACCGCCCACACCGGACTTCGACAGCGACGCAAGGTCGTGCCATCTATCGGCCAGGGTAAGGTGCAGGATCGGGTTCAACAGCCAGGTTCCGTTGGTCAGCAGTCACATGGGGACCCGGTGTGGGTCGGTTTTTTAGCCGAAGAAGGCTACCAAACTTTGATCCAGCGCACAACCTCGCCGACGTTTACGGGTTAGGGCGAGACCGACTACAACACCACCTTGAGTGCCAGCGCCAGCAACACCAGGCCACTCAGCTTGTCGATGATGCCCGACCTGGCCTTGAGCCAGACCAGCACAGGTCCGCGCGACAACAGCAGCGCCACCAGCACATACCAGAGCGCATCGATGCCACCGGCGGTGAGCATCATCACGCCGCCCTGCTGCCAGCCGGTGTCGGCCTGCACAAACTGACTGAACAGCGCCACGAAGAAAATGGCCAGCTGAGGGTTCAAAAACGCCACCATAAAGCCCTCGAAGGCGCCCTGACGGCCACGCACCGGATGATCGCTGACCGTGGCCTCACCCGTCGCCGGCCGGGCCAGCAACGCCTTGACACCCAACCAGGCCAGAAAGGCGGCGCCACCGTAACGAATCATGTCGAACAGCAGCGGATTGCGGGTAATGAGCAGCGCCAGCCCCAGCGCGGTAATCAGGGCATAAAGCCCGACGCCCAGGCCATGACCCAGGGCCGTTACCACACCGTGGCCCCGCCCCCCCTTGACCGTATTGCGCATCACCACTGCCAAACTGGGACCGGGGCTGATGGCCCCCATCACGCAAATGGCCGCCAGGGCCAGCCAGCTGGAAAGTTCCATTATCGAAGCCTCGTTGTCACGGTGAAGTAAAATAAAGCGCTTATCTTAGGGCAGAACACGGCAGAGGTTTAAGCATAATTTGACTGCGCAGTTGTGTTTATTCGCCCAATATCCCTAAACTGACCGCTTTTCTGCTGGCTGCTGCCATAAAAACCGCGATATACGCTGGAGCAAGTAAAGCATGCAATATCAATGGATACTGTTCGACGCCGACGACACCCTGTTTCATTTCGATGCCCTGGCCGGGCTAACGCGGATGTTCGCCGCATTTGGCGTCAATTTCACCGAACAGGACTACCAGCATTACCAGACCCTCAGCAAGCCGCTGTGGGTGGATTATCAGAACGGCGCCATCAGCGCCGAGCAGCTGCAACACCGCCGCTTTCAGCACTGGGCCGAGCGGCTGTCGGTCACCACACAGCGGCTGAACCATGACTTTCTCGCCGCCATGGCCGACATCTGCACCCTGCTGCCGGGCGCGCGCGAGCTGGTGCAGGCGCTGCAGGGCAAGGCGAAGCTGGGCATCATCACCAACGGTTTTACCGCCATGCAGCATACCCGGCTGGAACGGGCCGGCTGGCAGGACACTTTTTCCACTCTGGTGATCTCGGAACAGGTCGGCATCGCCAAGCCGGATGCGGGCATTTTCGAGCACGCCTTAGAGCTGATGGGCCACCCGCCGAAAGAGCAAATACTGATGGTGGGCGACAATCCGCACTCGGACATTCTCGGCGGCCTCAACGCCGGCATCCACACCTGCTGGCTCAACACCGACGGCAAAGCCGCCCCACAGGGCATAACACCACGCTATGAAGTGAGCTCACTCGACCAGCTGCACACCCTGCTGCTGCGCTAAAAAGTGTCTGTTCTATCTCAGTAAAACAATTTGAATAAAGATCTTATCTTTTTCAAACTCGAACGCAGAGGCAACACAGCAACCTCCCACGACACGCCATAAACTCATCCTTGAGGGCTCGGAAATGCCGTCCATGGCATTTCACGGTCGCGGGAGGTCATCTCTGTTGCCTCTTCCTGAGCGCCGAGTTGCCTGCAGGCAATGCCAACTGATGACTCTGCAACATCAAGGAGGACAAAGGGATCTGCTCGGCCGACCATCCGCGCCACGGATGGCGCGGCTGAGCCTCCATGGACGGATTTACGGCGAGTCGGCGGAGCGGGCCCTTTGTTCATGTGCAACTTCCGATAATCAAGCGACAGCTCTTTGTGGGCATATAGGTACAAATCGCGTTCGTAAAAAAGGGCAGCCCGTGGGCTGCCCTTTTATCATCACTTACTGCTTAAGTGCTGCTGTTTACTTGCGGTTGCCGCGATAGGCAGGTGAAGCGTTCAGCACCATGTGACGGTTAACGTCTTTGTACAGCAGGTAGCGGAAACGAGTCGGGCCACCGGCGTAACAGGCTTGTGGGCAGAAGGCGCGCAACCACATATAGTCGCCGGCTTCTACTTCAACCCAGTCCTGGTTCAGGTGGTAAACCGCCTTGCCTTCCAGAACGTACAGGCCGTGTTCCATCACGTGAGTTTCGTCAAACGGGATTACGCCGCCAGACTGAAAGGTCACGATGTTCACGTGCATGTCGTGGCGCAGATCGGTCGGATCGGTGAAACGAGTGGTTGCCCAGGCATCGTTGGTGTCCGGCATCGGAGTCGGCGCGATGTCGTTTTCGTTGGTCACGAACGCTTCCGGCACATCGATGCCTTCTACGAATTCGTAAGCCTTGCGCAACCAGTGGAAGCGAACCGCTTCGCCACTGTTGTTCTTGACGGACCAGTTGGCACCTGCCGGCAGGTAGGCGTAGCCACCCAGCTCCATGTGATGCTCTTTGCCTTCCAGAGTCAGGGTCATTTCACCTTCAACGATGAAGATAACGCCTTCGGCACCGGAGTCCAGCTCGGGCTTGTTGCTGCCACCCTGAGGAGACACTTCCATGATGTAATGGGAGAAGGTTTCGGAGAAACCGCTCATCGGGCGGGCAAGAACCCACAGACGAGTTTCATCCCAGAACGGCAGAAAGCTGGTCACGATGTCGCTCATTACACCCTTGGGGATAATGGCGTACGCTTCGGTGAATACCGCGCGATCGTGAATCAGTTGAGTCTGCGGAGGCAGACCGCCCTTGGGGGCATAATAGGTATTACGGGCCATGAGTTCTGTCCTTTAATACGAGAGGGCCGGCGATACGCCGACAAAAGCCACGCCGTTCGGCATGACAATATAAATGATGAACGTCCTCATTGTAGAGCAAGGGCGTTTGATTTATAAATTAAATAATCCAATGCCTACTAGTGGATTAGCCACTGATGGAGCACTATGAATCTTAATGCCACCCTGGACCCGGTGTTGCTGCGCAGCTTTGTTGCGGTGGTGGATACCGGCAGCTTTACCCGCGCCGCCGACAGCACCCACCTGACCCAGTCCACCGTTAGCCAGCAGGTGCGAAAACTGGAAGCCCAGCTCGGTTGCGAGCTGTTGCACCGCAAGGGCCGCTACATTACCGCCACCCTCGAAGGCGAGCGGGTGCTGAGCTATGCCCGCCGCATTCTGCAGCTGATGAACGAAGCGGTGGCCCAGACCAGCATCAGCCTGGAGCAGCAAAAGATTCGCCTGGGGGTACCGGAAGACTTTGCCACCCACGCCATCATGCCCACGCTATCGGCCTTTTCCAGCGAGTATCCGGGCATTCGGCTGGAGGTAAAAAGCGGCCTGTGCAGCGACATCTGGCGTGAGTTTCAGCGGGGCGATATGGACCTGGCGCTGGTCAAGCAACGCCAGGGCAGCGTGCCCGGCCTGGCGTGCTGGCCCGAGCCGCTGTGCTGGATAGACAGCCTGCACAGCAACAATCTGGACAGCCATCCGGTGCCGCTGGTGACCTTTCCCATCGGTGGCCTCTACCGCAGCGAAATGGCCCATACCTTCGACCGGTTGGGCCGTAACTGGCGACTGGCCTATGTCAGCACCAGCCTCTCTGGCGTATGCTGTGCGGTAGAAGCGGGCTTTGGCGTGTCACTGCTGCCCCGCCGGCTGGTCACGGCTCAGCACCGCATACTCAACGAACGGGACGGCCTGCCCCCGGTACCGGATCTGGAGCTGACCCTGCACGCGCAGGACAAGCTCTCGGCCCACAGCAAGATCCTGGCCGATCGGCTGATCGACGCCTGCAACGACATCTGCCGGCAGTAACGGAGCAGTCCGCGGTCCATGACAAAACCCTCCGTCAGGAGGGTCTGTTCAAGCTTCTGTTCGCCGGGGCATACTCTCACCCGGCTCAGATCTCGGCAAAAATGTGCTTCAGGTTCACGTCTTCCTCGGCGGTCGGTTCCAGCTGCAACTGGGTTTCAATCTCGTCGAGATGATCCACCATCAGCCTGACCGCCCGCTCGACCTGATGCTCGGCAATGGCATCCAGCAGCTCGTTGTGCTCGCTGCACGACAGCCCCGAATGATGCGCCTTGCCCTTGCGACCACCCGTGCCCTGATACAGGGCCACAATCAGGGAAGAGCGGGGAATGATCTCATGCAGAAACGAGGTCAGCACCGGCTTGTTGGCCAGCTTGCCGATCAACAGATGAAACTCGCCGGACAAACGAATACGCAGGCTCTGCTGGCCATGCTCAATCGCCTGGTGCTCCCGCTCCAGGTGTTCCTGCAGCAAGGTCTTTTCACGCGCGGTGCATTTACTGGCCAGCTCACGTACCAGTTCGGCTTCAATCAGGCGCCGGGCCTGAAAAATTTCCCGCGCCTCTTCCGGTGAAGGCTCGGCCACAAAGGCACCGCTGTTGGGTACCAGATTCACCAGCTTGTGATAAGACAACTGCAGCAGCAGCTTGCGGACGAAGCCCCGGCTCAGGCCAAAGGTTTCGCTCAATTCCTCTTCTTTCAGGCGGGTGCCGGGCAGCAGCTTGTGCGCCACTATCGCTTCCCAGATGCGCTGATAAACGGTATCCAGATCGTTGGTTTTATTATTCATGCTCTTGGCCCTGTTTCGTCCGGCAAGGTGAACATTCGGTTCGACCTGCCGCTATCCCGCGACCGAATGCACAATGCATCGGTACCTTTTTCCCCAGAGTAGCACAGGGCATTATTGTCAACAATAACGCAACATGTTGTTAAAAAAGGGGCCGAAAACCCTGATCGCAAGGGGTGCCTGAGTGGGTCAGCCGATTACGGCTGGGTCATGGCTCTTACGGCGGCCCGCGCCGCCGCGTTCACCGCCACCAGCAAGGGCACCTCGAACTGCGGCTGCAATCTCAGCGCCGCGGCCGACAGCGGGCCGCCGCCCATGATCACCGCCTGGGCCGCATCCTGCTCAATGGATGCGCTCACCGCCGTCGCCAGCGCCGCATCGAGCTGCGCGGGTGAGGCCACCAGCTCCAGCGGATTACCGGGCGTCAACCGAGTACCACGATGCTGCTCGGCGTAGCCCAATTCGGCGGCCTTCCGTTCAAAAGAGGCGATCAACTGCTCGTCCGGGGTGACGGTCACGATACCGAATGGCCGGCCACCGCGAGCCGCCTCGTGAAATACCGCCTCGCCAATGCCGAACACCGGAATCGATACTCGGGCACGCAGCTCTTCCAGACCCGGGTCGCTGAACGCCGATACGATCAAGGCCGACACCCGTTCATCGGCCGCCGCTGCCACTCCCAGCGCCACCACGCCCGCCACCGCTTGCCGCATGGCCTGTGCCGTGGTCAGCAGCGGAGGCGCCGCCGTATTGGTCAGGCCTTTCAGCCGCGCCTGCGAACCGGCTTCTCTCTGGGCCAGCTCGGTCATCGAGGCAGTGGCCTCGGCATTCGAGTTGGGATTGATCAGTACTATGGTGTTGATGGGATTCTCCTGCTGCGGCTGGCTACTGGCCGTTTCATTTTGCCCGGTTCACTGCCGATGATACACAGTCATTAAAAAAGGCCCCGAAGGGCCTTTTGCATTAATGGCGGAAGCGTTGGCAAGGCTGCCAGTACTGCATCAGCAGGTAGTAGACGATGCCGGCAGGCAACAGGCTGGCGTACCAGGACACGGAGGAGAAGGTCAGGGCCACCATGGCACCGGCCAGGGCCGCAATCACCGCACCGTAGTTGACGCCTTTGTAGGGCCCCTGCTCGTCATAGAGCTTGTCCAGGTCCAGCTTGCGACGACGCAGAATGAAGTAGTCCACCACCATCACCGCGAAGATGGGACCGAGGAAGGCCGAGTAGGTCTGCACGAACATCTGCAGGCCGGCGGAAGACTCTTCCTTGACCAGTTCCCAGGGGAAGGTGCAGAAGGCCAGCAGACCCACCAGTATGGTGGAGGTACGGAACTTCAGCTTAAACACGTCCATCAGGATATAGGTGGGCGGTACCACGTTATTGAGTACGTTGGTGGTCACCTGGGCGAAGGCGATGAACAGCAGGGTAATCACCAGCAGCGGCGTATTGTCGACGGCACTGGAGAACACCTGAATCGGATCGGACACGCCGGTGGCACCGGACACCATCAGGCCAATCAGGCCCATGAACAGGGTACAGGGCAGAATGGACATGGCGTAAATCACCGTCAGCAGGCCCGGCTTGGTGCCTTCTTTCAGCTCGCGGGAATAGTCGCTGACGTTCAGCATCATGGTGCTGTAGATACCGAGGAACAGCATGGTCGCGCCCCAGAACGGCAGTCCCCAGGTGCCTTCAACGTTTACCAGATTGGTGGTGATTTCCTCACCGTAACGGTCGATGACACTCCAGAACATGTAGACCAGCGCCAGCAGGATGAAGCCGCTGCCCACGTTTTCCAGCCACTTGATGCCCTGAAAACCGAAGATCGACAGACCAATCTGCAAAAACTGGAACAGCACGAAGAACAGTACCAGATTGTCGTATCCGAACAGGGTGGCGGACACCGCATTGATGGCGCCGGCCCCTATCCAGCTCTGAAAACCGTACCAGACGATAGCCGGTACCGCTCGCACCAGTCCCGGAAAGCGGGTACCGGAAAAACCGAAGGCGGCCCGCGCCTGCACCATGAAGGGGATGCCGTATTTGTAACCGGCGGCGCCGTTCAATGCCAGCGCAATGCCAATCACAAAGCAGCCGATGGCAATGGCCACGCAGGTTTGCAACAGGTTGAGGGTGCCAACGATGCTGGAGCCCATGGTAAAGGTGCCGATGGAGACGCAGCCACCGAACCAGGCCAGCAGGTAGGAAAACCGCCCCATGATTCGGTGCTTCTGCGGTGCCAGTGATTCTTCACCCGCCTTCTTGTCATTGCCGCCGGCGGTATTGGCCGGCCCTGCCTTGCCTGTTTGCATGGGAATGGCGACGTCGCTGTTTACATTCTGAATAGCCATAGTCTAGTCCTCGGTATTCCGTCACTCGGGGCCGTTACCGCCCCAGTCCTCTGCCGGCTGCCCTGAGCCGTGCATCCGTTGCGACAGTCAAACTACCCTGTCTGTCGCAATCAATGTGGGTAAATCATCTCAGGCGATATTGAGTTGCCGCCCCGGGTGAGCCATGTCCGGCCGGGGCCAGCTGAAGGTCAGTACCTTACTGGTACCCAGCTTCATGTCCACCATGGCCTCGCACAATTTGACTGCCGCTACTGTACCGTCAATCACCGGAATGCCGATGGCCTGCTCGATATATTCCCGATACTGGGACATACCGGCACAGCCCAGCACGATGGCTTCGGCATGATCTTCTGCCTTGGCTCGCTCGCATTCGGCAATCACCTTGGCGATGGCGGCGTCCGGCGAGGTCGCCAGATCCAGCACCCGCATCGGCGTGGTACGAATGTTTTTGCACTGTTCGCCAAAGCCGTAGCGGCTGACCAGATGCTCGGTCATGAAGCGTACCCGGGGCGCCGTGGTCACCACGCTGAAACAGGCACCACTCATCACCGCCATATGAAACGCCGCCTCGGCAATGCCCAGCACCGGCTTGTCGGTCAGCTCCCGGGCGGCATAGAGCCCGGGGTCGCCGAAGCAGGCCAGCACATAGGCATCGATATTTTCTTCCCGATCGCCTTTGGCAATTTCTTCCAGCACGCCGGGTACCGACAGCGCTTCGTCGTAGAAACTTTCGATGGACGCCGGGCCGCTGGCCGGGCTCACTGCCAGCACCTGAGTGTCGGGCCGCGCCACCTGGTCCGCCAGCCGCTGCAATGCATCGGTAAACGACTGGGTAGTATTGGGGTTGATGATCTTTATTCTCACGACGATCTCCTTGTTTACGAACCAATCAATTTATTGTTAACGATTTGATAATAGAACAAGGATTAACAAACTGTAAACATATTTATCTGATCGTTAATCATCGTGACGGGTAACGAAAACGTTCTTCAAGAAATGGATAACAACTCATGATTTAAACTTAAGAGATTGATATTAAATTGTATTTAGTGAAAACCACCGAAGGAGGCGAGCCTCATTCGCATTCTCTTCCGGCCCATTACAGCACCTCACGTGTTTCCATTTTGTTAGCAATAATGTGATTCAGGTCATAACAACGGGTCGTAAAAAAGCCCTCCTGAACGGAGGGCTTGCCCGGTGTAATGTGCATAACCCGGCGGCGGATTAACCTTGTTGCGGCAGCTGCACCATGGCTTCAAAGCCGTCTTGTCGGTTTGAAGCCGGCGAGTGCAGCGTCAGGCTGGTACCGGCACCGCGGGCAATGGCCTCGACAATCGCCAGCCCCAATCCGGATCCCGCCTTGATACCTGAATGAGTGGCAGAATGAGTGCCTGGGGCACGCGAAAAACGCGCCGTCAGCCCGGCCAAAACAGCTTCTGGCACCACGGGCCCGCCGTTGCTTACCCGCAACACGCCGGTTTGCGACAGGCAGACCCTCACCGGCTGCTGCTCATCGCCGTATTTGAGCGCATTCTCGAGCAGATTACGCACCAGAATGGCGAAGGCATCCACATCGAGGGTGGTGAATACCGGCGTCTGCCCGGGCACCGATAACTCCGGCGTCCGGCCGTCGAATGCCCGCCGACACTCTTCGACCACATGCCGCAAGACCGGAACCACATCATGGGGCTCGGCCGACACCAGGGCGCCCCCTTCCGCCTTGGCCAGTTGCATCAGTTTTTCCGACAGCCGCACCAGCCTGCGCAATGCGCTTTCAATCTGATCCGCCCGTTGCTGTAAGGGGCCGCCCGGTGTTTCACGTCGTAGGCGCTGCACCTGGGCCAGTGCTGCGGCCAGCGGGGTACGCAATTCATGGGCGCTGTTGGCGGTGAAGCTGCGCTCCGATTCCAGGGCGCGCCGCAACCGCTCCATCAGCTGATTGACCGCCTGGGCGACCGGCTCGATTTCCGCCGGCAAACGGGCCGCCGTGACCGGCGACAAATCGCCGGCGCCACGGGCCTCGATGGCACCCTTGTAGGCCAGCACGCTTTGCAGACTAAAACGCACCAGCAACCAGATACCCAACAGGCTGACCGGAATCAACAGCAACAGCGGCAACAGCAATGCCATCACCGCGTCCCATGTGGCATTCCGCCGATGCGCCAGCGGTTCGGCCACTTCGATGAAGATGGTGTCACTCACCGCCGACTCACCGTACAGCCGATGATGATCCAGCGTGCGAAAACCGGTACGGGGCCGCGCATCAAACAGCGCAGGATCCACATCGTGCGACTGCAACAACACATTACCGTCGGCATCGCGCACCAGGTAACTGAGCAGTTCGGTATGGGGGCGCAGCATCGCAATCTGCTGGGGCAATAACGGCTCTTCGCGGTTCACGATTTCGGTCACCGCCAACGGCAGTATGCGTTGGGCGGTTTCTTCCAGCGCGCTGTCGAAGGCCTCATCCAGCTCGTTGCGCACCACCAGCCCCGAAGCCAGAGTCGCGACCAGCCACAGCAGGGTGACCCCCAGGGTCAGCCCTAGGCCAAGCCGGCGCTGCAGGCTGCTGCTCGACTTCATGACCGCGCCAGCCGGTAGCCCATGCCGCGTACCGTTTCAATCACCTCCCGGCCCAGTCGCTTGCGCAACCGGCTGACGTAGACTTCGATGGTGTTGCTTTCTATTTCGGCACCGAATTCATACAGCCGGTCTTCCAGCTGGGCCTTGGACAACAGGGTGCCCGGCCGCTGCACAAATGCCTCGAACAACGCCCATTCGCGGGCGGTAAGATCCACCGGCCGGCCATCGCGACGCACCGAGTGTTCGATCAAATCCACCTCCAGCCCGCCCACCTTGAGCAACGGATTGGGGTTACCGTGATAACGCCGCGCCACGGCGGCCATCCGCGCCGACAATTCGGACAGATCGAACGGCTTCACCAGGTAATCGTCGGCACCGGCGTTCAGACCCGCAATGCGGTCGGAGATTTGGTCGCGGGCGGTGAGGATGATCACCGGCGTACCGGCGCCGCTCGCTCGCAGCCGACGCAGAAAATCGAGGCCCCGCCCGTCGGGCAGCATCAGGTCGAGCAGGATCAGATCGTAGGCGGTGCTCTGCACGCTAGACTCGGCATGGCTCAGCAACTGCACCCAGTCCACCGCATGGCCGTCCTCGGCAATCTGCTCGTGTATGGCCGTGCCCAGCTCGACGGTATCTTCTATCAGTAATATCCGCATGCGCTGTTCCTTGGTGTTGGTCTGTCTTTACCGATAGTAACGGCCCTGGCTGACAGCTGCCTGAACAAAACGCGCCTGTTCGGCCCTTTGGCCGCCAATCGCCAGTATACGAAGTCGGCCGGCCCGGGGCCGCCTGCATTTTTTCGGGCTTCAGGCTGTTGTCAGGAAAGGGGGGCACAATGAGACATCTTTTACAGGAGACAGCCCATGAAACCCATACTGCTTACCGCCACCACCCTCGCCCTCGCGCTGACTGCCGGCACCGCCTATGCCGACGACGATTGCCATGATCCGGTTGCCGACTGGCAGCCACGTGAAGCCCTGCGCCAGATGCTGGAACAGCAAGACTGGCAGGTACGACGCATCAAGGTCGATGACGGCTGCTATGAGGTCAAGGGCATGGACCGCAGCGGCAATCGCATCGAAGCCAAGTATGCACCGGCCTCGTTGCGCATTCGCAGCCTGGAAGTCGAGTTTGCCGACGATGGCGATACCACCGACTACCCGGCGCTGCCGACCATGCCCCGCGCATCCGAAACGGTTGAGTGACCGATTCATCAACACGGAGAGCATCATCATGAAAACAACAGCAGCGATTCTTGTTCTGGCCTCGGCACTCGCCCTGCCGAGCCTGGCCCAGGCGCGGGAAGTCACCCTGACCACCGAACTGAAAGGCTATAACGGTGACGGCGCCTATATGGCCATCTATCTCACCGATGCCGACGGCCGCTACCAGGACACCCTGTGGGTGGCCGGCAGAAAGTCAAAATACTACAAGCACCTGAAAGACTGGGCTCGCGGCGGCGGCATGAAGCGCGCCGAATATGACGGTAAAACCGGTGCCAGCCTCACCAGCGGGCACACCCTGACCACCACGGTGGAGCTGGACGATTCGCTGTTCGACGCCGGTTACCAGCTGCGGGTAGATACCTCGGTGGAAGATCTGCGCGATCAGCGCGCCGATGTGATTGCGCCGCTGACCACGGCGGGGGCCGGCCAGCCGATAGACGGCCGCGGCTACGTGAAATCCTTTACCTACCAGCTGTAACCGGTCAACGAGGAGAGGCGCCATGCTGCGCAAACTGCATTCACTGTCGGCATTGCTGGCCGCCCTGTTCATTCTGACCCTGGCGGTGACCGGTGCCGTGCTGTCCATCGAACCGGCCATGGAACGGGCCGGTGCCCAGGTGCCTGCCGCCGGCCAGCTTAGCGTGGCCGAGCTGGCCGGGCGAATAGGCCGCCATTATGCCGACGTGGAGCAGATTGAACGCCGGCCATCGGGCGCCATCGTCGTCTACTACCGCCAGTCAGATCAAAGCGGCGCCGATCTGGTCAGCCCGCTCACCGGGCTGGCCATCGCCCCCTATCAGCCTTCTGCCTTTTTTCGCTGGGTTCGGCAACTGCATCGCTCTTTGCTGCTGGACTCGCCCGGCCGGGCGCTGGCCGGTATAACGGCATTGGTCATGCTGATACTGTCGCTCTCCGGCACCCTGATGTTAGCCCGGCAACAGGGCGGCTGGCGCCGGCTGCTCAGCCCGGTGGCCGGCAACGGCAGCAAACGACTGCATGCCCGGCTGAGCCGTGCCGCCCTGCCCGGCCTGCTGTTATCGGCCCTGACCGGTTTGTATATGTCGGCGCTCACCTTCGGCCTGATCGCGGAAGGAACACCGGCAGAGCCCGAATGGCCCACCATTACCGCCAACGGTCAGCCTGCCCCGGCGGCCAGCCTGGCCGCCCTGCAAACCCTCGACCTGACCGAGCTGAAAGAACTGGTTTACCCCTATCCGAATGAACCGACCGATGTGTATTCGCTGCACACCACTTCAGGGGCCGGCTATATCAATCCCTACAGCGGAGAGCTGTTGTCGTACCAGCGGGATGACAGCCGACAGGGCGTGCAGGCGTTCTTGACCATGCTGCATACCGGCGAAGGCCTCTGGTGGCTGGGGCTCTTGCTCGGCCTCGGTGCGTTGGTGGTGCCGGTGCTGACCGTCACCGGCATACAGGTATGGTGGCAACGCCGCCGGG
Source organism: Oceanisphaera sediminis (assembly GCF_039539745.1). NCBI lineage: Bacteria > Pseudomonadati > Pseudomonadota > Gammaproteobacteria > Aeromonadales > Aeromonadaceae > Oceanisphaera > Oceanisphaera sediminis. The sequence goes on from NZ_BAABDS010000039.1 coordinate 130,731, forward strand.
CCCGGCCAAAACTGGCCAACAACTGCGGGGCCCATGTTGCCGATACGGTGATCCTGGTCGGCAGTGAAGCCAACAGCACCTGGGGCTTTGCCAACACCCTGCATGATGCGCTGACCGCGGCGGGCCACCGCGTGCATACCGCGCCCATGAACCAGCTGGCCTCCGGTTATCGACGCGCCCGGCAACTGCTGATTTTGACCGCCACCTACGGTGACGGGGATGCCCCCGCCTCGGGCAACCGCTTTCTGGCCCGTTTAGCCCGCATCAACCCCCGCCCCGATACCCGCTTTGCGGTGCTCGGCTTTGGCGACCGGCAGTTCCCGCAGTTTTGCCGGTTTGCAAACACGGTAGAGACGGCGCTGCTGGCCGGCGGCTGGTCGTCACTCATGCCGCTGGAGACTATAGATCGGCAGTCGACACAGACCTTTTCGCGCTGGGGCCAGCGGCTGGGTCAGGCGCTCGGCTGTGAACTGAAATTGGAGCACACGCCCCGTCGGGCCCCCACGACTCGGCTGCAACTGGCCGAACGGGTGGACTATGGCGCAGATACAGAGGCGCCGACCAGCGTATTGCGCTTCAAAGTGCCGACCGGTGCCAACCATGGCTGGCGGCGCCTGATCGGACAAAGCGGCCTGCCACCTTTCGAGGCCGGCGACCTGGTCGGTATCTATCCGCCGGGCAGCGCCGTACCCAGGCTCTATTCACTGGCCAGCGCCTCAGCCGATGGTCAGCTGGAAATCTGCGTACGCAAACACGAAGGCGGTGTCTGCTCCGGCTTTTTGCACGCCCTGCAGCCGGGTGGCGACATCGAGGCCTTTATTCAGCCCCATCCGGCATTTCGCCCCCTTGCCGGGCAGGCACCGGTGGTGCTGATTGGTGCCGGCACCGGCATAGGGCCACTGGCCGGGTTTATTCGTCATAACCGCCAGAAGCGCCCGGTGCATCTTTACTGGGGCGGACGTGACCCCAAGTCCGACTTTCTTTACCAGCCGGAGCTGCAGCATTATCTGGCCGACCGGCGTCTGACGCAGCTGAACACCGCCTTTTCGCGCGTCGGCGAACGCTGTTATGTGCAGGACAGGATCATGGCGGACGGCTCGCAACTGCGCACCCTGATTGAAAGAGGCGCTCAAATTCTGGTATGTGGTGGCAGGGACATGGCCAACAGCGTAATGGTCACCCTGAATCAGGTGATGGCCCCGTTGGGAATGGATGTGCAGACGCTCAAGGCCCAGGGACGCTATCGGGAAGATGTTTACTGAGGGCCGCGCCGAATAACGAACATGACAGCGTGATAAAAAAACAGGGGACAGCCGATAAGCAGTCCCCTGTTTTTGTCTGCTCTAAGGCATAGACTGGCCGGTATTAGTATTCGGCGTTGTGGTACACGTTCTGTACGTCGTCCACGTCGTCCAGCATGTCGAGGAAGCGCTCGAGCTGGGCCACATCGTCACCGGTCACTTCAACGGTGGTTTGCGGCACAAACTGAATGCTGTCGACGTCAAAGTCGATATCGCCAAAGGCTTCGGTCAACGCCTGCTTGGTCTTGAAGTATTCGGTGTGCGGCGCGAACACGGTGATCTTGCCGTCTTCCTGCTCGACATCGGTCACATCCACGTCGGCCATCATCAGCGCTTCCAGCACGGCGTCTTCGTCGTCGCCGGCAAACACCAGAATGGCGCAGTGATCAAACATGTGGCTGACGGTGCCGGAGGTACCGATCTTGGCCTTGACCTTGTTGAAGCACTGGCGCACATCGCCGATGGTGCGGTTGGGGTTGTCGGTCAGACAATCCACGATCACCATGCAGTTGCCGGGGCCAAAACCTTCGTAGCGGGCGGGAGAAAAGTCTTCACCGGCGCCACTGGTGGCTTTTTGCAGTGCTTTTTCGACGACATGGGCAGGCACCTGGTCTTTCTTGGCGCGCTCGATCAGGCCGCGCAGCGCCAGGTTGCCGTCCGGGTCGGCACCACCGGACTTGGCAACAACGTAGATTTCACGGCCGTATTTGCTGTAGACCTTGCTCTTGGCATTCGCCGTTTTGGCGATGGATTCTTTGCGGTTTTGATAGGCTCTGCCCATGGGATGGTCTCGTTGTTCATCGGAAGAGGCCGAATTTTACACACAGAAAAGCAGCAGATCTATTTTCATGTTCCCTGCCGCCCTGTTTTTCTGCCCGTCATCGTCAATAACCGGCAAATTCCTCGGTACGCAACTGATCTTCGGCGACCCCGGCATCAACCAGCATGGTTTTCATCGCCACCACCAGCCCGGGCGGCCCGTCCAGATAATAAACGGGTCGGGTCAGGTCGGTCAGATAACGCGCCAGCATGGCTCTGTCCACATAGCCGCGCTCGCCTTGCCAGTGTTGTGCCGACTGCTCGGCCTGACTCATGGTGGCCACCAGGGTGCAGCCAGGATCATCGGCACAAACCTGTGTCAGCTCGTCGAGAAAAGCGGCATCTTCCGGCCGCCGGTTGGCATAAAACAGCGTCATTTTGCGCCCCTTATGCTCGGCAACGGCCTGCAGCAGCATGCTTCTGACCGGCGTGATGCCGATGCCGCCGGTAATAAACACCAGCTCCCGAGTCACATCGACAGGCAGGGTAAAATCGCCATAGGGGCCCTTGAGGGTAACATCGGCCCCCGGCTCCAGAGCACTGATCACCCGCTTGAAGGCGCTGTCTCTGATACGAGTGGCGACCATCAGCTCGGACTCGGCAGGGGTGGACGCCAGAGAGAGAATACGCCCGTTACCCTCTTCGTCGGTTTCGGGCGGATCGACCAGCAACAGGCGGGCACACTGACCGGCCTTGAAGCCGAAATCATCGGGCTTGTCGAAATACAACGCCAGGGTGTCTTCGGCAACCCGTTGCTTGCGCTTGAGTGTGAGTTGATAACTGGCCATGACCGATGGCTCCTCTGACTCGAATCAGACTTCAATATCCAGCTCGATGCCGGCGTCCTCATTCGAGCTGTGATAACGCCGGTTGATGATATCGAGCCGACGGCTCATGGCGGTGTTGGCACCAATCAGACAGAAGGCACCCCGGTGCAAGCCCAGCCAGGCTTCAAAAGCGGCCTGGCGCCGATCCCGTTCTCGATCCTGATGGCGCGGCCGAATGGCAACATAAGGCTGCACCGCCGTAATCACCGGTATTACCGGGCGACGCACCTGATCGGCATGAGCCGACTCGGTGCCGGGCTGAACCAGATTGGGCAACATGGTGGGCAAGATTACCGGTATTGTCATCGCAACCTCCCTGCATGAATTACCTGATTATGGCTGCCGTGCCTTCGATCGGTACATAATCACCGAGCCCTTACTATAGGTCAGCTCACCGAGATTGACAGCCCGGTGTCCGGGTCTTGCCTGCCGGCCACATTGAGCAAAAAAGCGCGTATTTGCTCGGCGGTGGCCTCCGGATGCGAAATAAAGGAAGCGTGCGACGCCCTGGGCTCAACGTGGCTTTGGCTGTGCGGTGCCAGGGCATCGACCAGGGCGACGGCCTTTCTCGGCACCAGGCCGTCGAGCCGGCCATACAGGCGCAACATGGGTAATTGCAGCCGACTCAAGCCAGTGCGCAAATCCACGCCCCCCAGCAGCGCCAGGCCGGCGGCCAGCGCGGCCGGATCGGGCCCGGGTTTTTGAGCCAGACTGTCACGCAGCTGGCGAATGTCTTCCCGGGCGTGCTCGCTGCCCATCGCCTGCAGCGCCAGAAAGCGATTGACCACCTGGTGGTGATCTTCGGCCAACTGCTGCTCAAAGGCTGCCAGCACCGCAGGCTTGATGCCGGGCCAGTCGTCCTCGGCCACAAACCGGGGTGAGCTGGCCAGGGTGATCAGGCTACGTACTCGCATTGGCGCCTGCAGGGCGGCATGGGTGGCGACCAGCCCGCCCAGCGACCAGCCCAGCCAGGCCGCCTCATCGGGCACGGCTCCCAACACGGCGGCGGCCCAGTCATCCAGGCGGGCATGCGCAGGCAGCGCCGGGCTGTGGCCAAAGCCGGGCAAGTCGACCAGATGCAGCCGAAAGTCCGCTTCCAGCCGTGGGGCCAGCCCCTGCCAGACGGCACCGTTCATGCCCCAGCCGTGCAACAACACCAGATCCGGCCCCCGGCCGCGCCGTTCTACATATACACTCATCAGCAAATCCCGTTATCTTGATACCGCCATGATAAGACGGCTGACCGCCCGCTTACAATCCGGCCCGCTCTGGTGGGGCCAATGCCTGCTGTGCCGGCACGACTGCGAACAACAGGCGCTGATCTGCCGTCAGTGCCGGGACGAACTGCCACAGCTGGAACACCCCTGTCCGCAATGCGCCTTTCCGCTGGCGGTGGCAGACGCTCACTGCGGCCAATGTCAGCGCCAACCGCCACCCTGGCAACGAATGCGGGTACTGGCCGACTTTGAGTCGCCCTACCCTCGGCTGATCCACGACCTCAAATATCATCAACGGGCGCTGAACGGTCGCCTGCTCGGCCAGCTGCTGGCCCAACGACTGCAACCGCCCTATCCGGAGGCCATACTGCCGGTGCCATTGCACTGGTGGCGACAGCTCTGCCGGGGCTATAACCAGGCTACCGAAATCGCCTGCGGCCTGCAGGATGTGCTGAACATTCCGGTGGATACTCACGCCTTGCGCCGACTGCGTGCCACCGCCTCTCAGACCCACCTCAATCGCCGCCAGCGCAAGCGAAACCTGCACGGCGCCTTTGCTGCTCGCCCCATGGCATATCATCACGTGGCATTGCTGGATGATGTGATCACCACCGGCACCACCATGACCGAGCTGACCCGGCTGCTACACCGTCAGGGGGTAAGCCGGGTAGAGGTGTGGGCCGCATGCCGGACTCTTGATCACTGACGACTATTCAAGCGGCGGCAACAGGAGTATGATTTAAAGTTGAGTTGTTTAGTCAGGTTTACGAGGATAGCGATGATTACGATTTCCGAAACCGCCCAGGAACATTTCCGCAAACTGTTGTCGCAACAGCCGGAAGGCACCAACATCCGGGTGTTTGTGGTTAACCCGGGCACCCCCAACGCCGAATGCGGCGTCTCTTACTGCCCGCCCGATGCCGTCGATCATGACGATATGCATTTGCCGTTCGAAGGTTTTGAGGCGGTCGTGGATCAGCAGAGCGTCTCTTTCCTGGACGCCGCCGAAATCGATTTTGTCAGCGATCAGATGGGCTCTCAGCTCACCCTGAAAGCCCCCAATGCCAAAATGGCCAAGGTACCGGATGATGCGCCGCTGGCGGACCGAGTCGAATATGTGCTGCAGTCCCAGATCAACCCGGGGCTGGCCAGCCACGGCGGCAAGGTGGTACTGACCGAAATCACGCCGGATGGCCTGGCCATTCTGCAGTTTGGCGGTGGCTGTAACGGTTGCTCCATGATTGATGTCACGCTGAAAGATGGTATCGAAAAGCAGCTGCTTGAACTGTTTGCCGGCGAAATTACCGGTGTGCGCGATGCCACCGATCACGAGCGCGGCGAGCACTCCTACTACTGAGTTCACCACTCGGTGTAGTAAAAGGAGAATAGTAAAAAGGGAGCCATTCTGGCTCCTTTTTTTGTGCGCAGTTTCGGCGAGTTATACCCATTTGAAGGAAGATCTGAGCATCATTTTAAATCTGAGCTCAGAGGCAACACAGCCGCCTCCCACGACACACCACTGATAAATGACACTCACCGTTTCAGCCTGCTGCGAACATTCACTGGATGTTCGGTCAGGCTGCAACCGTTCGTCACGGCGAGACAAGTTCGCCCCCTGAGGGCTCGGGAAATGCCGTCCCTGACATTTCACGGTCGTGGTAGTCGATCTCTGTTGCCTCTTCTTAAGCACCGAGTCGTCTGCAGAGCGCCCCCACAGGAGACTCCGCAGCAGAGGGGCGGATGAAGGGTTCTACTCCAGCGACCATCACATGACAGGACGTCATGTGCTGAGCGCCACATGGAGGTGCTTGCAGCGTGTCGGTGGAGTAGACCCTTCGTTCGACCTTTACCGAGCAGCCAAATAGATCAGTTATTTAATCTGTTTGGTATTATTCCGCCTTGCGATCCCGGCTCAGCAGGGCAATGGCCGCTTCTTTGGCATTCTTGCCCTGATACAGCACCTGATAGACCTGCTCGCAGATGGGCATTTCCACGCTGTAACGGGCCGCCAGCTGATGTACTTCGGCGGCATTGCGATAGCCTTCCACCACCTGACCGATGTCGGTCATGGCCGCCTGCACGTCCTGCCCTCGGCCGAGGGCCAGACCAAAACGGCGGTTGCGCGACTGATTGTCGGTGCAGGTCAGCACCAGATCACCCAGCCCCGCCATGCCCATGAAGGTTTCCTGCCTGGCACCCAGGGCTACCCCCAGGCGCTGCAGCTCCACCATGCCACGGGTAATCAGCGCGGTACGGGCGTTGGCACCGAAACCCAGGCCGTCGGCCAGGCCGGCACCGATGGCGATGACGTTTTTCACCGCCCCACCGAGTTGCAAGCCCACCATGTCGTCGTTGAGATAAACCCGGAACGAGCGATCACAGTGCACCAGATCCGCCAAATCGCCGGCAAAATCATCGTCGGAAGACGCAAGAGAAATAGCGGTGGGTAGCCCCATGGCCAGCTCTTTGGCAAAGGTCGGCCCCGACAAGACCGCCAGCGGGATCCGGTCACCCAGAATCTCTCGGGCCACATCCTGCAACAGGCTGCCGGAAGTCGGGTCCAGCCCCTTGGTGGCCCAGGCAACGCGGCTGTCTTTGCGCAAAAACGGCTTTATCTGCTTCAGCACATCGGCAAACACATGACTCGGCACCACCACCAGCAGATCGCGACTGGCCTGCACCACCTGCTTCAGGCCGGCTTCGGGAATCAGGCTGTCGGGAAAGGTGGCATCGGGCAGAAAAACCTTGTTGCAGCGATCAGTGGCCAGGGTCGCCACCTGCTCGGCCCTGTGACTCCACAGCAGGGTTCGGTGGCCATTACGCGCGATGGCAATGGCCAGTGCCGTACCATAGGAGCCGGCACCCAGAACCGAGATGGCGGCATCCTTATGCATCAGGCATCCGCCTGCTGTTGCTGGGCACGCTGTACGTGCGCGGCAAACAGGGCATCGAAGTTCACCGGTGCCAGGTTCAGTTGCGGGAAGGAACCGCGACCCACCAGGCTGCCCACGGTTTCACGGGCATAGGGGAACAGGATGTTGGGGCAGAAGGCACCCAGGCAGTGCGCCAGTTGCGGCTCGGCCATGTTGCCGATGGTGAAGATACCGGCCTGCTGAATTTCGCACAGGTACACGGTTTCGCCTTCGCCCATGTGGCAGGTCACGGTCAGGGTCAGTACCACTTCGAATACGTTGTCACCCAGACGGGCGCTCTTGGTATCCAGATCCAGCTTTACTTCGGGCTTCCATTCTTTCTGGAATACCAGCGGCGTGGACGGCGCTTCGAAGGACACATCCTTCAGATAGACACGCTGGATCTGAAATTCAACCTGTTGCTGGGCCTCGGTGTTGGCGGCGCCGTTTTCTGTTTCAGCCATGAAGATATCCTTATTTTTATGCGTTGAAAGATTAACGTTTGGTTACCGGCAGGTTCTGGGTACGCCAGTCGGCCATGCCGCCACGCAGGGCGTGAACCTGGTTGAAGCCGGCCTTGGTCAACAGACGGCCGATACCGCTGGTGGTCATGCCGGTTTCGCACACCAGTACTACCGGCTTGTCTTGGTATTTTTCGATCAGGTTCAGGTTGTTGGCCTTGAGCTGAGCGGCAGGCACGTTGATGGCGCCGGCAATGTGGCCCTTGCGAAATTCCTCGGCGGCGCGAACATCCACCACCACGGCGTTTTGCTTGTTGATCAGCAATACCGCCTGCTGGCTGGGTACTATCTGCACCTTGGTCAGTTTGGACATCAGGGTCATGTAGATGATTACGGCAACCAGGCCCAACCAGACCATGCTCAGCATGGGATGACTGGCGGCAAAATCGAGGTACTCTTGCATAATGTTACTTCTTTCGAGTCAAAATACGGAAAAGCCCGAGTATACATGGGGCATCGGTAAATAACAGCAGCCCGAGTCCAATCACCCTTTTCCACCTTCGTGGCCGGAATTGCCGCCGGTGTTCGGCTGGAGACCAAATCGGCAACTGTAGTAAGATAAAGCCGGTTAAGCCGCCTCGACCCGTCTTTATACAACAAATAACAACATAGGTTTACACTATGAACTCGACCAAAAAGCCCCTGGTTCTCATCATTATGGATGGATGGGGTTATAGTGAAAAAACGGAACATAACGCCATTCACACCGCGCATACTCCGGTGCTCGACGACCTGATGCAACACCGCCCCTCGATGCTGATTTCCACCTCCGGTCACGACGTGGGCCTGCCCGAAGGCCAGATGGGCAACTCCGAGGTTGGCCACGTCAACATCGGTGCCGGCCGCATCGTTTATCAGGATCTGACCCGCATCGACAAAGCCATCGAAAACGGGGATTTCTTCTCCAATCCGGTGCTGACCGCCGCCATTGACGGCGCCGCCGATCAGGGCAAAGCGGTGCATATCATGGGCCTGCTATCCACCGGTGGCGTACACAGCCATGAAGACCAGATAGCCACCATGATCAAGATGGCCGCCGAGCGCGGTGCCGAGCACATCTATCTGCATGCCTTTCTCGATGGCCGGGATGTCGCCCCCCGTTCCGCCGAGGCGTCCATCACACGTGTCGACACCCTGTTTGCCGAGCTGGGCAAGGGTCGTCTGGCCTCGGTGGTGGGGCGTTACTTCGCCATGGACAGAGACAACCGCTGGGATCGAGTAGAAAAAGCCTATGATCTGCTGACCCAGGGCCGGGCCGAGTATCACAGTGCCACCGGTGTCGAGGCGCTGCAGGCCGCCTATGCCCGTGAAGAAAATGACGAATTCGTCCAGACCACCACCGTCGGTGAGCCGGTTTCCATGCAGGACGGCGATGCAGTCATCTTCATGAACTTTCGTGCCGATCGGGCCCGGGAGCTGACCCGCGCCTTCGTGCAGGATGATTTCACCGGCTTTCAGCGCACCCAGCGACCGGCCCTGAGCCACTTCGTGATGCTGACCGAATATGCGGCCGACATCGACACGTCCTGTGCCTATCCGCCCGAAGCTCTGCCCAACACCCTGGGTGAATGGCTGGCCAAACACAACAAGACCCAGTTGCGTATCTCCGAGACCGAAAAATACGCGCACGTCACCTTCTTCTTCAACGGTGGCCGGGAAGCCTGCTTCGAGGGCGAACAGCGCGAGCTGATCCCAAGCCCCCAGGTGGCCACCTACGATCTGCAGCCGGAAATGAACGCCGAATTGCTCACCGACAAACTGGTGGCCGCCATCGAGAGCCAGGCCTATGACGTCATCATCTGCAACTATCCCAACGGCGACATGGTCGGCCACACCGGGGTGTTCGAGGCGGCGGTCAAGGCCTGTGAGGCGGTCGACCGCTCTATCGGCCGGGTAGTGGAAGCGCTGGAACAAGTGGGCGGCGAGGCGCTGATCACCGCCGATCACGGCAATGCCGAGCAGATGGTCAACCCGGTCACCGGTCAGGTACAAACCGCGCACACCAACCTGCCGGTGCCGCTGATTTACGTCGGCCGCGATGCGGTTCCGGCCGCCAAGGGCCGGCTGTCGGATCTGGCACCGACCATGCTGAGCCTGATGGGGATGGAAACACCGACGCAAATGACTGGCAAGCCTCTGATGGTTCTGAAATAATCTAGCCCATATGGGCAAACAACGACTGATCGTTTCATTATTACTGCTAAGCACCGGCCTGATGGCCGGTGCTTTTGCTTGGGCGGATGACAGTAAGGATCTCAAGAACGTTCAGGGTCAGATTGCCAGTCAGAAACAGGACGTACAGCAACAGAAAAAACAGTTGAGCCAGCTGCAGCAGCAGCTCGCCCGGGATGAAAAGGCCATTTCCGCGGTGGCCCGGAAGCTGAATCAGACTCGGCACCAGCTGAAAGACAACGAGGCCGCCCTCGCCCGGCTGGACCAGGAACACCGGGCCCTGGGCAAACAGGCCGAGCAACAACAGCAGTTGCTGGCGGAACAACTCAGGGCCGCCTATCAGAATGGCCGGCACGACTACCTGAAATTGCTGCTCAATGGTCAGGACAGCACCGAGATAGACCGGCTGCTGCACTACTATGCCCACATTAATCAGGCACGGGCCGACGCCCTGCAACAGCTGGCTCGTACCCGCGAGCAACTGGCCGACAACCGCCGTCGTGCCGAGCAGAGCCGCAACCAGCTCAACCAGCTATTGGCCCGGCAGCAGACCGAACGACAAAAACTGAGCGAGCAGCAGGCCAAACGCAGCCAGACTGCCAAACAACTCAATGCGGCGCTGGATCGGAGCAATCAACGCCTGAGCAATCTGCTACAGGCGGCCGGTCATCTGGAACGCCAGATCAAGGCCGCTCGGGAAAGAGCCGCCCGGGAACAGGCGGCGCGCGAGCGAGAGGCCCGGGAACAGGCCGAACGCAACCGGCTCGCCCAACAACAGGGTGGCTCCGGCAGAACGCCGGTGGTCGCCAAAACCAGTGGCAACTTCGCCGGTCTGGCCAAGGGCACCCTGCCCTGGCCGCTCAAGGGGGCGCTTATCCATCGCTTCGGCGCTGCCCGCACCAGCCAGATGCACTGGAAAGGCCTGCTGATCGGCGCTCCGGTCGGCAAGGAAGTCAGCGCCATCGCTAATGGCCAGGTGGTGTACGCCGACTGGCTCAGCGGTTTCGGCATGGTGATGGTGATCGATCACGGCAAAGGCTTCATGAGCCTCTATGGCCATAACCAATCGCTGCTGCGCAACCCCGGTGACGAGGTCAAGGCCGGTCAGCCCATCGCGCTGAGTGGCGAAAGCGGCGGCCAGGACAAGGCCGGCCTCTACTTTGAAATTCGTTATCAGGGCAAGGCCATCGATCCCCAGCCCTGGCTGGCACGAGGCTGACCTGAATCCCACCGGCCACTAGCCGGTCGCCGCTTCCAGTTCGTCAATCAGCCACAGCGCCTCGGCCTGACTGGTACCGCACACGTCGGCCATGGCCTTGAAGGTACCGCACACCGCCGGCCGCTCCGGCTTGCCAAACAGCGCACAGCGCATATCCTCCAGCAGATGCAGGCAGGGCTCGCCGGCGGCCTTGCCATCGGGCATACCCGGCAACGGGCCGCTGATACTGGGGGCGATACAGCAGGCACCGCAATTACTTCGACATTCCATTACACGACCTCTCGACTTGGCCGAGCAGTATAACGGCTCGCGGCCGCCCACAGTAGTGGGGAGTCAAGGCCGGCGGATTGGTATAAAATGGCGTTTTTTCATCACACTGGATGTTTACCATGCGCCTGACCGTTCACTGCCTGGAGCAACTGCCGGCCATTCATCGTCACCACGCCGACATCATACTGCAGGGCAGAGCCCTGCCCGAGCAGGCGGTATTTTATCTCGCCACCTTTAACGACAAGGCTGTGGCTCTGGCCTGGCGTCAGCAGGAGCGAATCGACTTTATCGCGGTACGCGACATTACCCGCCGCCGGGGCATAGGCCGGGAGCTGTTGCGCCAGATCCGACAGGAAGCCCAGGCCGCCGGCCTGACCCGACTCGACTGCAACCCGGCCCAGGCGCCGGAAGAACAAAGAGCCGGACTGGCCGCCTTTTTAACCAGCCAGGGCTTCAGCACCCAGGCGGGACTGCTAAGCTGTTGCCTAGACAAATAAAGGTCAACAGCAAAGGAGGCGGTGATGAAGACGAGAACCGAACGGGACTCTATGGGCGAGGTGCAGGTACCGGACCAGGCCCTCTACGGTGCCCAGACCCAGCGAGCCATCAACAATTTTCCGATCTCCGGTCAGCCGCTGCCTTCGGCCTTTATCCAGGCCATCGCCCGCATCAAAGCCGCCTGCGCCCATGCCAACGGCCAGCTCAAGCGGCTGGAGCAGAACAAGGCCGATGCCATCATTCAGGCCGCGGGCGAAATAGTCGAAGGCCGGCACCCGGAAGCCTTTCCCATCGATGTCTACCAGACCGGTTCCGGCACCAGCACCAACATGAACGTCAACGAGGTACTGGCGCACCTGGCCGCCGCTCGCCTGGGCAAGGCGGTGGGCGCCAATGACGACGTCAACATGGGCCAGAGTTCCAACGATGTCATTCCTTCCGCCATTCATGTCAGCACCGCCCTGAGCCTCAGCCGCGAGCTTCTGCCGGCCTTGCTTCACCTGGAGCAGGCCATTCTCACCAAGGCCGAGCAGTTGCAGAGTCAGGTAAAAACCGGTCGCACCCACCTGATGGATGCCATGCCGTTGCGCTTCGATCAGGAGCTGGGTGGCTGGGCCACCCAAATCCGTTACGGCCACGAACGGCTGGAAGGGCTGCAAAGCCGGCTGCAGCAACTGGCACTGGGCGGTACCGCCATCGGCACCGGCATCAATGCCGACCCGCGTCAGGCTCAACTGGCCTGCGACTATCTCAATGATCACACCGGGCTCGACTTCTGCCCGGCCGAAGACCATTTCTACAGCCTGAGCAGTCAGGACACCGCGGTCGAGCTGTCGGGACAACTCAAGACCCTGGCGGTGGCGCTGATGAAAATCGCCAACGATCTGCGCTGGATGAACTCGGGCCCACTCACCGGCCTGGCGGAAATTCAGCTGACCGCCCTGCAGCCGGGGTCGTCCATCATGCCCGGCAAGGTCAATCCGGTGATCCCCGAGGCGGTGGCCATGGTGGCGGCTCAGGTCATTGGCCTGGACACGGCCATCACGGTGGCCGGTCAGTCCGGCAACTTTCAGCTCAACGTGATGCTGCCGCTGGTGGCCAACAACCTGCTGACCATGACTCGACTACTGGCCAACAGCGCCCCGCTGCTGGCCGAAGCCATCGCCGGCTTTACCGTCAATCAGGCTCATATCGATCAGAGCCTGGCCAAAAATCCGATTCTGGTGACCGCGCTCAATCCGGTGATCGGCTACGACAAGGCGGCCAAGATCGCCAAAAAGGCCTATGCAGAAAACAGGCCGATACTGGACGTGGCACTGGAAGAAACCGAGCTGTCGGAACAGGAATTACGCCAGCTGCTGGATCCGGCGGCATTGACGCGAGGCAGCCAGAGCCATTAAGCCCTCATGACTCCAGCGGCAGCAGGGGCGCGGGATAGTTCAGCAATTCGCGCCCCTGCTGATGCGATTCTACCTGCGCCAGGCTGACCGGCCCCAGCTCCGGTAGCCAGTAATGCAGATGCTCGAGTTGCGGATCATACTGACGCCATTGACGATGTGGATTGAAACGGCGCCCATGGCGCGGATCATGGCCGGTACCGGCGATATATGCCCAGTTCCCCCAGTTGCTGGCCACATCGAAGTCGACCAGATACTGCTCGAAAAAACGGGCCCCCAGTCGCCAGTCCAGTCCCAGCTCGTGAATAAAGCAACTGGCCAGATTCTGCCGCAACCGGTTGGAACAAAAGCCGGTCGTCATCAATTCACGCAGTCCGGCATCAATCATCGGCCAGCCGGTCTGCGCGCGACACCAGGCCTGCCAGTAACCAGGATGATGCCGTCCGGAAGGCGCTCGCCCCGTTAGCCCCTGCGCGGCGAACACCCGGCGACCATGCAGCCGTAACGACCAGTGAAAATACTCGCGCCAGAGCAGCTCGAATTTGAGCCAGTAACTGTGCTCGTCGGCACCATGCTGATGCTCGTAGGCATCGATTTGCTGCCATACCCGGCGCGCCGACAGGCAGCCCCAGGCCAGGGCGGCACTGAGCCGGCTGGCGTAATAATGCCCATGCAGCTGATTGCGACTGGCCTTGTAATGAGCAATGGCTTGCCGTTCAAACAGGTAATGCCGCAACCAGCCCGTGGCTGCGGACTCTCCACCAACCTGAGCCGGATGAGGCTGCTCGCTCTCCGAATATTGCGGCCAGTCAATGCCGGTTGGCAATGGACAGAGTGCCGGCGTCAGGTGCTCGAGCCCGGTAGCGGCGACCGGTGGGGTGACCGACAGGGCCAGCCGTGACTCTACCTGCTTGCGAAAACCGCTGAAGCTGGCAGGAAATGCCGCCAGTACCGGCTGCAGCTGTTCCGCCTCAAACAGCGTCTGGGCCGAAAACAGCGTCATCGCCACCCCGTGATGGCGCAGTTGCTCAATCCAGGCGGCTTCTTCCGGCGCCTGAGCTTCATGGGTGATCAACGAAAAGGGACTGTGCCGGTACCACTGCAGCAGTAATTCGGCCGGATCGCCACTCAGCACATAAAGCGGGCAAGGAGCCAGCCGGCGGGACAGATCTGCCAGCGCCTGTTGCAGGTAGCGCGCCTTGGCCACGCCCAACCGGTGCAGCCCCTCGCAGTCGGGTTGCAGCCAGCAAGAAGGCAGAATAAACACGGCTGCCGCCGCACCCTGGCTTTCCGCCAGGCGACGCAACCCCCGATGATCATCAAGGCGCAAATCATTGCGTAACCAGAGTAGTTGCATTCAGGCTCTCCAGAAAAGTGGCCACCACCAGGACCGGCAGCTCCGTGATTATTGTTCATGGGCATCAATCACGTATCGAATGAACCTGCCTACCTTGCTGCAAACAGAGCCGTAAAACAAAAAGGGATGCCGAAGCATCCCTTTTTCACATCAAGGCAGCCGTTACAGGATGATGTCCTGCAACGCCTTGTTCTTGCGAGACAGAATATGAGTCGAACGAATACGACGCACGGTCCGCGACTTGCCACGGATCACCAGAGTTTCGGTGTGGGCGTAGTAACCATCGCTGCTGATACCTTCCAGCAGATCACCCTTGGTGATGCCAGTTGCTGCAAACAGCACGTTGTCGGTACGCGCCATGTCTTCCAGCTTCAGTACCTTGCCGACTTCAATGCCCATCTGCCGGCAGCGTTCTATCTCTTGCTGCCCCAGAGCCAGGTTCTCTTCACTCGGCCCCTTGACCTCATAGCGTGGCATCAGACGAGCCTGCATATCGCCGTCCAGCGAGCGCACCGCGGCGGCGGAAATCACCCCTTCGGGGGCGCCGCCGATGCAATAGAGCATGTCGACTTCACTCTCGGGAATACAGGCGAGAATGGAGGCGGCAACATCGCCGTCGGGCACGGCGAACACGCGCACACCCAGCGCCTGTATGGTCTTGATTGCCTTGTCGTGGCGCGGCTTGGCCAGGGTGATCACGGTAAAACGGGACAGCGGCTTGTTCAATGCCTTGGCAACGGCCTTGATATTTTGCTCTATCGACTTGCTCAAATCGATGGCGCCTTTGGCGCGGGCGCCGACGATCAGCTTTTCCATGTACATGTCGGGGGCACGCAAAAAAGCGCCCTTTTCACCGACGGCAATCACCGCCAGGGCGTTTGACTGGCCCATGGCGGTCATGCGGGTGCCTTCGATAGGATCGACGGCAATATCGACATTTTCACCACCCATACCGACCTTTTCGCCGATATAGAGCATGGGGGCGTCGTCAATTTCACCCTCGCCGATCACCACCTCACCACTGATTTCAATTTCATTCAGCACATGACGCATGGCCGCCACGGCGGCGCCGTCGGCGATATTCTTGTCGCCTCGTCCCAGCCACTTGTAGCCGGCCAGGGCGGCGGCTTCGGTCACTCGGGAAAATTCAATGGCCAATTCACGTCTCATGAAGATTTCCTACTCGTTCAAGTTATTATTACTTATCCAATATGCGCTGTTGCAGAATACGATAAACATCGGGCGTTTCTGCTTTCTCGGATACACAGACATCCAGATCGTGCAATTTGCCATCTTTGATACCGTATACCCAGCCGTGAATCGACAGTTCCTGTCCACGCTGCCAGGCGTGCTGCACTATGGTGGTACGACACAGGTTAGCCACCTGCTCGACCACGTTAAGCTCGCACAGGGCGTCTTCTCTTGCCTGTTCGGGTTCAATGCCGAGCAAGTCTTTACGATAGCGGTGATACAGGTCTTTAAGGCTGCACAGCCAGTTATCGATAAGCCCCAGCTCTGCATCACCCATGGCGGCCTTAACGCCACCGCAGCCGTAGTGGCCGCAAATAATAATGTGTTTTACCTTCAGCACTTCAACCGCGTATTGTACCACCGACAAACAGTTGAAGTCGGTGTGCATCACCAGGTTGGCCACGTTACGATGCACAAATACGTCACCGGGCAGCAGGCCGGTCAGCTGGTTGGCGGGAACCCGGCTGTCGGAGCAGCCAATCCACAGATACTCGGGTGCCTGCTGCAGCGCCAACTTTTCAAAAAAGGTCGGATCTTCCGCCTTGATCCGCTCCGACCATTCCTGGTTGTTGTTGAACAGCTGCTTCAGTATTTTCATGGGATTGTCCTGCTTTTATCTGGTCAAAAATAAGTTATTGACGGAAAAAAGGCCCCAGCGGGGCCTTTCACCATCATATTGATGTTACTCAGGCATCCATGGCCGTTTTCAGCTTTTTCAATGCGCTTTTTTCCAGCTGGCGAATACGCTCGGCAGACACGCCGTATTCATCGGCCAGCGTCTGTAGTGTGGTCTTGTCGTCTTCATC
This sequence comes from Oceanisphaera sediminis, assembly GCF_039539745.1. NCBI lineage: Bacteria > Pseudomonadati > Pseudomonadota > Gammaproteobacteria > Aeromonadales > Aeromonadaceae > Oceanisphaera > Oceanisphaera sediminis. Next base: position 147,298 of record NZ_BAABDS010000039.1, read on the forward strand.
CAGCCAGCGGGCCTGAATGATATGCTGGCTGCGCTCATCCAGGGTGGCCAGCGCTGCGCGCAGGCGACGATTGGCGGTTTGCTCCCAGTTGGACTCTTCCACCTGGTGGGCCACGTCCGAGGCATGATCCTGCAGATAATGTACCGGCGAAAAACTGGTGTCCTTGTCGTCGTCATCGGACGCCAGATCGAAGGCCTGGTCCTGCGCACTCATGCGCGACTCCATCTCCAGCACTTCGGCAGGCAGCACGCCCAGGTTCTCGGCCACCATTTCCACTTCCTGCTGGTTGAACCAGCCCAGGCGCTTCTTGGACTTGCGCAGATTGAAGAACAGTTTGCGCTGTGCCTTGGTGGTCGCCACCTTGACCACGCGCCAGTTACGCAGCACGTATTCGTGAATTTCAGCCTTGATCCAGTGTACCGCGAAGGACACCAGACGCACGCCCACCGTGGGGTCGAAGCGTTTGACCGCCTTCATCAGGCCGATGTTGCCTTCCTGGATCAGGTCGGCCTGGGGCAGGCCGTACCCCGAGTAACTCTTGGCAATGTGCACCACGAAGCGCAGATGCGACATGATCATCTGGCGGGCCGAGGCCAGGTCACCATCGTTCTGCAGCCGCTCGGCCAGTGATTTTTCTTCTTCCGCGCTCAGCACGGGAATGGTATTGACTGCCTGGATATAGGCCTCCAGGCTACCCTGAGGAACCAGGGCAAAGTGGCGCTGAAAATCTGTCGTCATTAAACTCGCATTCATTACATGACTCCGTATCAAAACAGCTGCGGCTTGCACCCTGCCATGACGTTGGTGGTCTGGTTGTGCACACATTGCAAGATGAGGGCGCAGCAACGGAAAATGTATTTATCTGGGAATAAATGTCAAGCGGATCGCTCGTTTCTGACCCCATGAGACCACAATACGGCCATCAAGTTCAACTCGGCTCGATGGCGCGAATGTGACGCCGCACCGAAAATCCGGACGCCAACAGGCTGAGCAGGGTGCCGGTCAGGATAAGCAGCAGGCTTTCCTGCGCTCCCAGTCCCAGCAGATCAAAATCACTCTGATACAAGGCCGCCAGCGCGTTCACCTTGTGGCTGAGCCAGAACACCATCACCAGAGTCAACCACCAGGCCAGCAGGCCGCCGATAATGCCGTACCAGAGCCCCACATATAAAAAGGGCCGCTGAATAAAGCTGTCGGTCGCCCCCACCAGCTTCATCACCTCGATCTCGTAACGGCTGTTGAGGATGTTAAGCCGCAGCGTATTGCTGACCACCAGCAGCACGCCGGCCAGCAACAGGGTCGCCATGCCGACCACCGCCTGGCGTAACAGATCGACGATGCCCGACAGCCGGGCCAGCCAGGCCATGTCCAGCCGGGCGGTCGCCACGACAGGCTCGGCGCTCATGTCCGCCAGCAGCAACTCGGCGGCATCCGGCACCCGACCGCTTTCGGACAGGTTGAGAATCAACACCGCCGGCAACGGGTTTTCTTCCAGCAGCTCCAGCGCGTCGGCGAAGCCGGCGGCGCCCTTGAAGTCGGCCAGGCCCTGATCGGCACTGATGTAGGTGATGTTCTCTATCTCGGCCAGGGTCGCCAGTCGCTGCTGCAGCTCGGTGGCCTGAGCCTCGGTGGCATTCTGTTGCAGATACAGGCTGATCTGCGCCTTGCTCTGCCAGAATTCACTGACCGACTCGGCATTTTTCAGCAATACATAGAAACTCGCCGGCAATGCCAGACTGACTCCCAGCACGGCAATGGTCATCAGCGAGCTCAGCGGCGTGCGCCACAGCTCACCCAGACTGGCGAACAACTGGCGCAGGTGATCGACACCATACATGGCCAGTCTCTGCGGCCAGGACAACTTATGCCTGCTCATACGCCCTCCTCCGCCTGCATGCGCCCACTATCCAGGGTCAGGGTACGATAACGCTGGGAGTTGATAAGACCGGTATCGTGGGTGGCAATCAGCACGCTGACGCCCACCCGGTTAAAGGCTTCAAACAGCCGCAGAATTTCCATCGACAGTTCGGGATCCAGGTTGCCGGTCGGCTCGTCGGCCAGCAGCAATGACGGCTTGTTGACGATGGCCCGGGCGATGCCTACCCGCTGCTGCTCACCACCCGACAGCATGGGCGGAAAATAACGATCCTTGCCGAGCAGGCCGACCTTGTCGAGCGCCGCCGACACCCGGCGGCGAATATCCTGATGGCTATACCCTTCGATCACCAGCGGCAACGCCACATTGTCGAACACGGTACGGGCGTTAATCAGGTGATGATCCTGAAAAATCATGCCGATACGGCGCCGCACATAGGGAATGTGACCACGAGCGATACGACTGACATCCTGGCCATTGAACAATACCTGACCATCGGTGGGTCTTTCCATCACGCTGATCAGCTTGAGCAGGGTGCTCTTGCCGGCCCCCGAATGGCCGGTAAGGTACGCCATCTCCCCCTTGTCCAGGTGAAAACTGACCTTTTGCAGGGCCTGAAAGCCGCCGCTGTATACCTTGCTAACCTGCTCGAAGCGGATCATTTATTCTTCCTGACTGAAAAGAGCGTCGATGAATTCCCGGGAATTGAAAGGCCGCAAATCGTCGATTTTTTCACCCACGCCGATGTAACGAATGGGAATACCGAACTTGTCTGCCACCGCAAAAATAACCCCACCCTTGGCGGTACCGTCCAGCTTGCTCAGGGTGATACCGGTAATGGGCACCGCCTCGTTGAACACCTTGGCCTGACTCAGGGCGTTCTGGCCGGTACCGGCATCCAGAGTCAGCATGATCTCGTGCGGCGCGGCGCCGTCGATTTTCTGCATTACCCGCACGATTTTCTTCAGCTCGTCCATCAGGTGTGCCTTGTTCTGCAGACGACCGGCGGTATCGGCAATCAAGACGTCGACCTTGCGCGCCTTGGCGGCCTCGACCGCATCGAAAATCACCGACGCGGCATCGGCGCCGGTATGCTGGGCAATCACCGGAATATCGTTACGCTCGCCCCACACCTGCAACTGCTCTACCGCCGCGGCGCGGAAGGTATCGCCGGCCGCCAGCATCACCGACTTGCCCTCGGCCTGGAACTGACGCGCCAGCTTGCCGATGGTGGTGGTCTTGCCGACGCCGTTGACGCCGACCATCAGGATCACGTAAGGCTTGTGCTCGCTGTCGACAACCAGCGGCTGGTCGACCTTGTCCAGGATGGCGGCCATCTCTTCTTTGAGTAACTCATAAAGCGCCTCGCCGTCTTTCAACTGGCGGCGACTGGCCTGACGGGTCAGGTTGTCGATGATCGACAGGGTGGTTTCCACGCCCAGATCGGCGGTCAGCAGCTGGGTTTCCAGCTCTTCGAACAGCTCGTCGTCAATCTTCTTGCCGCTGAACAGACCGAAGAAACCGGAGCCCAGGTTTTGTTTGGTTTTCAGCAAGCCCTGCTTGAGGCGAGCGAAAAAGCCCTTTTTGGGCGTCTTGTCGGCCTTTTTGGCAGCCGCTTCGGCTTCCTCCGCCAACCGGGCCTGCTCCGCCGCCTCTTCTTCGGCGGCGAGACGCGCTTCTTCTTCTACCGCCTGCCGTGCTTCCTCTTCCGCACGAGCCAAGGCTTCGGCTTCTGCCGCCAATCGCGCCTGCTCGGCCGCTTCGGCTTCTGCCGCCAACCGGGCCTGCTCGGCCGCTTCGGCTTCCGCCGCCAGCCGGGCCTGTTCCGCCGCTTCGGCTTCTGCCGCCAGACGGGCCTGCTCGGCCGCTTCGGCTTCTGCCGCCAGGCGGGCCTGCTCGGCCGCTTCGGCTTCTGCCGCCAATCGGGCCTGCTCGGCCGCTTCGGCTTCTGCCGCCAGACGGGCCTGCTCGGCCGCCTCGGCTTCTGCCACCAACCGGGCCTGCTCTGCTGCCTGAGCTTGCTGTTCCTGCAGCGCCTCTTCCACTTCTGCCGTACCGGATTCAACTTCCGATTCAATCGCCGGCTGCTCGGCCTGTTTTTGTTCTTCTGCTACGTCCTGCTGACCTTTGTTTTTGCCAAAGCCCAGCCAGGAGAAAAAACCTTTTTTCGCCATCCTGCTATTACTCGCTTGTGTCGGGGGAGATTAGGGCTGGCCGTGACTCGGCCCCTTCATTAGAATACTCACCCCTTATGGGTGCAAAACCGCCTTATACTAGCACTTTATTGAAAGACGGCGAAACGAGATGGCAAAAGCAAAACCGGCAAAAAACACCTCGGCAGGCGGCGGTCAAATCCGCCTGATCGGTGGTCAATGGCGCGGACGTAAATTGCCGGTGCTGAATAGCGAAGGACTCAGACCCACCACCGACAGAGTAAAAGAAACCCTGTTCAACTGGCTGATGTTCGACGTACGGGGTGGGAACTGTCTGGATCTGTTTGCCGGCAGCGGCAGCCTGGGGTTTGAAGCCCTGTCGCGCGGCGCCGCCAAGGTGGTATTGGTAGAAAAGGATACCCAGGTTGCCCAGCAGCTACAGCGCAATCTGGCCAGCCTGCCCGAGGCGCCGGGTCGGGTCATCAATACCGATGCTCTCGCCTTCCTGCAAACGACGGCAACGCCGTTCGAGCTGGTGTTTCTGGATCCGCCGTTTCACCGGGAATTACTGCCCAACGTCTGTCAGTTGCTGGAACAGGGCGGCTGGCTGAGCGAAAACGCCAAAATCTACATCGAGCGGGAACAGAATTCGGCATCATTGCCGCTACCGCCCAACTGGCGATTGCTGAAAGACAAGCAGGCGGGACAGGTCAGTTATCAACTTTATACAAGGGAACAAGTGGAATGAAGGTATTAAATTTCGTGATGCGCATAGTCATGCTGGTGTTCTGGGCCGGTATTATTTACGCGCTGGTGGGCCCCGATTTTCAGGAAGTCGGCTCCATGCCGCTGATCCTCGGTGCCGTAGTACTGTTCATGCATTTGCTGCAGATGTTGATGCTCAAGCAGGTCGCGAGCCTGCTGCACCCCACCTTGAAGGATTATCTGGCAGTGCTGGTATTCGGCTCTTTTGCCATGCATCACCACAGGGCGCGCCTGAAAGAGATCACGGAACAGAAGCACTAAGCTCGGCCTTATACCAATCCCAGTAATGATCTGGTCATATTGAGGCCCTAGACCAGAGGCAACACAGCCGCCTCCCTCGACACGCCATAAACCCATCCCTGGGGGCTCGGAAATGCCGTCCCTGGCATTTCACGGTCGAGGGAGCCGTTCTCTGTTGCCTCTTTTGGAACACCGAGTGGTCCGCAGGCAGAGCTAACAGGCGACGCCGGAGCTTCAAGGAGGACAAAGGGATCTGCTCAGCCGACCTTTCGTTTCAGGGATGAAACGGAGAGCGTACATGGAGGTATTCATAGCGAGTCGGTGGAGCGAGCCCTTTGGCCGATGTGCAAACATTGAGCTACAAAACCAAGCTGTTTTCCTACTCTGGATTTGTGACCAAAAGACAGTCGGCCTTACTACTCGGTGGGGTCGGCCTCATGGCCGCACTGCCAGCAGATTTCAAAGCTGCCGGCATTGTGCTCGCCACAGCGTCGGCAATACCAGGCCGGGCCGGCGCCGCGCCGATAAGGCTCCAGAATAAGCTGTGCCTGTTTCAGGTCTTGCGCCCGTACCAGCAGAGTCACCTCCACCGCATTGGCGGGCAGCTCGCCCAGGGCGCCGGACAAGGCTTCGCCCTGTAACTGCACCCTGATACCCGACACCTCCAGCGATCCCTTCAGGGTATGCGCTTCCAGACTGTTGGCCGCCTGATAAACCGAAATCCACTCGTTCATTATGCTCCGGCGCCGGAATGACAGATAGAAAAAGGGGGTGACATCATGTCACCCCCTTTTGGGTTGTCGTATGGTTAATCCGTAAACCAAGTTGCTCCCTGCATTCCCTGACAAAATTACCTTATCCTTAAGGTGTTCCTCTTCCCGATCCATCGGGGTGTCCTGGTCGTCCTGACTGCGATTCATCCTGAGTCGCTTGACTATCTCCATCCTGGAGGTGTCCTTGACCGCATCCTGCGGGGTTCCTTTTGCCGTTCCTGGCAGCCTGTCTTCCTGACCGACTTCCTTGCTCCTTGCACTACTAACTATAGATAACTTTGCCAAAGGCTCAAGACAGAAAAGCAGACCAAGAGTTCAGCCCAGAACACAGTGAAGATACAATTCATTGATTTAAATGAATATATTTTCTTTTACATCGTTAATACTGCAGCTTAAAACGTCTTCTCCGCTTCTTCCTTGAGAGATCTCTTACAAGCCTGCAGGGCAATAGCCCCATCAGATACTGCGCCACAAAAAATTAGCCCGAAAGAGTCTCACCGCTTAGGATAAAACCGTCTGATATAAAGGAGTGATTCTAATGAAAACCTTACTGTTGCCATCGGCACTGGTGGACTCAAGCTGGCTGGCCGAACATCTGCATCATCCGGATCTGGTGGTACTGGACGCCAGCTGGCACATGCCGGCCGCCAAACGTTCCGGAGAGCAGGAATGGCGCCAGCAACGCATTCCCGGGGCACGTTTCTTCGACTTCGACAGTAAAATCAAAGATAACGACAGCTCGCTGCCACATATGCTTCCGTCTGAAGCCCAGTTCTCGCAGCAGGTCTCGGAACTCGGCCTGAGTAATCATCATCACATCGTGATTTACGACAGCAGCGGCATCTTTGCCGCACCGCGAGCCTGGTGGATGCTCAGGGCCATGGGGCACGAAAAAGTGGCGGTACTGGATGGCGGCCTGCCGGCCTGGATACAACAGGGATATGCACTGGAAAGCGGCGAGCCGGCCGTCGTCTCGACAGGTCACTTTGTCGCCCACCGGCAGGCCGACTGGATAGCCGATGCGACTCAGGTGCAAACGGCCCTGTCCCAATCTGATACTCGGGTGCTGGACGCCCGGAGTCGGGAGCGGTTCAGCGGTCAGGCCGCCGATCCGCGCCCCGGCGTTCGTCCCGGTCATATGCCCGGCGCCCACTGCCTGCCCTTTGGCGAGCTGCTGGAACAGGGCCACTTCCTGCCACCGGAGCAACTGGCCCAAAAACTGGCGTCACATCTGGCACCCGAACAAGGCCTTATCTGCAGCTGCGGCTCGGGTGTGACCGCCGCCATTCTGGCCCTGGCGGCGAATCTGACCGGCCACAAGCAAGTCGCGGTTTACGACGGCTCCTGGACCGAGTGGGGTGGCAACCCCGACCTGCCGGTGGTCACCGACAGCTAAAAAAAAATGCCCGCCATAAGGCGGGCACTTTCATTTTTATTAGCTTATTTTACCGGGCTGCCTTATTCGGCAGCAGGTCGTGCCGCCACACCCATCTTCAGCGCCAGCCAGATCACCAATACCAGGCTGATCATCACCGACAGGTAGTTGGTGCCCATTTCCGGAAACTGGGTACGCAGGAATGCCGAATAACCGAACACCCCGATCAGGAAAGCGAGCAGAGTACAGAGGGGAGTGTCACCCTCCATCGGAACGCTCAGATATTCCTGATACAACATGTACGCGGCCAGAGCCAGCGCAATGATGGGGAACACGGAAAATGCCAGCTGGCTGACGCTCAGGGTAGCCAGTGTGGCGTTACCACAAAGGCCAACCAACAGCGCTAGCAAGATAGGTTTACGACGGATTTGTTTACTTCCTGACATGGTCATCCTTCCTAATGTAGGGCCTAGAGCCTCTTCGCTTTATTATATGCATCTGCGCCCTTGGCAATGATACGCAGTTGCAGGGTCATACGTTCGGCCAAAGCCGCACGTTCTTTTTCATTCATGTCCAGCGCCTCGGCCCCGGCACTGAACACGATGGTAACCATCGCCTGGGCCTGGGTCTCGGCGTAGCTTCGGCTAGTTTGTTGCTTCTCTTCCAGATAATCTGTGAGCTCGGCGGTAAAATGCTGAATTTCGCGGGCTACCGCCTGACGGAAGGCGGCCGAGGTACCGGAACGCTCCCGCAGCAACAACCGGAACACATCCGGACTACGCTCGATAAACTCCATAAAGGTTTTTACCGAAATCTGGATAACACTACCACCATCGGCAATGCGTTGACGAGCCTGACGCATCAATTGACGCAGGGTCAGACCACCCTCATCCACCAGTGTCAGCCCCAGCTCTTCCATGTCCTTGAAGTGACGGTAAAAAGAAGTGGGTGCCAGTCCCGCCTCTCGCGCAACTTCGCGCAGACTCAGACTGGAGAAGCTGCGTTCGGCGCTCAACTGGCGAAAAGCCGCATCAATCAGAGTACGTCGAGTCTTTTCTTTTTGTTCTGCGCGAATGCCCACTGCACACCAGGGTCTAACATGTTAGTAATAGGATCATACCCCTTTGTCATCACGCGGTCAGCTCCAAGAGGTCAATTTGTAATTGACGCTGGCCGGTATTAAATATGAAAATAGTGTACAGCTGTTCGCTCAATGGATAACAAGATGCGTAAACCTCCTCTGCTCTGGACCAACCTTTTGCTGTTTTCAGCCACCGGCCTGGCCACCATGGTACTGGTTCCCTGGTACGGCCTGACTCAAGGCTATGATGGCTGGCAATGGCTCGCCATGCTGGTGCTGTTCAGTTACAGCTGCCTGTCGATAACCGCCGGTTATCATCGCCTGTGGGCGCACAAGGCCTACGACGCTCACCCCCTGTTGCAGTGGGTGTTTGCACTGGGCGGCGCCCTGTCTTTGCAGAATTCCGCCTATCACTGGTGTGCCGATCACCGGCGTCACCATCGTCATGTGGACGATCTGGACAAGGACCCCTATTCCGCCAGCCGTGGACTCTGGTTCTCGCACATGGGCTGGATGCTGCGTCACTACCACACGCCCGACGACAGCAATGTCCCCGACCTCAAGCGCAACCGCATCCTGCAGTTTCAGCACAAGCACTATCTGGCGCTGACCCTGATGATGAATATCGCCTTGCCTTTGTTGCTGGGCGTCTGGCACGGCGATGTCTGGGGCATGCTGCTGATGGCCGGTGTGTTGCGCCTGTTCCTCGGCCACCATGTGACCTTCTTCATCAACTCCCTGGCCCATTACTGGGGTCGCCAGCCCTACACCAGCAAGAACTCGGCCCGCGACAACGATCTGCTGGCGGTACTGACCTTCGGCGAGGGCTATCACAACTTCCATCATCTGTTCGAATTCGATTATCGCAACGGTATCCGCTGGTGGCATTACGATCCCACCAAGTGGTTAATCCGTACCATGAGCTGGCTGGGCCTGGCATCCAGGCTACGCACCTGTCCGCAGGAGCGAATCGAACAGGCCCAGCTGGAACGCCGGCTGGAAGTGGCCCGCCAGAAGATACTGCGCCAACAGCAGAATGCCGATACCGAGCAGTGGCTGGCGCTGTTGCACAGCGAGTACGACCGCTTGCTGCATCAGCTCAAGAGCTACTATCAGGTGCGCAAGAGCCTGCTGGACCTGAAGAAAAAGGCCGCCCGCTGCAAATACGAAGAGCTGCGTCTCAAGCTGAATTGTGACGAACTGAAAGCCGCCTTCACCACACAGCGGCGCAACTGGCTCAAACTCACTACCCAGTTTGCCTGATGGCACAAATGGCATTACCGAATAAGGCGGGATATCCCGCCTTATTTATTTTTTGCTGATAATACGAACAAGGTCACTGTTATCCCCTACCCTGAACACTTCCCTTTGACAAAAACTCTGCAAAACACCATAGTCTTCGCCATTTTAATTCGACAGCAAATGTACGTTTAACTTTACAGTCAGCAGGAGCAGCAAGACGTGGAAAAAAGGGCGCAGTTCAGTAGCAAGCTGGGGTTCGTGATGGCCGCCGCCGGTTCGGCCATCGGCGTGGGTAATATCTGGGGCTTTCCCACTCAGGCGGCGAGTAACGGCGGTGGCGCCTTTCTGCTGGTTTATCTGCTGTTTATCTTTCTGCTCGGCTACCCCATGCTGGTGGCGGAAATCACCATCGGCCGTCACGGTCAGGCCACGCCATTCCGGGCCCTGCAAACCCTGACCCGCAATCCGCTGGGCAAGGTCATCGCCGGTCTGGTGGGACTGGCGGCGGTGATTACCGTCAGCCTGATCTTCACCTTTTACGCCATCGTCTCCGGCTGGTTTGTCGCCTATGCCCTGGAGCCATTGGCCAGCATGGCCGGCGCCCATGATGCCGCCGGCTGGCTGACCGGCTTTTCCACTTCCCGCAACCTGGTGTTCACCCTGCTGTTCGCCCTGTTGAGCCTCTATGTGGTCAGCCGGGGGCTGGAGCAGGGCATCGAAAAGTGGTCGAGCCGGCTGATGCCGCTGTTACTGGTCATGTTGGTGCTGCTGACCGGATACATGCTGTCGCAGCCGGGTGCCGGTGAAGGTCTCGAAGCCTATCTGGTACCGGACTTTTCGCGGGTACTGAACGGTGAGGTGCTGATTGGAGCTCTGGGACAGAGCTTTTTCTCGCTGTCGCTGGGGGCGGCGGTGATGATGCTGTATGGCTCCTACCTGAGCCGCCAGGCCAGCATTCCGGCCCTGGCCGCCCAGGTAACCCTGCTCGACACCGGCGTGGCCTTTCTGGCCGGCCTGCTGATCCTGCCCGCCATGTATGTGGCCCAGCACAACGGTGTGCCCATTTTTGCCGAAGACGGCAGCCTGCTCAGCTCGGATACTTTGGTGTTCTCGGTCTTGCCGGCGCTGTTCGACACCATGGGCCAGGCCCAGTATCCGATCGCCTTCGCCTTCTTCCTGCTGATGATAGTGGCGGCGCTGACCTCCGCCATCTCCATGCTGGAGGCACCGGTGTCGCTGGCGATGGAGTCCACCGGGCTGTCGCGCATCAAGGCCACCTGGCTGATGACCGCCCTCTGTACCCTGGTAAGCGTGATTATCGTGTTCAATTTCGGCGCCCTGTTCGGGCTGGTAATCACCCTCACCACCCAGTATGCCCAGCCGCTGGTCAGCCTGTGCATCACACTTTATGCTGGCTGGATCTGGCAGCGCAACAAGGTACTGGCCGAGCTGAAGTCGGGCTGCCCCGAACTGGAGCAGGGACTGTTCTGGAAGATCTGGCCCTGGTATGTGCGCTTCGTGTGTCCGGTACTGGTGCTGGTAGTGATTGTTCAGTCGATAGGTAACTGAGTCACCTGAGTAAAGCCCAGACATTGGGTTAAGGTAAAACTGTGTGCTCCGGCTACAGAGGCAACACAGCCGACTCCCACGACACGCTACAAGTACATCCATGTAAGCTCAGACATGCCATCCTTGGCATGTCATGGTCGTGGTAGTCGATCTCTGTTGCCTCTCTTTGGCATCCGAGTTAACTGTAGACGGCACGAACAGGTAACTCCCTGATATAAGCGAGGATAAAGGGATCTGCTTCACCGACCATCACATGACAGGGAAGTCATGTGCTGAGCGTCACAAGGAGGTGCTTGAGCGAGTCGGTGAAGCGGGCCCTTTATCCGGAGTGATGTAACAATCAAACAAATCGCTTGTTTAATGGGGTAGGTATTAAAGGTATCCGAGTTGGCTGTTGGCAAAACCAGCAGTCAACGGCTGAAAAACGTTGGCCGACTTCAGGAAGTCGGCCAAGGGTAATGCATGAATTAAAAAACGGTTCAGTTAACCAGCCCGGCGCGTTCGCTGAAGCCCGCCACCCTGGTGCCGGATTCTTCTCCGGCCAGCGCCAGCAAAAAGGCGTATTCCCGCGCCAGCTCGTGATACGCCTCGAAACGGCCGGACTTGCCACCGTGGCCGGTGTCCATGTCGCAATGCAGCAGCAACAGGTGGTCGTCGGTTTTCATCTCGCGCAACTTGGCTACCCACTTGGCCGGTTCCCAGTACTGCACCTGGGAGTCGTGCAGGCCTGTGGTCACCAGCATGTGCGGATACGCCTGCTGCTGCACCTGATCGTAAGGGCTGTACGACTTCATGTAATGGTAATACTCGGGATCCGCCGGGTTGCCCCACTCGTCGTATTCGCCGGTGGTCAGCGGAATCGAGTCATCCAGCATGGTGGTCACCACGTCCACGAAAGGCACCGCCGCCACCACGCCCTTGTACAGTTCAGGCGCCATGTTGATGACCGAGGCCACCAGCAGGCCCCCGGCGCTACCACCGGACGCAAAGACTCGCTCCTTATCGCCATAGCCCTGCTCTACCAGCTCGCGGGTGACGTCGATAAAATCGTGAAAGGTGTTCTCCTTGCTGAGCAGTCGACCCTGCTCATACCAGTCCCGGCCCAGCTCTTCGCCGCCGCGAACATGGGCGATGGCATAAACGAAGCCGCGATCAAGCAGGCTCAGCCGCGAGCTGCTGAAGTCCGGATCCATGCTGGCACCGTAAGAACCATAGGCGTACACCAGCAGCGGGTTGCTGCCATCGTTCTTGAACTTGTCGGCCCGGTATACCAGCGACACCGGCACCTTGGCGCCGTCCCGCGCGGTCACCCACAGCCGTTCGCTGCGGTAATCATCGGCATTGAACTGCTTGCCCACGTATTGCTGCTTGAGTTCGCGTCGCTCCTGGGTGTCCATGTTCACTTCATAGATAGTCGTCGGCCGGGTCATGGAGGAATAACCGTAACGCAACCAGGGAGTATCGTCTTCGGCATTCACCCCCATCCAGGTGACATAGGCGGGATCATCGAAACGAATATCGTGTTCGCGACCATCCTTGCGGTGGATCTGGCGCAGGTGCACCAGGCCTTCGCTGCGCTCTTCCAGCACCAGCCAGTCGCGAAACAGGGAAAAACCTTCCAGCAGCACCTCGTCCCGGGCCGGGATCAGCGGCTGCCATTGCTCGGTGGTGCCGTTTTCCGCCAGATAGAGGCCAAAGTTGGCACCATCCTTGTTGGAGCGGACGTAAAACCGGCCCTGATAGTGTTCGACATCGTATTCGTGACCACGTTTGCGGGGCAAAAACACCTGTGCCGGTGTTGTGGGATCGTTGGCCGATACCAGGCTGATTTCGCTGGACACCGTGTTCCAGGCACCAATAACGATATAGTCTTCGGAACGGCTCTTGTAGATGCTGGTATAAAAGCTGGCATCCTGCTCTTCATGCACCAGCACGTCTTCGCTCTGGGGCGTCCCCAGGGTGTGACGATAAACCTGATAGGGCAGCAGGGTATTTTCGTCCTGCTTGACGTAGAACAGGGTCTTGCCGTCGTTGGCCCATTCCAGATTGCCGGAGGTATTCTCCAGCACCTCATCATACAGCTCACCGTTTTGCAGCGATTTAAATCGAATCTGATACTGACGGCGGGACACAAAGTCTTCGGCGAAGGCCAGGGTCTGCTGATCGGGGCTGACGGCCACCTGACCCAGGCCGTAATAGGCCTGATCCCTGGCCCGCTCGTTGCCGTCCAGCAGCAGTTCTATTCGTTCGGGCTGATCTTCGGGATGGCGTTCGATAATGCCGTATTCCAGTCCTTTCTGGTAACGGGTCTGATAGCGATAACCGTTTTTCAGATAGGGAACCGAGCTGTCGTCCTGACGGATACGGGCAATCATCTCCTGATACAGATCTTCCTGCAGGACATTCAGCGGAGTAAGTACCTGCTCACTGTACTGGTTTTCCTGTTCAAGATAAGCGAGCACCTGCGGATCGTCACGCTCGTCATCGCGCATCCAGTGATAATTGTCGACCCGGATATCGTCGTGATTGTTCAGAATGTGAGGAATTTTATTGGCGACAGGGGGCTTTACGTCCACATCGGTACCTTTAGCGTAGGGTTTGGCACAAGCCACCCATACTAACATCAAGCAAAGCTTCGCCCTATTGCGCATACCGCCACTCCTTTATCTTCGACAATCCAAAAGTGGACGAATTTTAACCAGACAAGAAGGCGTTTACCAAATTATTTACTGAAAAAACCATATAAACACAGTATAAAAACTCGAATGGAGCCAGAAAGTACCGGCTCCTGCGTGAAAGTCACTACTTACTTACGTCGCCAACTGCCATCGGCCAGCTGGATATAATGCCCACCGGCGGTACGTTCGATATTCAGCTGACCGGCGCGACTCTGCACCACCGTCAGGCTGGTACCGGTTCGTCTGGCGATCTCCTGATAATTTTCCAGCCGTTTGCGATTGATGTCATTGGCGATGACATTGACCTCGCCACTACCACGTACCACCCCTACCAGGCCATTCAGCTGTTCGCCGATCAGGCCCTGTTGCTTGGCCTGCTGCAAATCCAGCGCCCAGACCGACCAGCTCAGGCTGGCCACCAATATCACCGCTAACCACCGCATAGAGACTCCCCTAGAACAAGTCCTGTTCCTGTTCGAACAACTTTTCCAGCTCCCGATCGACCCGGACCCGAATTTCATGATCCACCTTGACGTTCAGGTTGACCGTAATGGGCTTGTCCGGCACCACTACCTCCACCCGGGGCGTACAGGCGCTCAGTAACAAACTCAGTGACAAGCTCTGTAACAAGGGGCCAATCATGGCCGTACCTTTACGCATTTACTCGCTCTCCCCCTGTAGCCTGGCCGGTAATCGCTCACTCAACTCCTGAGCGAAACGCAGGCTGGCCAGCAACTGTAGCAGGTTTTCCTGGTGGCGATAATTGAAGTTGACCGGGTGCATTTTACCCATCACCGGCGCCTGCCCCCGTAATCGACTATCGATAACTGCCTCGCCAGTGGCCGCCATCGAAATATCTGCCTCCAGACGCTGGTAACGCAGGTCACTGAGCAGCCCCAGGGTCAGCCCGAGCGACAGGTTGCTCTCTCCTGTCGCCAGCAACGGCTCACCTGCCTGATAAGAGACCCAGCCATTATCACTATAGGCTTTTCCTCCGTTGATACTAAAGCTGGGGTCAAATGAAAACGGCAGCCGTCCGTGTAGTTTGCCACTGCCGGTCAGCCCAGTGACGCCGGCATAGCTCAGCACCTGTTCCAGCTCGATGTCGCTCAGGTGCACCTCGCCATTCGGCGTCGCGCTCAGCGCCATGGGAGCAAACGCCAGCTGGCCGCCAAAGGCCCGGGCCGTCAGGCCGGACAGCCAGGGCTTGCCTTTTCGCCAGTTCAGGGCGGCGTGAATATCGGTCATGGGCACCCCCACGTCGAACTGCGCTGCCGACAGGGCCTGGGGGCCGATACTGCGCAGCCTTGCTTTGTCCCATTGCAGTTGGAGGCTGGCAGCCAGCTGCTCGGCATGCATGTCCCGGTAGCTCAGCTGCCCCTCAGCCAACGTGGCCTCCAGCGTTATCGGTTGCCCCGTATCGAGCAGGTTCGCCGCCATCAGCGACAACTGCAGCTTGCCCCTCTCAAACGTCAGCCCCACCGGCAGTGCCAACCAGCCATTCAGCCACTGCCACACCTCGGTAACCGGTAACGACTGGTTCGGCATTGTCAGCGCCAGCCCCCGGTCATAATGCCAGTCGCCTTTCAGCTGCAGACCGCGCGTCAGCTCCAGCGTCACCGCTCCCTGGCGCCGATCCGCACCCGCACCGCTCAGCAGCAACGCCGCACCGGGCAGCGTTTGCTGTTGCCAGCGCCCCGGCTGCCAGCTCAGGCGCGCGCGCCAGGGGCCGTTTCGCATCATATTCCCCACCGGCGCCAGCTCCAGTCGATTAAGCTCCAGCTGTTTCCAACGCAGCCGCGCCACCTTCAGCCGCGACTCCGGCAGTAACTGCCAGCCGGACTCGCCCTGCTCGGCCGCCAACTGCAATTGCCAAGTGCCGGTCAAGGGCGGCGGCAACTCGCCCTCGGCCGCCAACCGCAATGGCTGCCCCGGCTGCCAGCCACCGTTGAAAAACAGTGGCTGCTGCAGGACGGGAGTCATCAGCATTCCCGGCAACTCCCCCTGCCAGCGCCAGCCCTGCTGCTCCGGCAATAATTCCAGCCGTGCCTCGCCGGCATCCGTATGCCAGATAATCTCGAGATGTTGCCGGGTGTGGCGCAGTTCGGCGACACCGGTAACGATGGCCTCGGGCAGGTGCAGGGTCAGGCGGTCGATATGAAAATCGATGGCCGGCAGCGTCAGCAACAGCGACAAGGCGTCGCCTTCTCCTTCGGCGGTGCCGCCGCCACTGCGAGAGCAGCTCAAGTCCAGACTCAAACGCTGCAGTCGCCCTTCGATGCGGCCTTCATTCAGTTGCAGCGCCAGGCCTTCGGCCTGTTCTTTGGGGCAGGCCGGCACCTGCGCCCGGGCCAGGGTCGCCTGCACCTGCAGCCACGCCGGCAAGGGCAGTGCCTGCGCCAGGGCCGGCCACAACAGCCCGATGCAGAGCAGCAGTGATCGTCGTGTTTTCATCTTCAAGCGATTCAAAGGGGCACCTTCATCAAATCGGCTTGCGCCGCGGCATACAGGCATTAAGCTGAACACAACAGGGGGTGATTCAATGGACAAGATCGTGTTCTGGGGCATTATCGCCATCGCCGCCATGGTGATTGGCCGACGGCTCTATACCTACTTTTATAATAGCGGCCAGCCCCGGCATAGTCTGGAGGTAATGGTGGCGAACAAGCGCACTCGGGAGTTCATGGGTCGGACCCGTAAAGATCCGACCGAGCTGCCACCGCCAAGAATGCAGTATTACGTGACCTTCCGGCCGCTGGAAGGAGGAGACGAACGGGAATTTCGGGTGGCCCAGCATCTGTATGAACAGCTCGAGCAGGAAGAAACCGGCACCCTCGTGTTTCGAGGCCGCCGATTTATCGCCTTTGAACCGGACGAAACTATCCTGGATAACGACTGAACACCGCCGTGTTACCCTGCTTGTCGAAACTCAGCACCTCATAGGGTGAGCCGGGAATATCCATGCCCGGGGCACTTTGCGGCATGCCGGGAATGGTCAGGCCCCGTACCGCCGGCTTTTCTTTCAGCAGTCGCCGCACATCCGCCGCCGGTACGTGCCCTTCAATCACATAGCCATCGATCACACCGGTATGGCAGGAAGCCAACGCCGGTTTGACCCCGGCCATCGCCTTCACCGGACCCAGATTGTCGCCATTCACTACCTCCACCTCGAAGCCGGATTCCTCCATGTGCGTCACCCAGTCTTCACAGCAGCCACAGGTCTCCGATTTATATACGGTGAGCGATGCCGCCAGCACAGAGCCCGATAACAGCGCCCCCGCCAGGCCATAAAGCCAGTTTTTCATCGTGGTTACCTCTACATTATCATTGTCATTCGGACAAGATTAACAGCCGTGATCGGCGCCGTCTTGATTCGGCACGGTATTCAGTGCAACGACAAAACGGTATCCTGCTATCATTGCGCCATCTTGTTGTCTTACCTGGAGTTATTATGTCTTATCTGGCCGTGAAACACGCCCACATGATGTTTGCCCTGCTCAGCATCATACTGTTCATGCTGCGCGCCTGGCTGGCCGTGCCGTCGCCTGCCAATATCAAAAGCAAACTGCTGAAAATACTGCCCCATGTCAACGATACCCTGTTGCTGGGTCTGGGCGTGTGGCTGGCCATCAGTAGCCAGCAAATCCCCTTCGGCAACAGCCCCTGGCTCACCGCCAAGGTCATCGGCCTGGTGCTGTATATCGTGATTGGCACCATCGCCATCAAGCGCGGCAAGACCCGCGGCCAGCGTCTGGCTGCCTTCCTGGCTTCCATCGCCATCTTCGCCTACATCTACGGCGCCGCCGTCAGCAAGTCTCCGCTGTCCTGGCTGGCGTTGTAAGCCCCAACCAGCCTTGGTTTCTGAGGCAATAGGGCTGCCTCACCCGACTCGCTACGGGAAAATGACATTCGTTGTTTCAGCTTACTGCGAACATTCACTGGATGTTCGGTCAAGCTGAAACAACTCGTCTCGGCAAGACAAGCTTGCCCCATCTAAGTTCACACATGCCATCTGACCGCCAGGGATGGCAGGAATGTCGGAACGGCAGGAGCATTTTCCGGCCTTAGCATGTGATGGTCGGGTGAGACAATCCCTGTTACCTCCTCTCAACGCCCGAGTTGGCTGTCGGCGGTACCAGAAGCTAACTCCGATGCATCAAGGAGGACAAAGGGATCTGCTCCGCCGACCTTCTGTTTCAGGGATGAAACAGAGAGCGTACAAGGATGTATCTATAGCGAGTCGGCGGAGCGGGCCCTTTGTCCGATATCCAGGCGTTTAACAAAGCTCATGGCTCCACCACCGGAAAGACCGGAAACGCCCCCGGCTGCAGCCAGTTCCACTCCTCTTCCTGATACAGGGCATTGGCCGAACGCGAATCCAGCATCAGGGCGGCCAATGGCGCCAACGGCTGATCCATCGGCACCAGCACATCTCCCCGCTGCAAGGTCACCGTGGCTCGCGTCACTGCAACCTCTGTCTGCAGCTTTTCCCTCACCCCCGGTCGTTCTGTGGACTGGGGCCGTATTCCGGTTATCTCCAGCCGGTCGCCCGGGTCGACAGGGTATCCAGTGTCGTCAGATAGGTGTCAACGGTCCGGCTGTCGGGTAGCGACTGCTTATTTTCAAGCTCGAAGGGGGTTGGCGGTATCGATTTCCCCCAGGCCAGGCTGCTGCACAGCAACAGAAAAACCACTGAAACCCTCATGTCGACTCCAGCAAGATGGTTTTATTTCAATTACTTATACACACAAGCACAAAAAAAATACAACGATGACCAGCGTCAGAATCAGACCATCAATAAGCATTTGTAGAAAAATGGCGACAGTCTGCCCCGAAAAGGTTGCGACAAAACTTGTCACACCCCGAGCCTAGGATAGAATCATACCAAGCAAGAGGGCATCACCATGAGTAAGAAGCTATTAAGACAATTGACCCTGGCGCGCTGTGTTCCCTATCGTCCGTACAAGCTGACCGCACGCCAGCTGCAAGAAAAACTGGAAGAAGAAGGCATTCAGGTCAGCCTGCGCACCGTGCAGCGGGATCTGGAAGAAATGTCCGGCATGGGACTGTTCGATCTCACCTCCGATGATCGCAGCAAGCCTCATGGCTGGTGCTTTGAACGCAATGGCTTGAATGACTTCGCCAACTTCATGCCGCTCAGCCTGGCCATGGCACTGAAAACCTGGAATGACCAGGCCGCCGACCTGCTGCCGGCCAGCGTGCTGAGTGAATTGAACCCGATTATCGACAAGGCCACCCAGGTCATCAACGACAGCCAGAGCGAGCTGGCCGGTCGCTGGATGGAAAACGTGGTACGCCTGCCCAAGCCATTCGCCGGCAGCCCGGATATTCGTCGCGCCACCACCATTCGTGACGCCCTGTGGCGCGGCCGCAAATTCAGCGCCGAGATCAAAAGGGTCATCAAGGGGCGTACCGTCTGGCTGCGCTACGAACAGGTAAATCCGCTCGGCATCGTCAGTCGTAAAGAAAGCACCATGCTGCTGTGTACCGTATCGGACATGGATCCCAAGATTTACGGCATTCCCTTCGAGCACATCAAGGATGTAGAGCTGACCAGCCGTCCGGTGACACAGCCGCGAGAGTTCAGCGTCAACAAGCTGATCCGCGAAAAGGGCTACCATGAAGAAGCCGATACCATCCATTTTGTCGGCCGAATCACCCACCCGAACCGGGCCATTATGGAAGACGCCATTCCAGGCAATAACCCCAGGTTGACCCGCTACGACAAGCAGAGCATGATGGTGGAAACCGACGTCAAGGATTCGCCCGAATTTCGTCGCTGGTTGACCGATATGGCGGGTAAAGTCGAGATACTGGCGCCAGAATCGCTGAAAAAAAGCTGAGCTAACATAACATTACCGATCTCGGGGGCTGACTGATTCGGCCCCTTTGTTTTTTCACGGAGTACCGGATGCGCGACCTCTATTTTGAACCGGCCGAACCGGATTGTGATGCCATTAATATCGGCGTCATCGGCGTCGGCGGTTGCGGTGGCAACACCGTCAACCTGCTGGCCGACGGCGCCCTGCCCGAGCACGTTCATATCGTGGCCATGAATACCGACGCCAAGGCGCTGCAGCAGAGCCAGGTCAACACCCTGCAACTGGGCAAGATACTGACCCGGGGCCTGGGCGCCGGCGCCCAGGCCGAGATTGGCCGACAGGCTGCCGAAGAAAGCCTGGACGAGATCCGCGCCCAGTTGAATGGCGCGGATTTGTGCTTTATTACCGCCGGCATGGGCGGCGGTACCGGTACCGGCGCCGCCCCCATCGTCGCCAGGGTGGCGCGTGAACTGGGAGTGATGACGGTGGCCATCGTCACCCGTCCGTTCGGCTTTGAAGGCAAGCAACGCGCCAAAGCCGCCGACGAAGGGCTCAAGACCCTGGCCGAACACACCGATGCCCTGCTGGTGCTGCCCAACGACTACCTGCTCAAGGTACTGGGCGCCAAAACACCGCTGCTGCAAGCCTTTACCGAAAGCAGCAAGGTCATTCAGAACGCGGTCAAGGGTCTGGCCGACATCATCGGCCAGACCGGCCTTATCAATATCGACTTTGCCGATGTGCGCACCATCATGAGCCAGCAGGGCAAGGCGGTGATGGGCATCGGCCTCGGCAATGGCGAAAACAAGGTGGCCGACGCCACCCTGCAGGCGCTGAATAATCCGCTGCTCGAGAAGGTCGAGCTGGAGCGCGCCCGGGGTGTGCTGCTGAACGTGGTCGCCTCGATGGACATCGGCCTCGATGATTTCCAGAAAATCGGTGATCAGGTCGCCGAGTGCGTGGGCGAATACGCTACCGTGGTGTCCGGCATCAGCCTGGACCCCAATCTGGTCGACAGCATACAGGTGACCATGATCGCCACCGGCATACAGCCGCCGCAGGAAACCATAGCGCCGTCCCAACCGCAACATCAGCCGCAAACCGCGCCCTCGGAGCCCACATCGGAAGGGCTGGATATTCCCGCCTTTCTGCGCCAGCGACAGCAGTAACGAAAAAGGCCGGTGCAATGCACCGGCCTTTTTACTTCACCGTTTTACGACCGGCTCATCTTAACCAAAGACGTTCAGGCACCAGGTAATGGCAGGAATTGCCACTATGTCGATAAGCACGGCACCACACAGCGGCGCCACAATAAAGGCCTTGTGCGAAAACACCTTGTAGCGATCGCACACCGCACCCATGTTGGCCACGGCATTGGGGGTTGCGCCCAGCCCGTGTCCGACGAAACCGGCACACAATACCGCCGCATCATAGTTGCCCCCCATCAGCCGGAACATCAGGAATACCGCCAGCAGTATGATGGCCAGGGTCTGCACCACCAGGATGATCAGCAGCGACCAGCCCAGATCCGCCAGCTGCCACAATTGCAGCGACATCATCGCCATGGTCAGAAAGATGCCCAGGCAAAAATCGCTGACCACATTGATGGCGTTATCGGGCAGCGTCAGCAGAGCAAACTTCTCATTCAGGTTGCGCAGCACGATGGCAATGAACATGGCGCCCACATAAGAAGGCAGAATAATGTCGAAGTCTGCACGCAGGTGACCACTCAGCCACAAGCCGGCAATCATGGTGCACAGCACCACCGCCAGAATCTTCAGCAACAGGGTGCCGGTAATGGTGGCCGGTACAGTGCGTTCCGAGGCTTCCAGTGCCTTCAGATCATGTACCTGTTCCGCATGAATTTCGATTTTGTGCCGGTTGATCAGCAAGCGGGCCACCGGAGCCCCCAGCAGACCACCGGCGACCATGCCGAAGGTGGCTGCCGCCAGGGCGGCGGTGGTAGCACCGGTCACGCCCAGCGCTTCGGCTTCGGGGCCAAAGGCCGCTGCCGCCCCAAAGCCGCCTTCCAGCGACACCGCACCAGCCATCAGACCCAGCAGCGGGTGTTCACCCAACAGGGAGGCAATACCGATGCCCAGTCCGTTCTGCAATAACGCCAGTAACCAGCAGGCCACCAGATAAATGCCCAGCACCTTGCCGCCTTTTTTCAGCAGCGCCAGGCTGCCACCCAGACCGACGGTGGCAAAAAAGGCAATCATCAACGGGGTTTGCAGGGCGGTGTCGAACTTGAACTCGACGCCTCCCCAGTGGCGGGCGGCCCACACCACCAGCGCGAAACCGAAGCCGCCGATCACCGGCGCCGGTACACACAACTGGTGCAACAAGGGTACCTTGCGCTGCAAGACCAGTCCCAGCATCAGCAACAGGGCGGCCAGCGCCGTGGTGTTCATCACATCGAGAGTAATGAGATTCATCTTATTTCCCTATATCTACAACTAATTACAACATCAACCAAGACCGGCGAGTGACGCGGTCAAGGCCGACAAAGGGTGTCAGCCGGCAAGCCGGGCCAACAGACGGGCGGCCACACGGGCCGTATTCGAGTGCCGATCCCGAGCCGGGTTCAGCTCGGCGATATCGGCCATCTTTATCTTGTTGCTGGCCTTGATGCGCTCCAGCGCATATTCCAGCAAGCCCAGATCCATGCCGCGTGCGGCCGGCGCACTGACACCCGGCGCCAGACTGGCCGGCAGCACATCGAGACAAACGGTGACGTAGAGCAGGTCAACCTCATCGATCGCCTGATCCAGCGCCGCATTCAGCGGCGCTATATCCCAGTTGTTCAGCTCTTCATCCCGCACGATACGGGTATTCAGCTGGCTGGCGCGCTCAAACAGGGCGTCGGTATTGTGGTAGCGGCTGACGCCAATACAGGTGTAATGAAACGGCAGACCCCGCGCTTCACACAGCGCGGCACACTGGTTGAACGGGGTACCGGAGCTGGCCCGTGCCGAGCGCCGCAGATCCAAGTGCGCATCGAAGTTGATGATGCCGATGCGAGGAGCGTCCTGCCGGCGGCACAGGTGCTCGACCAGACCGCTGAAACTGGCATAGGCAATCTCGTGCCCGCCGCCCAGGCCAATCACCCTATGCCCCGCATCCATGAAGGCGGCCACCTTGTCGGCATACAGCGCCTGAGCGATTTCCAGCTCATCGTCGTGACAATGCACATCGCCACCGTCGTAGAGGGGCATATCCAGATGCCAGGCCAGGTTGGCGGTGGCCGAACGCAGGGCGCCGGGGCCCGCGGCCGCGCCCGCCTGGCCCTGATTACGGACCACGCCGGCATCGGAACAAAACCCCAGCAGTACCAGACCGGCAGCCTGATCACCCGCTATCGCCTGCACCTGCTGGTGCCAACGCCGGGCCAAATCACCTTCTTCATGATCGACCCGCCCCTGCCACAAAGACATGTCGGCGGTGCTATATCCGGTGTGTTCCATTACGACTCCTCACAAAATTGACTAATAGCTCATGGCACCCAGCCGCGCGGCGGCATCGCAAGTCCAGCGAATCCACTGACTCTGACTGCCGCCAACCCGCTCGGCGGGTGCCATCAGGCTGATGGCGCCGAGCAAATGTTCCCGGCTGCCCATGACCGGAGCGCTGACGCCCCAGACTCCCTTGTCTATTTCGCCCTGTGACACCGCGTACCCCTGCTCCCGCACCTGTGCCAGTGCCTGCATCATCAGGGTGCGCTCTGCCGCAGGCAGCTCCGCCAGTATCTGTTCGCGCAGCGCCTCGTCCATAAACGCCAGCAAGGCTCTGGCGCTGGCCCCATGGCGCAACGGTTGGGAATACCCTTTCTGATAACAACAGCGCAGGGCCTGAGAGCTGTCGATCATCTCGACACACAGCGCCCGGTTGCCGGAAATCATCATCAGGGCGGCACTTTCTCCGGATCGTTCCGCCAATTCGGCCAGCAAGGGCCGGGCCCAGGTCAGCACGCTGTTCTGGTACTCGAAACCGGCGGCCAGCTGAACGGCCATGGGGCCGGGAGCATATCTGCCGCTTTGGCGTTCCTGCACCAGTGACCAACGACACAGCACCGCCAGATAACGATAGGTGCTGGACAATGGCAGACCGGTCAGGTCGGCGAGTTCGCGGGCGGTCATGGCCTCCGAGGCCGTCACCAGGGATGACAACAGCGTAAACGCCTTGTCCTGAGAGCTGATTTTAATGGTCATGATGCTGTCCTCACGGCGCACATTGCCTGAAAAAACGACGATGTAAACTTGGATTCTCAATATGCGAGAATATCATGTAAATATAGTGCTAAGTTTCTAATAAAAAACCGCATGATTTACCATGATTTAACATTCATGCTCGCCAATCCGTAGCCGAATGAGCAAGATCATCCTCGGCATGATGTCGAACATAAAAGGTACCATTCGTGTCTGGTTCGTGAGTGAAGCAGTGGAGTACGGAGGCGATAAAGAGGGAAAAGCAGGCAAGAAAAAGGGCAAGCCAATCGGCCTGCCCGTCATGAAGAATACCAGTTGATTATCCGGGTCACCAACCTGGATAACTGTACTTCGAAAGCAATCTAGGGTCTCGAGTAATATTAAATCCCCGAAAACCTTAAAAACCCAGCATTGATTAACCAATGTTTGATATCGCTCGCGTTATTGCATTATTGCCGAATGAAAGCGTGAGCACTCTCACATCGCTACAGGGCGATATCCACCCATACCAGCCGGTGATCCGAGCTGGCCTTGCGCTCCGGCCAACCCCGCCGGTTCCAGAACAGTTCGCCGTCCGTTTCGCCAGGGGCTTGCCAGTAAACGCCACTGGCCAGAGCCTGCAGGCTGCGCCCCGGCAACACATAATCGAGCCGCAACCCCTGACTGTGGGTCCAGAAACGCGGCGATCCCCGCCGCGATGACATGCCTCGCAGCGCAAAGCCGCCGCGTGAGGCGGGTCGCAACCGGCCAAGGGCCACTCTGCGATTAAGCGCCGTGTCGGCCAGCAACGCCTGAATGCCCGCACGAAAACCATCGCCATCCTGCGGATCCGCATTCAGATCCCCAAGGATCACGAAGTCCGACTCGGGATCCAGCCCGCCCCGGTTACCCGCGTCATCCACCAGATAGTCACCACGTCCGGGCCTCACATAGTCATGCCACAGGCGCAGCTCGTCGTGATTGCGGCAGCTGTTTCGTCGCTCCGGGCCTTCGTCGATGGGCGGCGCCGGATGGCAGGCCAGCAGATGCAGCACCCGGCCATTGGGCAGGCGTACCGGCAGGTCGAGATGATTCTTGGACGACAGCGGCAACACCGCCAGCGCCTCGGCGCCGTAATAGCTGCCGGACTCGGTCATCGGCAGGCGAGCACCGGGCATGTCTCGCCATAAAAAGCTTTGAAAACTGCGCATTCGATCGAATAACAACGGAAAACGCGACAACACCGCAAAGCCGTACTGACCGTGAAAGGCGCCAAAGCCCAGGCCGTCACCGGGCAGCGTCGGGATGCCCGCGCCATGTAACGCCACCGGGGCCAGCAAACCGGTATTGGTGGGCACCAGATAGCGATAGGGGTACTCGATGCCCCGCTCGCCGACGGCCAGGTAGTCGGCACAAAACCGCCGCAGGTGATGGTCGTCACGGCTTTCGCCGTCGTGATCAAACTCGTTCAGCAGCAACACATCGGGCCGGATGTGCTGCACAATACGGGCGATATTCCGCGGCTGGCGGTGGCCCGCCACCAGATCGGCCGCCAATTGTCCCGGCCGGGCGCGATCCAGCGCCACATTAAAGGTGGCAACTCTCACTTTTGAAAACGACATCATGTAGCTGGCTTGCCTTTATTGTTCAAACTGTCATCATTCTTGTATTAATCGCTGTTTTTCAAGGATGAAAACGATGTTCGGCACCATAAGTCTGATTTCGCTGGCGCTGTTCGGCCTGCTGTATGCGCTGCGCCGCCGCCAGGAAAGCTTTTTGATCACCATAGAGGGTGTCCACCTCAATGTGAAACGGGGACAACCACCCCAGACGCTGATCCGCCATTGCCAACAGCTGATGCAGGATGCCCGCACCCTCAAGGGTACCATTCGCGGCTTCAGGAAAGGTGACGGCGTGGTGCTCAGTTGCTCGCGCAGCATTCCCGCTTCCTACCGCCAGGACATTCACCTGTTCTGGCAGCAGCAGTCTTGAACAGCCAATCATATCGAGCTGCCATAATGATCAATCACAGCCCGAAATCGGCCTCAAATTTGCCCCGGCACTCTTGACCTGAACCCGATTTCCCGCTTTGCTGGTGATATTACTCTTGATGAGGTTTAACGATGAAATTATATCCCCTGTTACTCTGTGGTCTGCTGGCCGCCTGTTCGAGCCAGCCTGAGGTCGAACAGGCCGAGAAGCCGACCCCCGCCACCAGCAGCCAGTCTCCCCAGGAAATTACTCCCAAGGGAGAATTTGCCCAGATTGATGTCAGCCGCTCCCAGCAGGCGATGGACGCCATTACCAGCGGTAATGCCGATACCATCAACGAGATACTGAAAACGCCCAACGAATACGCGCCACCGGTGCTGTATCTGATGTCGGCCATCATGTTCGACAACGACTATCAGGATCAGGCCACCTTCTGGTATTACGCCGCCCAGCTGCGGGCGCGCAGCGACGCCAACAAATCCGGCGACGACACCGCCCACACCGCCGTTAATCAGCTGAATCAACGCTTTGGTGTTCGTATTGCCCCTTATTCCATGAGCAACCCGCAACGACTGCAAGGCATCGTCAGCCAGGTGCTGGAATGGGACAGCGAACAGAGCCGCAGCTACGATCCGCGCTGGATTGCCCTGCAGGGTAAAGACGTGGTCACCGAGACCAAAGTCGACTTCGCCCCTCGGGAAAGATGGCAGGAAATCGACGCCCTGACCCGCGGCCAGTTCCGCCAGGGACTGGAACAGGCGCTGACCAAGTTACGCGAAGCCCCGGCCCAGTAACACCGCGTCTTTACCGCTTTCACTCACATCCCGGTCTTTACCGGGATGTTTTATTTTGTGACCCTGATAATCTATCGCTCATTGCGAAAGGCAGCGTCACCATCGACCCTCGTCGATTCACGCACCGCCTTGCACCGCGAACTCGTTGAATTACGTACCAGGATCACAGGAGATCACCTTAATGAATGCGTCGTCCCATCATCCGGTTCACGTCTGGGACTGGTCCATCCGCCTTTTTCACTGGAGTCTGCCGCTACTGCTGTTTTTGCTGTGGCGCTCGGCCGGCGAGGATATGGATCAGCACATGCTATTCGCCCAGCTGCTGCTGGGGTTGCTGCTGTATCGCATTATCTGGGGCTTTATCGGCACCCCTTATGCCCGTTTCAGCCATTTTATCTACCATCCGGGCCGGATCATCGCCTACCTGCGCGCCAGCCTCACGCCGCACAAGCCGGTGTACCTCAGTCATAATCCGCTCGGCGGCATCATGGTACTGGTGATGCTGGCTACCCTGCTGTTTCAGGCCGGTACCGGCCTGTTCGCCACCGACGACATCTTTTATGAAGGGCCCCTGTATCGCTACGTATCGGGCGCCACCGTCAGCTGGATGACCGACTGGCACAAGTCCTGGTTTTATGACGGCTTGCTGCTGATTATCGGGCTGCACGTACTGGCCATCGCCCTGTATCGACTGCGCGGAGAAAACCTGGTCAAGCCCATGCTCACCGGTCATAAAGAGGCCCCGATCAATCGCGTGGCCGATCGGCTGGAGCGCCACCCGAAGGCCTTTCCCTGGCTGCGCTGCATGCTGTCTGCCGCGCTGGCGGCCGGCACCATCTGGGCGCTGTTCAACGCCGTCTGATTTCCGCTATCGAATACAAAAAAAGGAGCCTTACGGCTCCTTTTTTTGGTTCGAACATACCGCTTAATCGCGATAGTCGTCGTGGCAGGCTTTACAGCCTTTCATCACCTTGCCCACGGCAGCACGGGCCTGGGCTTCATCGAAGCCCGGCTCGCCAGACACCGCAATCAGCTCTTGCAGCGCACTGCCAAAGGCCTTGCCCTTGGCACTGAAACCGTCCATGTCTTCCCAGGCGGCGGGCAGCATGTTGCTGTCGGCAACGCCCTCGGTGGCCGGTACATAGGTTTCACCCAGCAGCTTGCCGACATTACCCATGTTCAGCGCCCGCTGATGCAGTGCCTCGCCATCGAAGTCGATTTCGCCTTTCACCATGGCGCCCATCACCTTGGCCTGCGCGCCCATCACCTGATAGATGGACTGACGATACTTGACCAGATCATCCGCCTTGAACAACTCAGACTGGGCGGCAACACTGGTGGCGAACACGCCCCCCATGGCCAGCAGCACGACTTTTTTCAGCATTTTTTGCTCCTTTTTCGTTATTTTTCAGTACTCATAAACAGCTTCACAGCAATTAGCGGTTTACGGTAAACCATCGAATCAGGCAACGCCACCCGCAAAAAGTGAAGTTGCGACGCTACTCCTGATTAACCCAGATGAAGCCATCGGTAGCAAAGCCCCGCTCTTGAGCCTGAGCCACAAAACGGGCCTTCAATTCCGGGCTGACTATCGGGTCGCGCGCCAGCAGCCACAGATAATCGTGGTTATAGCCGGACACAAAGGCATGCCGGTAGTCGTCATCCAGCTCAAACACCACGTAAGAGCCATAGAAGGGGCCGAAGAAAGACACCTTCAGATAAGCCTCCTGCGCATCATTCACAAAATAGGCTTTGCCTTCCGCCGCCTTCGACTCTCCGCTTTGTGCATCGACCCCCCGGTTGATCACGCGAATACCGCCATCTTCACGTGGCTGGTATTCGGCACTCACTCGCTCCAGCCCCCGCTCGAAGGAATGATCCAGCCGGGCCACCTCATACCAGGTGCCCAGATAACGTTCGGAATTGAAATTGCTCACCGGCGTGACCCCGTCCGGCATGCCCATGCAGCCGGACAGCAGCCCAACCAGAAACCAGCTCAGTATTCGCATCCTTTTTCTCCTTGACGTCGTCACCGCAGATCGGCTCGAAGACGTGTTTCTGCAATTCACAAACCTCGCAACAGCCTAGCAGAAAGACGCTGAAGCCCAGTGGCGTGTCGTGGGAGGTGACTCTGTTTCCTCTCGTGTGCAGCTTTGAAATAGATCATATTTTTATTTAGATTCGTATCATTCGGCAGCTGACCACAAACTCGGCAATCATCTGCAATACTGTCAGAAGCAACAATATTCCCGTAAGAAAACATTATCTTCCACCGATAAGGAACTATCAGGATGTACAAACAACTCATGATCCCTGTCGATCTGGCTCATGTTGAGCGGCTCGAAAAAGCCCTGCAAACCGGCGCTGACCTGGCCAAACTTTATAACATACCGGTCTGTTATATCGGGGTGTCAGCCAGCGCCCCTAGTGCCGTGGCGCATAACCCCGCCGAATTCAACGCCAAACTGCAGAAGTTTGCCAAGGATCAGGCAGAGAAGTACGGCCTGAAAAACGTCAGCAGTAGCGCCTGTATCAGCCCTGACCCGGCAGTGGATCTGAACAAGACCCTGCTGCAGGCGGCTAAAGATAATGGCGCCGATTTGGTGGTGATGGCCTCCCATGTACCCGGCCTTCTCGAGCACCTTTTCGCCTCCAATGCCGGCTATTTTGCTTCCCATTCCGATGCCTCCGTACTGGTGGTACGCTAGAGGGCACCCCATCACTATATAGAATTTCGCCACCCCAACAGCATCTGATCACCTGATGACCCATGATTTTCTTCCTGACTGGTATATTACGGCTTGGTGCACTGCGCCAGTAGCTTGACGAAGAAGTCGCTGCCCTTGCGGCGGGCAAACCGGATATTGCGCTCGGGAATGGACTCGGGATCATCATAGCCGGCCAGCGCCTGTTCCATGCTGGCTTCGCGGATCAGGTGCAGGGTGGGATAAGGCGAGCGGTTGGTGTAGTTGGCCGCGTCATCCTGAGGTTCGCCGTCAAAGCAGTAGTCGGGATGAAAGCTGGCCAGCTGGTATTTGCCCTCGAAACCCTGCTCGAACAGCGCGTCATTGGCCATGTCGACCAGATCCAGATAGGCGTAAAAACCCTCGAAACCACGCGGCAGGATCACCAGGGTGGTTTCGACCTCCGGCTGCTCGTCCAGCAACACGCATTCGGCCAGCAGCGCCTGCAGCACCGCCTTGGGCTTGTGCTCTTCCACCGCCACATAACGAATACTGGCACGCTCCACTTCCCGCCGGGCAAAGGGGCACAGGTTGTACTTCATGATCACCTGTTTCACCCAGTTTGCGGTGTGCTCTATGTACTGCGCCTGTTCTGACTGCATTTGCTCTTGTTCTGACATGACTCATTTCTCTTCTATTTCGGCTCACCCGGCCGCACCATGGTAATACCAATTTGAATAAACATCTGATCATTTTTAAACCCGAGCTCAGAGGCAACACAGCCGCCTCCCTCGACACGCCATGGGCTAAGGCCATCTGCGTTTGGCAATGGCTGCAAACATTCACTGGATGTTTGGTCCATCACCAAACTTGATGCAGGCAGCACGCTGCCCCCTGGGGGCTCGGGAAATGCCATCTGACCGCCAGGGAAGGCGAGAATGTCGGAACGGCAGGAGCATTTTTCGGCCATGGCATTTCACGGCCGTGGTAGTCGATCTCTGTTGCCTCTTCTTGGCCACCGAGTTGCCCGTAGACGACGTCAACAGGCAACTCCGGCGCATCAAGGAGGACAAAGGGATCTGCTCAGCCGACCATTCGCGCCACGGATGGCGCGGCTGAGCCTCCAGGGAGGGATTCACGGCGAGTCGGGGGAGCGGGCCCTTTGTTCGACTTTTATACAAAAATGGAATAGATCATTTGTTTAGTGGGATTGGTATTACTGATAAATCCGGCCATTATGTTTCAGCCAGCCGCCCGGGTGGCGGCCTCGGGGGTCGTGATGGGTCCAGTGCACCACGCCGCCCTTGTCATTCCATTCATACTCGCCGTAAAACGCCACCGTATCGCCCACTTGCAGGCCGTCGATGCGTGGTGCCAGATCGATGTTATGGGCGATCAGCAGCGTCTGGCCGCTCGGCAATGCCAGCAGAAAACGCTGATGGCGGGAGCCCTTGTTGTCATCCGCCAGCAGGCGAGACACCCGGCCGCAGCCCTCCACCTGCACATCGCTCTGCCGGTTCTCGTAGGCCAGCGCCAGCGGATCGGTGGCGGCCTGCGCCGTCGACAAGAAAGAAAAAAGCTGCGGATTCTGGGTCAGGCCGCTGGCCAGGCCGAGGCCGAACAGCAGGGCAAGAAGGAGTTTTTTCATCGGTGTTGCAACCTCGTCACTTTCAACCTCGTCACAGGAGTAATGTTATTCGCGGGTAAAGACCAAGTCTGCATAATAACCGATGGCGGTGCCCTTGCCGTTATCGGCGTCGGTCATGATGGCTACCGCCTCGAGATAGCGAAAATCCTTGCCGAACAGCCGCCGCAGATCCGCCTTGATATTGCGTTTTTCACTTACCCAGCCGTTGCCGTCCTGTGGAGTGCGCAGCGCCAGCATCATCGCCTTGTCGCCGGCGAAGGGATTGGCCCAGCGCTGCCCCACGCCAGACTGCTGCGCCCAGACGTAACTGATGGCCTTGCTGCTCAGCCGGGTCCAGCCGTCGCGCACCACCACATAGACCCGCACCGCAAAGTCGTCTCCGCGCTTGGCACGTTCGTCGATCACCGCCGGAAAACGCTCCACCCGCCAGCGCCAGCTAAGCCAGGGCGTGGCATCCAGATCGATGCGTTGTTCGTAGAAAAGGCCGGACGCCGCCCCCCGACTCTGTGCCCGCACCACCGGTTGCTGTAATTGCGGGTCGAACACCAGTCGGTACTCGGTCTCGCCGGCAAAGCTTTTGGGTTCCCAGCCGAGCATATCGGCGGGGGTAAAGGTGAGCGCCCTGGCCGGCCCGGCGGCCAACCAGACACCCAGTAACACAATCGCGAGCAGACGAGATGACATCATGGTTCCCGGTGGTGGTATCTTCAGCCAGTATAGATGCAGCAGGCTAGCCCCATCGTCCCCACCACAGGGCGGCCGGCAACACCAGATTGGCCAGCACCGTCAGCCAGAACATCAGCCGGAACGACGGCTTGCGCGATTTATGCCGCAGCAGATGCCGGGCCAGCCAGCCGCCAGGCCAGCCCCCCAACAACGCAAGCAGATGCAGGGTGCGTTCGCGCACCCGCCACTGGCCGTGAATCGCGGCCCGTTTGTCCCACCAGTACACACCAAAGGTGATCAGGCTGAGCACCAGATACCAGAGCGCCAGCCCGGCATAGATTCGAATCATGTTTTTTGCTCTTGTTCCCGTTGTTGTTGCTGCAGCTGCCACAGCCGGGCATAAGGGCCCTGGGTGGCCAGCAGTTGCTGGTGGCTGCCCTGCTCGACGATACGGCCCTGATCCATCACCAGAATATGGTCCGCATCCACTATGGTCGACAGCCGGTGCGCAATCACCAGGCTGGTCTGACCGCGAGACACCTCGCGAATGGCCTGCAGTATGCTTTGCTCCGAACGGCTGTCGAGGGACGAGGTAGCCTCGTCAAACACCAGTATCGGCGGCCGCTTGAGAATGGTACGGGCGATGGCCACCCGCTGCTTTTCGCCGCCGCTGAGCTTGAGCCCGCGCTCGCCCACCAGGGTATGATGGCCATCCGGCAGCCGGGCAATAAAGTCCTCCAGATGTGCCATCCGAATGGCCTGCTGCACCTCTTCTTCGCCGGCATCGATGCGACCGTAACGAATGTTGTCGTAGATGGAGGCGTTAAACAGCACCGTATCCTGCGGCACTATGCCGATGGCCCGGCGCAACGAATGCTGGCTAACCTGGCGAATATCCTGACCATCGATCAGAATAGTCCCGCCGGTCACGTCGTAAAAACGGAACAGCAGCTTGACCAGGGTCGACTTGCCACCGCCACTGGCGCCCACCACCGCCACTTTTTGCCGGGGCCGCACATGGAAGCTGACCCGCTCCAGAATGGGCCGGTCCGGCCCATAACCGAAGCTCACCTCGCGAAATTCAATCTCGCCCCGGCTGATCACCAGTTCGGATGCAGCGGGGGCGTCATTGATGGCTGGTACCCGGCGCAACAGCGTGAACATGCGCTCGACATTGGCCATGGAGCCTTTCATTTCCCGGTACACGAAACCGAGAAAATTCAGCGGTAAGAACAGCTGCATCATGAAGGCGTTAATCAGCACGAAGTCACCCAGGGTCATGGTCCCGGCCACCACGTTGCGCCCGGCCAGTACCATCATCACCGTCATCGCCAGGGCAATGATCAGCGCCTGGCCGCCGTTCAATGCAAACAGCGTCAACCGATTCTTGCGCCGGGCCTGTTCCCAGTCGGCCAGATCGGTGTCGTACCGGTCGGCCTCGTATTGCTCGTTGGTGAAGTATTTTACCGTTTCGAAATTGAGCAGGCTGTCTACCGCCCGGGAATTGCTCTGGGAGTCGGCCTGATTGGCGGCCCGCACATAGCCGGTGCGCCAGTCGGTGGCCACCACCGACCAGGCCACATACAGCACCACTGCCACCAGAGTGGTGAGCGCAAACCACACCGAATAGTTGGCCAGTAGCACCCCCACCACCAGGGCGATTTCGAACAGGGTCGGCACTATGTTGAACACCATGAAACGCAGCAGAAAACTGACTCCCGACACGCCCCGCTCTATGTCTCGCGACAGACCGCCGGTACTGCGGTTGAGATGAAAGCCCAGCTCCAGCCGATGCAGATGGTTGAATACCGACAACCCGATGCGGCGCATGGCCCTCTCGGTCACCCGGCCAAACAGCGCATCGCGAATTTCGCCGAACAGCACGTTGGCAAACCGCACGACGCCATAGGCCAGTAGCAGCCCCAACGGCAACGCCAGTACCCTGTTCTCGCCGGTGTCCATGGCATCGACGATATGCTTGAGAATGAAGGGCAGGCCCACGCTGGCCACCTTGGCCGCCACCAGACACCCCAGTGCCAGCACGATACGGCCGCGATATTCGAGCAGATACGGCAGCAGGGTGCGCAGCGTCTGCCAGTTGAAGGAGGCGTTTTCCACCTCGGGATGATAAGAGCCGCGTCGCATGAGTCAGCCTGATACAGGGGAACAGAGATAACTTTATGATACCCCGTACGCTGGCAGATAACGGCCCCATTACTACGGAAAAGGAGTATGCAAACCAAAAAAAGCCACGCATGAGGCCGTGGCTTTAAGTATGCATAGGTACGCTTATGCCATTACAGGGTATAGGTACAACCTTTGGCAATCGCGATAGGCTGGGCTACTTCCTTTGCCTGCAGATAGGCCTTGTCCACAGCGGCTTGCGCGGATCCGGCGCCGGTGTTCACGCCCATAGAAGACAGCAGGGTATTACCGGTGTTCAGGCTTTCCATCCGTGCGTTATGGTTATCGAAAGTCGCTTTGATTTCATCGCAGGACATGGCAGAAAAATCGTTAGAAGCAAGGTTGTTATTACCCATATCACCGGTCAACTGACAACCGCTCAACACCAGTAGTACACTGCCGGCAAATAATGCTTTTTTCATTTTATAGACCTATTTATTTTTATTTATAACTATTGGGAACGCGACTCTACATGCGCATACCATCACTTACATCTCTAAACATTTAATGGTGTGATTAAGATCTATTTTTAACAGCCACAACAGGGCGCGCTCCAAACGAAAACCTAATGGAGTAGAGAAAACACGCCGCCATCTGAATATTAATACCGCATCCATCCGCTTCAGCTGAAACCACTTTAGTGTAAGCTGGGCCATCACCATTACAGGGAGGCCCACCATGGAACGGGTGCCAGAGAACAGCATCTACAGCCTGCAGCTGAATGGCAGCGGCGGCATGCAGCCACTGTCGGCGGGTACACCACTTCCGACGTCAACCCCGGCCTGGGTGCACCTGGACTACGGCAAGCCACAGGCGGAGCTATGGCTGCAACAGACCGGGCTGTTGAACGAAGCCGGCCGCGAGGCCCTGCTCGGTCAGAGCAGCCGGCCCAAGCTGGTGCGCCAGGGCGACAACCTGCTGCTGATCCTGCGGGGTATCAACCACAATCAAAATGACCGACCGGAAGAAATGGTGGCGTTGCGCCTCTATATTACGCCGTCACTGATTATCAGCAGTCGGCGCCGCCCGCTGCTGTCGGAAAAAGACGTCTATGAGCAACTCGCCACCGGAGACGGCCCGCTCAACCCCGGCGACTGGCTGGTGGACATCTGCGATGCCCTCACCGACCGGGCCGGCGAATTTGTGGAAACGCTGCACGATCAGATTCTGGAACTGGAAGAAGCGGTGCTGGAAAACGAAATGCCCGCCACCGGCCGGTTGGGCC
Source organism: Oceanisphaera sediminis (assembly GCF_039539745.1). Lineage (NCBI taxonomy): Bacteria > Pseudomonadati > Pseudomonadota > Gammaproteobacteria > Aeromonadales > Aeromonadaceae > Oceanisphaera > Oceanisphaera sediminis. The sequence goes on from NZ_BAABDS010000039.1 coordinate 182,273, forward strand.
GCATTCGCAAGCAGCTGATCATGATTCGCCGTTACCTTTCGCCTCAGCGGGATCTGGTGGCCCGGCTGGCCAGCGAGAAAATCGGCTGGCTGAACGACGACGATCGCCGCCGCCTGCAGGACATTGCCGACCGACTGCGGCGCTGGCTGGACGATCTGGACGCAGGCGTGGCCCGTACCGCCGTGCTGGCAGATGAAGTCAACAACATCATGGCCGAAGCCACCAACCGCCGTGCCTATCAGATGTCGATTATGGCGCTGCTGTTTTTGCCCGCCAGCTTTCTCACCGGCCTGTTCGGCATCAACCTGGGCGGCATGCCCGGCGCCGACAGTCCCGCCGCCTTCTGGACCTTCTGCCTTATTCTCACCGGGCTGGCGGTGGGACTCGGCCTCTGGCTCAAACTACGCCGCTGGTGGTAACACGGGGGCGAATCTCGCTTCGCTGTAATTATTCAGTCGCCATGAGGGTCTGCTTTACACATTCGGTTTATCGTCCATCAGGGAGTGACCCTCATGAAACCATTGCTTGGCAGCCTGTGTGCGCTGCTGCTGTGCCAGCCACTGCTGGCGGCAGAGCCCGATACCGCCGCCCTGTTCGAACACCAGTTGCCTCGGCTGCATTCCGGCGAGGTAGTCGACATGCGCCAGTTTGCCGGCCAGCCGATACTGGTGATTAATACCGCCAGTTTTTGCGGCTTTACCGGTCAGTTCGAGGGACTGGAGGCGTTACATCAACGCTACCGGGAACAGGGCCTGAAAGTGATAGGCTTCCCCTCCAACGATTTTCGGCAGGAGGCCAAAAACGAAGCCGAGGCGGCCGAGGTGTGTTACGTGAACTACGGTGTGACCTTCGATATGGTCAAACCCATCAAGATCAGGGGCGACGATGCTCATCCCATCTTTCGGGAAATTGCCCGTCAGAGCGGCAAGCCGCCACGCTGGAATTTCTACAAATACGTGATCGATCGCAACGGCAGGGTGACGGCGGTGTTTTCCAGCATGACCAAGCCAAATGACCAGAAACTGCAGGACGCCATCGCGGCGGTGTTGTAAGCCGCCACCAACAAAAACGGCGCCCTGTGGGCGCCGTTTCTACATATTACCGCGTTATGGTTAAGCGGCAAGCGGGGTAATGCGTACCTGAGCGATACGGAAGTCTTCTACCTCCGTGACCTCGAAGCGCAGATCTTCACGCTCGAACACAGCGCCTGCCTCGGGCAGCTGGCCGCTCCAGGCCAACAACATGCCGGCCAGGGTGGCGTATTCGTCAGCCGGATCCACCAGCCCCCGGCGCGACAACACCTGCTCCAGATAATGCAGATCGGTACTGCCCTTCACCAGCCAGCCACTCCCTTCGATGACCACCTCGGGAGATTCGTCTTCGTCCAGAAACTCGCCGACAATGGCCTCCAGCAAATCGTGCGGCGTCACCAGCCCCTGCACGGTACCGAACTCGTCGTTTACCAGCACCATGTTGCCGCGGGCATCGCGCAGTATGTTGAGCAGGCGGATCACGCTGATGCTGTCCGGCACTATGATGGGATCATTGCCCTCGGCCAGCTCGGCCAGGGTCTTACCTTCCTTCAGGCCCACCATCAGATCCTTGGCGCGTACCACACCCAGCAGGTCGTCCAGCTCGCCATCACACACCGGAAACTGGCTGTGCGAAGAGGCCATCAGCTCGGCGATCACCTCTTCCCGGCTATCGGACACGTCCAGCCAGACAATGTCAGCCCGGGGCGTCATCACGGTACGAATGGAACGCTCGGCCAGTGACAGCACGCCGCTGATCATGTTGCGCTCTTCTTCGGCAAAACCCTGCTCCTGAGCCTGTTCCGGGGTCTGTGCCGGCTGCTCCTGATCATGCTCTTTGCCACCCATCAGGCGAAAAATGGCGGCGGTGGTACGTTCACGCAGCGGCTGGCGAGCCTCTTCCCTGGCGGAATTGCGCTGAGCCAGCTGGTTGAGGAATTCAATCAGAATCGAGAAACCGATGGCGGCGTACAAATAGCCCTTGGGAATATGGAAACCGAAACCTTCCGCCACCAGACTGAAACCGATCATCAGCAGGAAGCTCAGGCACAGCACCACTACGGTGGGGTGCGCGTTGACGAAGTCGGTCAGCGACTTGGAAGCAGCCACCATCACCAGCATCGCCAGTACCACCGCGGTCATCATCACCGGCAGGCTGTCGACCATGCCCACGGCGGTAATAATGGAGTCGAGCGAGAACACCGCATCCAGCACCAGGATCTGGGCGATCACCACGCCAAAGCCGGCGTACACGGTGCTGGTTTCTTCTTCGTGCATCTTGCCTTCGAGCCGCTCGTGCAGCTCGGTGGTGGCCTTGAACAGCAGGAAAAGACCCCCGCCCATCAGGATCAGATCCCGGCCCGAGAAACTCAGCTCACCCAGGGTGATCAGCGGCGTGGTCAGGGTGACCAGCCAGGACACCACACTCAGCAGTGCCAGACGCATCAACAGCGCCAGCGACAGGCCGATAAGCCGGGCCTTGTCGCGCTGATGCGGCGGCAGCTTCTTGACCAGAATGGCAATAAACACCAGGTTGTCGATACCCAGCACGATTTCCAGAATAATCAGTGTCAGCAAGCCCGCCCACATAGACGGATCCATCAGGAATTCCATGATTTACCTCTTGAGAGAATGTAGATGAATGCAGATCAGCGAATAACGCAGGCCAGGCCGGCAAAATCAGTATAGCCGGGGCAGCAGACAAATCCGGATGGGGTGGCGAGTGCCGGGGACAGCAAAAAACAGGGGGGAAGTGACAATTCAGAACTCTGTTGCAAGCAACTTCGCGAGCAATCCATATGGTACACCGGCGATTGACCGGACCTCTTGGTTAAAATGAACGCATATCATAATGGCAAAAAGCGGGCTGGCAAGGTTATTTCTTTGCAAAGCCGACGACCACATTAACCGACCGGCCGATCCTCGAGCGGGGCAGGTCTGGTAAAGGTAAGATAAAGACCACTGATTATGGAGGAGCCGACATCATGCCCAGACTACTGCTGAACGCCGACATGGGAGAAAGCTTTGGCGCCTGGACCATGGGGCAGGACGACGCCGTCATGCCCTTTGTGGACCTGGCCAACGTGGCCTGCGGTTTTCATGCGGCCGACCCGGATACCATGCGCCACACCGTGCAACTGGCACAACAACATCAGGTAAACATCGGCGCGCATCCGGCCTATCCGGATCTGGTGGGGTTTGGTCGCCGCACCCTGGCCTGCACACCCGACGAAATAGAAAACATGGTGCTGTATCAACTGGGCGCGCTCGACGCCCTGTGCCGGGCCGAGGGTACCCGGGTGAGTTACATCAAACCCCACGGCGCCCTCTACAACGACATGATGCGAGATGAACACAAGCTGGCGGCGGTAATGAAGGCGGTGGCCGCCTTCGATGTCGGCCTGCCGTTGATGCTGATGGCCACGGCCAATCCCGCCCCGGCCCGGGCGCTGGCCACCCGGCACGGCATTGGCCTGTGGTTCGAGGCCTTTGCCGATCGCGCCTACGACGCCGCCGGTTTTCTGGTGTCCCGCTCCTTGCCCGGCGCCGTGCATCACGACCCGGCGGTGATCGTCGAGCAGGCCCGGCGCATCGCCACCGGCCAGCCGCTTATCGCCAATGACGGCAGCGAACTGCGGTTGCAGGCCGATACCCTGTGCGTACATGGCGACAATCCCGAGTCCATTGCCGCCGTAAAGGCCATTCGCCAAATGCTGGCCACGCTGTCATGAGCATCTGCCCCCAACCCCGGCTGGAAAATGCCGGCATGGATGCCTGGCTGGTGCGACTGTTCGACGAGATAGACGAACGCAACATGGGCTGGATTACCGCCCTGGTGCGCGATTGCGAACGGGCCTTTGGCGAGCAGCTGGTCGATGTGGTGCCCTCTTACACCACGGTACTGGTGCAGTTCGACCCCTTGCAGCTGGACAACGTTGAGGCGCGCCGATTGCTGCAACAACTGCTGACCGAGCTCACCCCCGATGCCGAGGACGAGGCGGCGCCGGTAAAGGAGCTGCCGGTGTGGTATCACTCCAGCGTGGGGCCGGACATGGCCCGGCTGGAACGACACACCGGGCTGAGCACCGACCGGCTCATCGAGCTGCACAGCGGTCACTGCTACCGGGTGTTTGCCCTGGGGTTTGCCCCCGGCTTCGCCTTTATGGGCACGCTGCCGGCGCAACTGGAATTGCCCCGCCTCGACAGCCCGCGGCCACGGGTACCCGCCGGCAGCGTGGCCATTGCCGGCAGGCAGACTGCCGCCTACCCCAAAACCTCCCCCGGCGGCTGGAACCTGCTCGGCCGCACCCCGGCCAAATTGTTCGATCTGCACCGTACGGGCTTCAGCCTGCTGCAGGTGGGCGATCGAGTACGCTTCGTGCCGGTGAGCAGGGCCGAATTCGAACGACTGGGCGGCGACAGCACGCCCATGAAGGAGTCTTGAATGCGCCACGGATATCTGACCATTCAACAGCCCGGCCCGCTCAGCACCCTGCAGGATGGCGGTCGTTTCGGGGTGCGTCGGCTGGGGGTGACTCAGGGCGGCCCGGCCGATCTGCACGCCTGGGCCTGGGCCAACGGGCTGCTGGGCAACCCCTGGGGCAGTCCGGCGCTGGAGATCACCCTGGGCGGGCTCACGCTGAGCGCCGAGCAGCCTTGCACCCTGGCCCTGTGCGGCGCCGACATGCAGGCCCGCCGCAACGAGCAGCCGCTGTCCAACTGGCGAGCCTTTGAGCTGAATGCCGGCGACACCCTGACCCTGAGCATGGCGCGCCTCGGGGTACGGGCCTATCTGGCGGTGGTGGGTGGCTTTATCGCAGAAAAGGTGCTGGGCAGTGCCAGTTGTGTGGTACGCGACGGTCTGGGCGGTCATAAGGGCGATGGCAGCGCACTGGCGGCGGGCGATCGCCTGGCTTTTCTACCGACTGACCAGCCGCTCCCCGAACGCCAGTTGCCAGCCGATACTCCCCCCGACTACGGCGCGGAGCCCCGGCTGGCATTGATCCCCGGTGCCCAATTCCGCTTTTTCGAGGATCACAGCCTGATCCACGCCTTCAGCCAGCCCTGGCGGGTGGATCCTCGATCGGATCGTATGGGGATCCGACTGCAAGGATCCCTGTTGCACTGCAGCATGGACTCGATGATTTCGGAAGGCATAGCACTGGGGGCGGTACAGGTGCCGCCCGATGGCCAGCCCATAGTGCTGCTGAACGACCGTCAAACGATTGGCGGCTATCCGCGTCTCGGCACCCTGACCCCACTGGCCTGTGCCCGCCTGGCCCAATGCCGACCGGGGCAGCAACTGTGGCTGACCACCAGCACCGCCAGCGAAGCCCAGCAGGAATACAGAGCGTTTCGGGCGCAGTTTTGAAACAACAAAAAAAGCCCGCCTTACTGAGGCGGGCTTTTTGTGCACTTGTCATACCGGTATAACGGACCCGGTACCTTTCTACACAAAGATGCCGACTTTCGTCAGAATGACGCGCTAAACAAGAATATCAGTCGACCTTGTCGAAGCTCTTGTTCTCGACAAAGTCGAGAGACATGAAGCTTTCCAGCGAGTCATCCTTGATGTCCAGCCAGCGAGCCGGCAGTTTGGAGGCCATGGTGCCGGTCACGGTAGAACGATAGGCGTTTTCCCGAAAGCCCATGATGTTCTCCTGCTTGTGCTGCAGCCATTCCTTGAGCAGATCCGCCTGCTTTTCTACCGCAAACTCGGGGTAGTCGGTCTCATTGTTCAGGTCACGAATATAGCTGGCCTGAAAATCAATGGCCGCATGGCAGCCGGCCAGTGCTTCATGACGGCTCAGCCACTGCTGCATGTCCTGACGGCGCTCATCGGCTGCAGGCAGCGCTATCTTGCCCAACATCACGTCCCGCGCATACCAGGCCTGGGCGTCGAACATGTTGAAGGTGAAGTACTGATCCTGCATGCCCAGGTAAATCAGCTTGGGATTGTTCTGGAAGAAGACGCCTTTATACAGGTTGTCCGGATACAGGCAGTTATGGGTCTGCAACCGCAGTTCATCGGGCAGGAACGGGAAGTGGAACAGATAACCGGTGCACATGATGATGGCATCAAACTGTTTGCTTGAACCGTCGGCAAAATAGCCGGTATTACCCTCAAAATGCGCCAGCAGCGGACGCTCTTCCATGCCTTGTGGCCAGTCGAACCCGATGGGGTTGCTGCGATAGCTGATGGTGACCGACTTGGCACCGTACTTGTAGCACTGAGAGCCAATGTCTTCCGCCGAATAGCTGGCGCCGATCAGCAGCACGTTCTGATCCTTGAATTCCAGCGCATCGCGGAAGTCGTGGGCGTGCAATACCCGGCCCGGGAACTGCTCTACGCCCTCGAAGTACGGCATGTTGGGGGTAGAGAAATGGCCGGTGGCGACCACTACGTGATCAAATTCGTTGGTTTCCTGCTCTCCGGTCTTGTGATTCATCACGGTCACGGTGAACTTTTCGGTGCCTTCGTCGTAGGTCACCCAACGTACCGGGCATTCGAATCGGATGTATTTAAAAATGGCCTGCTTGTCGAGACGACCCATGATGTAGTCTTTAAGCACGGCACGCGGCGGATAGGAGGGAATGGCCCGACCAAAGTGTTCGTCGAAGGAGTAGTCGGCAAACTCCAGACATTCCTTCGGGCCATTGGACCATAAATACCGATACATGCTGCCATGAACTGGCTCGCCATTTTTATCTAAACCCGTGCGCCAGGTGTAATTCCACATGCCGCCGATATCACTTTGTTTTTCATAACAGACGATTTCCGGCAGGTCTTGAACCCCTGCCCGGCGAGCCGCCTCAAAAGCCCTTAACTGCGCCAAACCGCTAGGACCAGCGCCTAAAATTGCTATTTTTTGCTTGCTCAAAACTGTCTCCTTCGATTGCAAAAACCTTGCCATCCTAAAGGAATTAGCCGTTTGTTTACAGGCAAATACGAAAAAAAGCCCCCGAAATAGCGCTACACACGAAATAATCGAGTACTAAATGCTTATGTTAAAGACCTGCATGAATACTTCATTCTGCGCACCCGCTCAGCCCATCAGCCGCACCAGCTCCTGCGCCGCCGTGCGTGGACATGGCGCCTGGCAGATAGCGGATACCAGCGCCACCCCATGTACGCCGGTTACCGCTATCTCCCGCAAATTGGCGGCGTTAATACCGCCAATGGCCACCAATGGCAGCGAACTCTGTGCCACGGCGCCGGCCAGCCCGTCGAGGCCCCACTCTTTGATCAGGTTGGTTTTGGTAGGGGTAGAAAAGATGGCACTCAAGCCCAGATAATCCACCGGTAACGATTCGGCCTCGAACAACTGCCGCTCGGTTTCGACCGACAGGCCCAGCAGCTTGTGCGGGCCGATAAGCCGACGGGCCAGCGTCGCCGGCATGTCCGACTGACCCAGGTGCACTCCATCCGCATCTACCGCCAGCGCCACATCGACCCGGTCGTTGATGATCAGCGGTACCCCGGTGCCTTGCAGCACCGTCCTGATGGTTTGCGCCCGTTCGATAAAGGCCCGCACATCGCCGTGCTTTTCGCGCACCTGCACCATGGTCACGCCGCCTGCAACCGCCTCGGCCACCACGGTTTCAAGCACATCAATAGGCTGCCGATCATCGGTGACCAGATATAAACGATAGGGATTCATGATTGCTCCGGCTTGTTGTTAAGGGATAGTGATGCTGACTATTCAATATTTGGGAGTTGTGGTTAATCGGCAGCAAGGTTACCTCTTCATAACGCCAGCCGGGCCTGCTGGCGATACAAACAGGCGACGCCGGAGCTGAAGGAGGACAAAGGGATCTGCTCAGCCGACCTTCTGTTTCAGGGATGAAACAGAGAGCGTACACGGACGTATCCACAGCGTGTCGGCGGAGCTGGCCCTTTGGCCGATGAGACAGTGGGAGTTAATAACCCACCTGCTTAACCTGATGAGGTTAGCTTCAAACGTTGCATCAGGGTTTCTGCATCCAGACAATACAGGGCATCCAGCAGGTTCAGCTGCAGGCTGCCCGGCCCTGCCGACTGCTCCGCCGCGATTTCACCGGCCACCCCCAGCACCGCCGCCGCCGCCAGACCGGTGGTTTCACCCACGGCGGCAAAGGCACCAGTCAGTGCCGACAGAGTACAACCCATGCCGGTGACAAAGGGCATCATGGCGTGTCCGTTATGCAACCTGAATTCGCTATTCTCCGTAATGATAACGTCTGTTTCACCGGAAATAACCACACTGCAGCGATAGTGCTGCACCAAATAACGGGCCGCGTCCACCGCCGCCTCGCTGGCATCCAGCGAATCCACACCCTTGCCGTTGGCTTTGGAACCCGCTTCGGCACCGGCCAGGGCGATGATCTCGGAAGCGTTACCGCGAATAATCAGGCACTCCGCCGCTTCGGCGATGCGCCGGGATGTTTCGGTACGCAGGCTGCTGGCCCCGCAGCCCACCGGATCCAGTACCACCGGCTTGCCATGCTGGTTCGCCTGCTCGACCGCAAAGCGCATCCGCTCAATCCAGACGCTGTCCAGGGTACCGATGTTGACCACCAGGGCACCGGAAAAGGCCATCATCTCCGCCAGCTCATCGCGAGAATGGGCCATGATCGGCGAGGCCCCCACCGCCAGTAAACCGTTGGCGGTGTTGTTCATCACCACATAGTTGGTGATATTCAACACCAGCGGCTTTTGCGCTCGTACCGCGCTCAGGGCGGTGACGATGGTTTGTGTGTTCATGCCGTTCCTTGCAGATGTTGATACCGGATGCCCGAGTTTATTCGATAGTACCCGAAACATGCATGTTCAGAGCAATCGTCTTTGTCCGCATAATTCGGGCTTGCAGCAGGCAACGCCGATGCAGGAAAGAGGGAACACCTGTCAGTTAAGCGTAAAACGGGATCCATTGACTTCCCACCGACACGCCGTAACCCCATCCCCGGGGCTCTGCTGCGCCATCCATGGCGCAGAAGGTCGGTTTGAAAGCCAATTGCTCCCGTTAACTGAACGGTGTTACGCACCAAGGGGCCTTTTGTTCTAACGAATTCGTGGAGGTAAACATCAGCCGAAGCGGCGTGATTTGCGGTTAACTTCGTCGATTTGAGTGTTCAGGGTGCAGAAGTCGTAGAGAAATCCTATCAGGAACAAGCCACCGGTGAGAAACCAGATGATGGCCGTGACCCACTTGCCCATGTACAGGCGGTGAATGCCGAAGATGCCGAGAAAGGTCATCAGAATCCAGGTCAGGCTGTAGTCCTTGGGGCCGCTGGCGTAGCGCATGTCTGCATCCCGATCCATGGACGGAATCAGGAATAAATCCACTATCCAGCCGATGAAGAACAGACCCAGGGTAAAGAAGTAGAGGGTGCCGCTGACCGGCCGACCGTAATAAAAGCGGTGCGCACCCATGAATCCGAAAATCCACAGTATGTAACCGATCACCTTGCTGTGTGTGTTGTTCATGCTGCCTCGGGACGGGTGATAAAAACGACCATTTTAGACGTTGCCGTGGGTAACTGCCACATCTGTGGGCCAACCGACGACCCGGTTCGTCGTTCGAGCAGCATGGCACTTACGTCTTGTTTGTAGCCCAGTGCATTCCCGTCGGTCAAAGCGCACTGCTTCTCCGGCACGCCGTAAACCCATCCATGGGGGCTCCGTTGCGCCATCCATGGCGCAAAGGGCACGGCGAAGCAGACACGCTTTCCCCTCCTCAGCTCGCTTGGCGCTGACTAGTAGCATGCAGACAACACCCATGTTGCTCGAAGCAGCAGTGGGGATTGCCGTAGCCGACCATAAAATGCCATGGATGGCATTTTCGAGCGCTACAGGGAAGTACTTGAAGCGTGTCGGCGGAGCGCAACCGCACTGATGCTTCGCGTTGCGCCCTCTTTGGCGGCTTATGGCTGAAAGCTTACGGCCAACAGCTTCAGCTGCGGCTGGCGGAGTAGCTGTTGTCCCAGTCTTTCCATACCGGTTGCAGGCCGGTGGCGGTAATGGCCCTGGCCACCTCGGCCGGGCTGCGGTCGTCGTCGATTTCGAACTGCTCCAGCTCTTCCTTGACGTTTTCCACATAGCCGCCGGGCTGGGTCTTGGAGCCGGCGCTGATGCTGGTGACACCGAGCGGTATCACCTTGTCGCGAAACTCCTGCGCTTCGCGGGTCGACAGGCTCAGTTCCAGCTCGCCGTCGAGCAGGCGATAGGCACAAATCAACTGCACCAACTGGCGATCGGTCATCACCGACTTGGGTACCAGACCGCCTTCACAGGGTCGCAGGCGCGGGAACGACACCGAATAACGGGTCTGCCAGTAATTTTTTTGCAGATAGCGCAGATGCGCCGCCACATAGAAGCTGTCGGCCCGCCAGTCTTCCAGCCCGAACAGGGCGCCCAGGCCAATCTTGTCGATGCCCGCCTTTCCCAGCCGATCCGGGGTTTCCAGCCGCCAGCGAAAATCCTTCTTCTTGCCGCGAATATGATGCTCGTCGTAAGTCAGGTGCTGATAGGTTTCCTGATACACCATGACGCTGTCGAGCCCGTATTCGCGTAGCTCGGCATATTCTTCTTCCGACAGCGGCTGCACTTCCATCATCACGTAGCTGAAGTGGCGCTTGATGATCGGCAGCATCTGCTTGAAGTAGTCCTGCCCCACCTTGCCTTCGTGCTCGCCGGTCACCAGCAGCACGGTATCGAAGCCCATCGCCTTGATGGCCAGACATTCCTGCTCGATTTCCTCGGCGCTCAGGGTCTTGCGCTTGATGCGGTTGCTCATCGAAAAGCCGCAGTAGGTGCAGTCGTTGGCACACAGGTTGGACAGATACAGCGGAATATAAAAGCCGACCGTGTTGCCGAAACGCTTGCGGGTCAGCTGATAAGACTGCTGGGCCATCTGCTCCAGATAGGGCTCGGCGGCGGGCGAGATCAACGCCATGAAGTCCTGCAGATCCCGCTTCGGCTTGGCCAAGGCGCGTTCCACATCCCGGGCCTGCTTGCCATAGATGCTCATCTTGACGTCATCCCAGTCCATGGATGACCAGACGTCGAAGAAACTCATAAGGTCTCCAGGAAGGCGGTGAGCGGGCTGGACGCCTGGGCCTGCCGGCTCTGGCCGGCCAGACCGGCTTCATAGGCCATACGGCCGGAAATCACCGCCAGCTTGAAGGCCTCGGCCATGGCCACAGGATCACCGGCCACCGCAATGGCGGTGTTGACCAGCACCGCATCGGCGCCCAGCTCCATGGCGTAGGCGGCGTGGCTGGGGGCGCCGATGCCTGCGTCCACCACTACCGGCACAGTGGCCTGTTCGATGATGATCTCGAGGAAGTCATGCGTCACCAGCCCCTTGTTGGAGCCGATGGGCGCACCAAGCGGCATCACGGCGGCACAACCCGCTTCTTCCAGCCGCTTGCACAGCACAGGATCGGCACCGCAGTAAGGCAGCACGATGAAGCCGTCTTTGACCAGCAGCTCGGCGGCCTTGAGGGTTTCGATGGGATCGGGCAGCAGATACTTGGGATCCGGATGAATTTCCAGTTTCAGCCAGTTGGTGCCCAGGGCCTCGCGCGCCAGCCGGGCGGCAAACAGCGCTTCTTCGGCATTTTTGGCACCCGAGGTGTTGGGCAGCAGATTCACGCCCAGTTCCAGCAGCGGCGGCAGTATGTCGTCGCTGTGGTTTTTCAGATCCACCCGTTTCAGCGCCATGGTCACCAGATCGGTGCCGCTGGCAACGAAGGCGTCTTTCATCTGGCGGCCACTGGCAAACTTGCCGGTGCCGGTGAACAGGCGGGAATTAAAGGTTTTATCGGCAATAATCAGGCTCATGTCAGCCTCCGGCTATGGCGTGGAACAGGGTAATGTTGTCGTTGGGGGTCAGCTGCTGCTCCCCCCACTGGCTGCGGGCCACCACCTGTTGATTCAGGGCCACCGCCACGCCGGGCTTGTCTTGCTCCAGTTCGACCAGCAACTGGCCGAGGGTGGTGCCTTCGGCCAGATCCAGCGCTTCGTCGTTCAGTACTACTCGCATTGTTGTTCTTCCCCCTTGGGTCCACACACCGGACAGGCCGGATCTTTCGGCACCTTGAGGCTGTGCCAGCGATGCGCCCTGGCATCGAACAGCTTGAGCTCACCCCAGGGCACACTGCCGGTACCGGTAAAAAACTTGATGGCTTCCAGCGCCTGCAACAGGCCGATAGTGCCGACCACGGGGCCGATGACCCCGGAGTTGCTGCAGTTGAGCCGTTCGCCGATGTCGGGGCCATAAAGACAGCGATAACAGCCATGCTCGGCGGCCGGATCCAGCGCCAGCAACTGACCTTCGAAGCGAATGGCCGCCCCCACCAGCAAGGGTTTGCCCCAGGCGTAGCAGGCGGCGTTGATGTCCTGGCGAATCGAGATGTTGTCGGTGCAGTCCAGCACCAGATCCACCTCGGCGACAAAATCGCCCAGGCTCTGCCGGTCCAGCTTCTGATTGATGGCGATCACTTCGATGTCGGGGTTCAGCGCCAGTAACTTCTCGCGCGCCGTTTCCGCCTTGCTGTGTTGCAGGCTGTCCATGTCATACAGGGTCTGGCGCTGCAGGTTGCTGACCTCGATGTGATCGAAATCGGCCAGCCACAGGGTGCCGACTCCGGCCGCCGCCAGATACTGCACGGCGGGCGAGCCCAGGCCACCCAGGCCCACCACCAGCACCGAGGCGTGTTTCAGCTTCATCTGCCCCTCTTCGCCAACCTCTTCCAGCAACAGGTGCCGGCTATAACGCATGAATTCGCTGTCGCTGAGCATCTTATCCCTCCACCATTTCCAGCAGATCGCGGATGGCCGCATCCGGATCGGCCGCTTCGGTAATGGCGGTGACCAGGGCGATGCTGCCGACATTCGTCTGGGCCACCAGCGGTACCCGATCGCGACTGATGCCACCGATGGCCACCAGCGGAAATTCCGCCTCCATCAAGGCCACATAGCGGTGCAGCCGCTCCAGCCCCTGAGGGCGGGACGGCATGTCCTTGGTTTTGGTGGGGAAGATATGACCCAGCGCCAGATAGGACGGCTTGAGCTCGCGGGCGCGCAGCATTTCGTAATAACCGTGAGTAGACAGGCCCAGTTTGAGACCGGCGGCGCGAATGGCCTCCAGATCCGCCACTTCGATATCTTCCTGGCCCAGGTGCACGCCGTAGGCGCCGTGCTTGATGGCCAGCCGCCAGTAGTCGTTGATGAACAGCCGGGCGTTGTAGCGTTGGCCCAGCTCGACCGCGGCCTTGATGTCGGCTTCCACCTCGGCGTCGGCCTTGTCCTTGATGCGCAGCTGCAGGGTGCGTACTCCCTGCTCCAGCAGGCGTTCCAGCCAGGCCACCGAGGTCACCACCGGATACAGCCCCAGCTTGAGGGTATCCATGGCGGCAAAATCCCCTTGCGGGCTGGTGCCGGTGATGCCCAGCTGTTCGGCCAGGGCCGAGCCCGGCATCACCACGGTGGGAAAGTCGTTCAAATCCGTCGGCCAGCCCAGATGGGCCACCGGGCCGGCACCGGCGCCGATGGCCTCGGCGCCCTTCAGGCCCTGATTGACGTAGGCCTTGGCCAGCACCAGCGCATCTTCAATCGGGTAGTCCAGCGCCACGGCGGTGGCGATGGCCGACGACAGGGTACAACCGGTGCCGTGACCGTGACGGGTTTGCACTCGGGGGCTGGCCAGCCAGATTTCACGCTGGCCGTCGGTGTAATAGTCGATGGCCTGCTCGCCGGCCCAGTCCAGGTGACCGCCCTTCACCAATACGGCGCGTACGCCCAGTTCCAGCAGGGCGGCGGCCCCGGCGCGCAGCTGTGCCGGAGAGTCGGGCGCGATGCCCGACAATACTTTCAGTTCCAGCGCATTGGGGGTAACCAGATCCACCTCGGGCAGCAGGTGCTGCTGCAACGCCGGGATCAGGTTGGTTTCGGCCATGCTCTGGCCGGTGCTGGCAATGGCCACCGGATCCAGCACCACAAAGGGCTGCCACTGGCGGCGATATTCACGCAGCGTGCGCGCCAGCACCTCGGCCCGCAGGCCGCCGGGCAGCAGACCAATCTTGATGGCCCGGGCCGGCATGTCGCTGGCCAGCGAGACCAGCTGGCTGGTAAAAGCCTGCATCAATACCGGCTCGACCATGGATACCGCCACCGAGTTCTGGGCGGTAATGGCGGAGATAACCGAGCAGCCGTGGCCGCCCAGTCCCTGAATGGTGTGCAAATCGGCCTGAATACCGGCACCGCCGCCCGAATCGGAGCCGGCGATGGTCCAGACGATGGGTCTTGTCATAGAAATTATTGCTCCAGTTTGTCGGCCTGGTGATACAGCTCACCGCCGCGTTTCTTGAATTCTTGTGACATCTGCGCCATGCCGGCGACCACGGTTTCGCTGTTGCCGTCCATATCGACCAGTTGCACCGCTATGGCTTCCTGGGCGGCGGCATACTCGCGCACTTCCTGAGTGATCTTCATCGAGCAGAACTTGGGTCCGCACATGGAGCAGAAGTGGGCTACCTTGCCGGATTCCTGCGGCAGGGTTTCGTCGTGATAGGCACGGGCGGTCTGCGGATCCAGCGCCAGGTTGAACTGATCTTCCCAACGGAACTCGAAGCGCGCCTTGGACATGGCGTTGTCGCGGATTTGCGCACCCGGATGGCCCTTGGCCAGATCGGCGGCGTGAGCGGCAATCTTGTAGGTGATTAGCCCCTGTTTGACGTCTTCCTTGTTCGGCAACCCTAAGTGCTCTTTCGGGGTGACGTAGCACAGCATGGCGCAACCGAACCAGCCGATCATGGCGGCACCGATGCCGGAGGTGAAGTGGTCGTAGCCGGGGGCGATATCGGTGGTCAGCGGGCCCAGGGTATAGAAGGGTGCCTCGTGGCAATGCTCCAGCTGCTCTTCCATGTTGCGCTTGATCATGTGCATCGGCACGTGGCCGGGGCCTTCGATCATCACCTGTACGTCGTATTCCCAGGCGACCTTGGTCAGCTCACCAAGAGTGTGCAGCTCGGCAAACTGGGCTTCGTCGTTGGCGTCGGCAATGGAGCCGGGACGCATGCCGTCACCCAGCGACAGCGACACATCGTAGGCGGCACAGATTTCGCAAATTTCGCGGAAATGCTCGTAGAGGAAGCTTTCCTTGTGATGGGACAGACACCACTTGGCCATGATGGAACCACCGCGCGACACGATACCGGTGACGCGCTTGGCGGTCATGGGCACGAAGCGCAGCAGCACGCCGGCGTGAATGGTGAAGTAATCCACGCCCTGCTCGGCCTGTTCGATCAGGGTGTCGCGAAACACTTCCCAGGTCAGGTCTTCGGCCACGCCGTTCACTTTTTCCAGCGCCTGGTAGATGGGGACGGTACCGATGGGCACCGGGCTGTTGCGCAGTATCCATTCGCGGGTTTCGTGAATGTAACGACCGGTAGACAGATCCATCACGTTGTCGGCACCCCAGCGGGTGGACCACACCAGCTTCTCCACTTCTTCTTCGATGCTGGAAGTCACCGCCGAGTTACCGATGTTGGCGTTGATTTTCACCAGGAAATTGCGGCCGATGATCATCGGCTCGGACTCGGCGTGGTTGATGTTGGCCGGAATGATGGCGCGGCCTTCGGCGACTTCCTTGCGCACGAATTCGGGGGTGATGGCGTCCGGCAGGTTGGCGCCGAAGTTCTGGCCCGGGTGCTGTTGCAGCAGCATCTCGTCCCGCACCCGCTCGCGGCCCATGTTCTCGCGAATGGCGATGTATTCCATCTCGGGGGTGATGATGCCTTTGCGGGCATAGTGCAGCTGGGTGACACAGGCGCCGACTTTGGCCTTGCGCGGCTTGGGCATCTGCTCGAAACGCAGGTGATCCAGGCCATCGTCGGCCATGCGCTGCTGGGTAAACTCGGAGGTAACGCCCTCCAGCTCCTCGGTGTCGTTACGCTCCAGAATCCACTGACGACGCATCTGGGGCAGACCCCGGCGTACATCCAGATCGGCATCGGGATCGCCGTAGGGACCGGCGGTGTCGTAAATCGGTACCGGCGCATTGGGCTCGAGAATGGGGTTTTCTTCGGTGCCGCCCTTGAAGCTGTCGGCCAGATGAATTTCGCGCATGCCGACCTTGATGTCCGGGCGCGAGCCTTCGATGTAGATGCGGCGGGAATTGGGGAAGTGCTCGCCTTTCAGGTTATCGATAAATGCCTGGGCCTGGCTGCGAACTTCACGACGGTTTATTTTTGACATAGCAATCTCACTTCGAATCCATTGAGGGTGAAAATGCTTGTCAGGAGTGTTGAGAAAGAACTCGGCAGAAGAGGTGTGGCGCCAAGTTCTCGCTTGCTTCCCTTACGCAGGTATTAGCCTGATCAGGTTCAACGGATCCCGCTTTCGCGGTCTCAGCCCATATAGAGCACTCCGACAAGATAGCGGCCAGTATAAACAGACCCCGCTCACAAAAGCAAAGTCATTACCGGACAATCCGGCTATAAAAAGTTAACCGCCATGAAACATTTCGGCATTGGACTCGGCCGGTTTTTATCCGACCACCAGCCCCAGCGCAAGCAGGCCGGTGAAGGCAAGCGTGCCCCGCGCGGTCAGAGCCAGCGCCCGGTTAAGCTCGGCGCCCTGGCCGGTCAGCACCAATTGAGTGGCCCGCGCCAGCGGCCAGAGCGCCAGCAAACTTACAAAGCCCGGCTCGGTCATGATGCGGGTGCCGGCCAGCACGGCGCCCCCCAGCAGCAACAACTGATAGGCCCGCGCCCGCCGCAACCCCAGCCGCAGCGCCAGGGTGTGCTTGCCGGCCTGCCGGTCGGTGTCCATGTCGCGAATGTTGTTGATATTGAGCACCGCCACCGCCAGCAGGCCGGCGGTGAGTGATGCCCAGCCGGCGGACTCGCTCAGCCGATGCTGCATCAGGTAACTGCAGCCCAGCACCGCCACCGGGCCGAAAAACACGAATACCGCCACATCGCCGAGGCCCAGATAGCCATAAGGGCGCCGGCCCAGGGTGTAACCCAGCGCCGCCAGCAAGGCACAAGACCCCAACGCCATAAATCCCAGCCAGGCACCGACATCGGGCCCCAATGCCGCCCACAGCAGTAACAGGCCCGAGCCGGTTGCCAGTGCGGCGGTTACTATCATGGCGTTACGCAGCTGATCGGGGCTCGCCAGGCCGGAGGCCAGCACTCGGGTCGGGCCGGTGCGGTTTATCGAGTCGGTACCGCGTACGCCGTCGCCATAGTCGTTGGCCAGGTTGGACAGTATCTGCAGCAACAGCGCGGTCAGCAGCGCCAGCGTCAGCACGCCGCCGTTAAAGGCGCCGGCCTGAGCGGCGGTGCCCGCGCCCAACAGCATGGAGGCCACCGCCAGAGGCAGGGTTCTGGGCCGAATCGCCAGCAGCCAGGATTGTGGTGACATATGAGTATCGCTTAGCAGTCGGATTCAAACGATTATGATAACCAAGCTCGACGGCCGCGTCCCGGTTAAAAATGGTGCTACCCCGACAACCGCGGTTACTACCTGCTAAGCCAGGGCGTGAACGAGGCCGGTCACCCCGACATGTCCAGACTCAGCCTTATCCAATGCCACGGCTAGCGTCAAGGTTTCCTTGGCATATCGGGGGTAAATCCGTATAGTCAGGCGCATATTTCGACAGGTCTTTACTTATGTTTCAAAACAACCCCCTGCTGGCCCAGCTCAAGCAACAAATCCGCGAAACCCTTCCCATTAAAGAAGGCATCGTGAAAGGTACCTCCAAAGGTTTTGGTTTTCTTGAAGTAAGCGAAAAAGAAAGCTTCTTTATTCCACCACCACAGATGAAAAAAGTGATGCATGGCGATCACATTACCGCCGTGGTGCGTACCGAAAACGAGCGCGAGCTGGTTGAGCCCGAGACCCTGATCGAAGCCGGTGTTACCCGCTTTGTGGCCCGGGTGAAGTGGTTCCGTGACCGGCTCAATATCGTGCCCGATCATCCGTTGATGAAAGATGCCATCAAGGCACGCGCCATCAAGGGGTTGGACGAAAAGAGCCTGAAAGAAGGCGACTGGGTACTGGGCGAAATGACCCGCCACGCCCTGAAAGACAACAAAGGCTTTTTCGCCAGCGTGGTGGAAGTGATTGCCGGCGTAGAAGACCCCATCGCTCCCTGGTGGGTGGTGCTGGCCCGCAACAAGCTGGCCAACCAGGCGCCGGAAGACAGGGCCGAGTGGCAAACGCTGGAAGAAACCCTGCCGCGTCAGGATCTTACCGATATGCCCTTCTTCACCATCGATGGCGAATCCACCCTGGATATGGATGATGCCCTGAGCGTGAAAAAGCTGGATAACGCCTGGGAACTGACCGTTGCCATCGCCGACCCCACCGCCTATGTTGCCCACAACAGCGAAATGGACCGCGTCGCCGCCGAGCGCGCCTTTACCGTTTATCTCCCCGGCCGCAACATTCCCATGCTGCCCCGCACCCTGGCCGACGAACTCTGTTCGCTGCAGGAAGGGGTAGAGCGTCCGGCCCTGTGTGCCCGCCTGCAGATCGACTTTGACGGCAAGGTGTCCGACAAGGCCGACTTCTTCGCCGCCCACATTCGCTCCCAGGCCCGCTTAAGCTACGATCAGGTCTCCGACTGGGTCGAGCAAATCGGCGACTGGCAGCCCGGCAGCGAAGTCATTGCCGAGCAGCTGCGTGAGCTGACCGCCCTGACCCATGCCCGCAGCGCCTGGCGCAGCAAGCACGCCATCGTGTTCAAGGACAGACCCGATTACCGCTTTGCGCTCGACGAAGACAGCAACGTCACGGCCATTCTGGTCGATCACCGTCGCATCGCCAACCAGATGGTAGAAGAGGCGATGATCGCCGCCAACCTGTCTTGCGGCAACTGGCTGACCGAACATGCCGGCACCGGTATCTTCAACGTGCACGCCGGTTTTGACAGTGAAAAAATGGAAGGCCTGGTCGAACTGCTGCAGACCCACGAAGCCCCCTTCGAGCCTGACACCCTGTCGAGCCTGGAAGGCTTCTGTGCCCTGCGCCGCTGGCTGGATGCCCGCGACACCAGTTATCTGGACAGTCGCACCCGTCGTTACCAGTCGTTTGCCGCCATGAGCGCCACCCCGGGTGAGCACTTTGGCCTGGGCCTGACCGCCTACGCCACCTGGACCTCGCCGATTCGTAAATACGGCGACATCGTCAACCACCGTCTGATCAAGGCCATTCTTGCCGAGCAGGAACATGGCGTGCATGCACCCAGTGACGAACTGGCCGTTCACCTGTCCGAGCAGCGCCGCATGCATCGCCGGGCCGAGCGCGATATCGCCGACTGGCTGTATGTGCGTTATCTGCAGCCGGCCGTGGCCGAAGGCAAGGTGTTCGATGCCGAAGTGGTCGATATCGGTCGCGGTGGCGTCAAGCTGCGCCTGCAGGAAAACGGTGCCGTGGTGTTCATGCCTTCCTCGCTGATCCTGGCCAACCGGGATCGACTGGAATGCAGCTGGGACGATGGCCGGGTTTACCTGGACAAGGCCCCGCTGTACGAGCTGGGTCAGGCGGTACAGGTGATCATCACCGAAGCGATTGAAGACACCCGCTCCTTGATCGCCAAGCCGGCACAGCCGATTTCACCGGTCGCCCCGCAATAAGGCGTTCGGTAAACAGCTGACGTAAAAAGGGCCTGCAGATGCAGGCCCTTTTTGTTATACCAATCCCCCTAAACAAATGATCTATTCCATTTTTGTATAAAAGTCGAACAAAGGGCCCGCTCCGCCGACTCGCCGTGGGACGTGACACTCACTGCTTTAGCCCACTGCGAACATTCACTGGATGTTCGATCAGACGAAAGCACTTCGTCACGGCAGCAAGCTGCCCCCTCTAGGCTCAGCCGCGCCATCCGTGGCGCGAATGGTCGGCTGAGCAGATCCCTTTGTCCTCCTTGATGCATCGGTGTTGCCTCTGATCCCGAGGTTAAAATGATCAGATGTTTATTCAAATTGGTATGAATCGGACTCGATAGATCCACCCTTGCTTTCATATACCTTAAACGAATAAAAAACTTAGTTTAAATACTCTATAAGCATATTAAACTCGGGTACATCATCTTTGAGTCCCTGGAGTTCATCATGCGCAAATCTCTTCTGGCTTCCCTGCTGTTTGCTGCCGGGTTAAGCACCGCCGTCCCCCTTCAGGCAAAAGAACTGCTCAACAGCAGCTACGACATCGCCCGCGAGCTGTTTGCCGAGATCAACCCGGTGTTCGCCGAACACTGGGAGCAGAAGACCGGTGAAACCCTGGAAATCAAACAGTCTCATGCCGGCTCCTCCCGCCAGGCACAGGCCATTCTGCAGGGCCTGCGTGCCGATGTGGTCACCTATAACCAGGTGACCGACGTCGATGTGCTGCACCAGAAAGGCCAGCTGATCCCCGCCGACTGGAAAGCTCGTCTGCCCAACGATAGCTCGCCCTATTTCTCCACCATGGCGTTTCTGGTGCGTGAAGGTAACCCCAAGAATATTCAAGGCTGGGACGACCTGACCCGGGACGACGTGCAGCTGGTGTTCCCCAACCCCAAGACTTCCGGTAACGGCCGTTATACCTATCTGGCCGCCTGGGGCGCCGCCCACCAGCAGTTTGACGGCGATGAAGACAAGATTCGCGAGCACATGGGCAAACTGATCAAACAGGTGGCGGTATTCGACACCGGCGGCCGTGGCGCCACCACTACCTTTGTGGAGCGTGGCATCGGTGATGTGCTGATCACCTTCGAGTCGGAAGTGAACAACATCAGCACACTGAACCCACAAGCGGGTTATCAGGTGGTGGTGCCGCCGGTCGACGTGCTGGCCGAGTTTCCGGTGACCTGGATTGACCGCAACGTGGAGCGTAACGGCACCGCCGAACAGGCCAAGGCCTATCTGGAGTTTTTATACACTCCCGAAGCCCAGCGCATTCTCGCCGGTTACTACTACCGGGTACATAACGACACGGTTGCCGCCGAAGTGGCAGACAAATTCCCTGCCACCGAACTGTTCAAGGTAGAAGACATCTTCGGCAGCTGGGAGCAGGCCATGGCCGCCCACTTCGCCAACGGTGGCAGCCTGGATCAACTGCAGGCTCAGGGACGCTAAACCATGGCGGCGCTGTTGGGTTCATCCAAGCGGGTACTACCGGGTTTTACCCTGAGTCTGGGCACCAGCCTGCTGTTCGTCAGCCTGATTATCCTGCTGCCGCTCACCGGGCTGATACTGAATACCAGCCAGATGGGCTGGGCACAGTACTGGCAGGTCATCAGTGACCCCAGAGTGGTGGCCACCTACAAGGTCACCGCCAGCGCCGCCGCCGCCGCCAGCCTGTTCAACATGGTGTTTGGCCTGTTAATGGCCTGGATTCTGACCCGTTACCGTTTTCCGTGCCGGGCCCTGCTCGACGGTCTGATGGATCTGCCCTTTGCCCTGCCTACGGCGGTGGCCGGCCTGACGCTGGCCTCGCTGTTTGCCACCAACGGCTGGTACGGCGAATGGCTGGCCGATCTGGGCATCAAGGTGTCTTACACCTGGGTTGGCATCGTCATCGCCATGGTCTTTACCAGCGTGCCCTTTGTGGTGCGTACCGTGCAGCCGGTGCTGGAAGATCTGGGACCGGAATACGAAGAGGCGGCCGCCACCCTGGGCGCCAGCCCCTGGCAGGCATTCAGCCGTGTGGTATTGCCCGAGCTGAAGCCGGCACTGATCACCGGCACCGCCCTGTCGTTCACCCGCAGTCTGGGTGAATTTGGCGCCGTTATCTTTATTGCCGGCAACATGCCGTGGCAGACCGAAATTACCTCGCTGATGATTTTCATCAAGCTGCAGGAATTCGATTATGCCGCCGCCAGTGCCATCGCCAGCATCATCTTACTGGCCTCCTTCGTGCTGTTGTTTCTGATCAACGGCATTCAAAGCCGCTTTATGCGTCGGGTACGAGGTAACAGCTGATGGAACAGTCTCTGACACTGAAAGCCGCTCGTCCCTGGGGTCGCTGGTTGCTGATTGGCACCGGCGTGGTGCTGACCCTGCTGTTGCTGGTGGTGCCGCTGCTGGCCATTATTGCCGGTGCCTTCGCCGCCGGTGTGGGTGGCGTGCTGGATAACCTGAACGAGCCGGACATGCTGCATGCCATCGGCCTGACCCTGCTGGTGGCGGCACTGACCGTGCCCATCAACCTGGTGTTCGGCACCCTGCTGGCCTGGCTGGTCACCCGCTTTCAGTTTCGCGGTCGTCAGCTACTGCTGACCCTGATGGACGTGCCCTTTGCGGTATCGCCCGTGGTGGCCGGTTTGCTCTATCTGCTGATGTACGGCGTCAACGGCCCGGTCGGCGGCTGGCTCGACGGGGTCGACATGCAACTGATGTTTGCCTGGCCCGGCATCGTCATGGTCACCGTGTTCGTCACCTGTCCCTTCATGGTGCGTGAGCTGGTGCCGCTGATGAGCAGCCAGGGCACCGATTCGGAAGAAGCGGCGGTGCTGCTGGGGGCCAGCGGCTGGCAACTGTTTCGCAAAATCACCCTGCCCAACATTCGCTGGGCGCTGCTGTACGGGGTGATCCTCACCAACGCCCGGGCGGTGGGCGAATTTGGCGCCGTGTCGGTGGTGTCCGGCGGTATTCGCGGCGAAACCAATACCCTGTCGCTGCACGTCGAGCTGCTGCATCAGGACTATAACGCGGTCGGCGCCTTTACCGCCGCCGCCCTGCTGACACTGATGGCGGTGATCACCTTGTTGTTCAAATCCTATCTCGAGTGGCGCCTGCACGGCGCCGAAGCACAGGAGTAAGACCGCATGAGTATTCAGATTGAGGGGGTTCACAAGTCCTTCGGCAACACCCGGGTGCTGCACGACATCAACCTCGACCTGCCCAGCGGCCAGCTGGTGGGGCTGCTGGGTCCTTCCGGCTCGGGCAAGACCACGCTGCTGCGCATCATCGCCGGGCTGGAGCACGCCAACGGCGGCCGCATTCGCTTCAACGACAGCGATGTGACCGACTTGCACGCCCGGGATCGCAAGGTCGGCTTCGTGTTTCAGAATTATGCGCTGTTCCGCCACATGACGGTGTTCGACAACATCGCCTTCGGGCTGACTATCATGCCGAAGGCGGAGCGCCCGTCCAGAGCCGACATCAAACGCCGGGTTGGCGAGCTGCTGGAGATGATTCAGCTGTCGCATGTGGCCGACCGTTTTCCGGCCCAGTTGTCCGGCGGTCAGCGTCAGCGCGTGGCCCTGGCCCGCTCTCTGGCGGTAGAGCCACGTGTGCTGTTGCTGGACGAACCTTTTGGCGCCCTCGACGCCCAGGTGCGCAAGGAACTGCGCCGCTGGCTGCGCCGGTTGCACGACGAGCTGCACTTCACCAGCATCTTCGTGACCCACGATCAGGAAGAGGCGCTGGATGTGTCGGATCAAGTGGTGGTGATGAGCCAGGGCAAGGTGGAGCAGATCGGCAGCCCGGATGATATCTGGCAGCAACCGGCCAGTCGCTTCGTACTGGAGTTTCTCGGTGAGGTGAATCGGATTGATGGCGAGCTGCACGGCAGCCGCTTCAAGGTGGGGCATTATCCGCTGCAACTGCCGGTGGCCAGCCATAGGCAGGGCAAGGCCAGCTGGTATCTGCGCCCGCACGAAATCAGCTTGAGCACCGCAGCCGATGCCCAACACCCGCTGCCGGTGGTGGTGACCGACGTCAATCCGCGCGGTGCCCTGCTGCGACTGGAGCTGGAACCCCAGAACTGGCCGGGCCAATTGCTGGAAGCCGAGCTGCCTCGCCGGCAGCTGGAGCAGGCCCGCCGCGGTCAGACCCTTTATCTGGGCAGCCAGGGCGGCCGCCTCTATCTGGGCGATCAGCAGGTGACCGAAGAAAGTCTGGCGTTAACGGCTTGAAACCGGGGATTGGGGATTGGGGATTGGCAGACTCGCTTTTCCAATCCCTATTCCCTAATCCCTGCTGTTACCCGTTAAATACCCCGGATGACAAATAGCGATCGCCCCGGTCGCAGATGATGGCGACGATGATGGCGTTATCGACCTGCTCGGCCAGCTTGAGCGCGCCGGCCACGGCACCGCCGGAGCTGACGCCGCAGAAGATGCCTTCTTCTTTCGCCAGCCGCAGCATGGTGGCGACCGCTTCTGCTTCGCCGATATCCAGCACCTGATCCACCCGGCTCTTTTCGAAGATGCCCGGCAGATAGGCCTCGGGCCAGCGACGAATACCCGGGATATTACTGCCTTCGCAGGGTTGCAGGCCGACGATTTGCACCGCTTCATTCTGCTGCTTGAGGTATTGCGACACCCCCATAATAGTGCCGGTGGTGCCCATGCTGGACACGAAATGGGTGACCCGACCTTCGGTTTGCTGCCAGATCTCGGGCCCCGTGGTCAGCAGGTGTGCTTCGGGGTTGTCCGGGTTGTTGAACTGGTCGAGGATCACGCCTTTGCCTTCGGCGGCCATTCTGTCGGCCAGATCCCGGGCCCCTTCCATCCCGGCTTCCTTGCTCACCAGAATCAGCTCGGCGCCATAGGCCAGCATGGAGGCCTTGCGCTCTTCGGTGGCGTTGTCGGGCATGATCAACACCATGCGATAGCCCTTGATCGCCGCCGACATCGCCAATGCGATGCCGGTGTTGCCACTGGTGGCTTCGATCAGGGTGTCGCCGGGCTTGATATCACCCCGAGCCTCGGCCTGGCGAATCATGTTCAGCGCCGGTCTGTCCTTTACCGAACCCGCCGGGTTATTACCCTCCAGCTTCACCAGCACCTGACTGCCGGTATGGCTGGCCAGCCGCTGCAGGCGTACCAGGGGGGTATTGCCGACAAAGTCTTCTATGGTCGGGAACTGCATCATTAGTCCTTGAAAGCTATGTGAAAATAAGGCGTTGACGCCATTTTACCCGATGCGGCCAGTGGCCTCGACCGCTTATTACCGGGCAAGTTATTGCTGCACCAGCGCCAAGCGGGCACCCAGTGCCATCATGAGCCCACCCGAGAGTCGATTCAGGTAAACCGAGACCCGCTCTCGGCCCTGCAGACCACGCTTCAGCCGCTGGCCGAGCAGACCGTAAGCACCGTTGCAAAGGGTGGCGGTCAGGGTGAATACCAGCCCCAGCTGCAGCAGCTGCATCGGCACCGAGCCGCGTTCCTGACTGATGAACTGGGGCAGAAAAGCGAGAAAGAACAGCGCGACCTTGGGGTTGAGCAGGCCAACCATGAGGCCGCGATAGAATATGCGGCCAACACTGCCGCTGTTTTGCGCCTGGGGCAGATGCATGGTCGAGGCACTGCGCAGGCTGGTCCAGCCCAGATACAGCAGATAAGCCGCGCCCAGATACTTGATTACCATGAAAGCGGTGGCCGATTGCATCACCAGCGCCGACAGCCCCACGACCGCCAGCAGGGTATGACCCAGATAAGACAGCCCCAACCCCAGCGCGGCCCAGAGTCCGGCAAAACGGCGTTCGCCCAGAGCTTGCGACAGCACAAAGAAGATATCCGGTCCCGGTGTTAGATTCAGGGCCAGACAGGCAGGAATAAACAACAACCAGAGTTCCATTCTATACCTCGTTCAGGCTTGCGCCCTTGTTCACTAAAAAAGACCAGGGGCCTGATAATATGCTACAACCCTTAGGTCCTGCCATACCATCTATATGGCGCTGTCGCCTATCGTCATGCCATCTGTATAAAGGAGTCTGTATGCCGCTGCAAGGACTTGATGCCCTGTTCCGACCCACCAGTATCGCCGTAATCGGCGCCTCTCATCGGGACGATGGCGCCGGCAAGCTGGTGATGAAAAACCTGCTGGCCGGTAACTTCAGCGGCCCCGTCATGCCGGTCAACCCCAAGTACGAAGCGGTGGCCGGGGTGATGGCCTACCCCGACATTCAGAGCCTGCCCCGAGTGCCCGACCTGGCCATTATCTGTACGCCAGCCGGCAAGAATCCGGGCATTATCGACCAACTCGGCCGAAAAGGCTGTAAAGCCGCCATTATTCTGGCCGCCGGTACCTCTTCCGAACAGCTGGAGCAGATGAAAGCCAGCGCGCGCGAACATCGCATGCGCCTGCTCGGCCCCAACAGCATGGGGGTGATACTGCCACATATGGGGCTTAATGTTAGTTTTGCGCCTTTTCCGGCCAAACCGGGGCGAATTGCCTTTGTTTCGCAATCGGCGGCGGTGTGCTCCACCATTCTGGACTGGGCCCGCCATAACGACATTGGCTTCTCGCACTTCATTTCGCTCGGTGATGCCTGTGACATCGACTTCGCCCAACTGCTGGACTATCTGGCACGGGACAGGCACACCAGTGCCATTCTGCTGTATATGGATGCGGTGCAGGACGCGCGCGCCTTCATGTCGGCGGCGCGAACCGCTTCACGCAACAAGGCGGTACTGGTGGTCAAAAGCGGCAAGACCCGCATCGGCGCCCAGCTCGGCCACCTGCACACCGGTGGTAATGTAGGCATGGTAGGCATGGATGCCGCCTACGATGCCGCTATTCGTCGGGCCGGCATGCTGCGGGTAAGAGATACCCACGATTTGTTTGCGGCAGTAGAAACCCTCAACCATGCCCAGAGCCTGCGTGGCGAACGGCTGGTGATCCTGACCAACGGCGGCGGCCCGGCCATCATGGCCATCGATACCCTGCTGGCCAGAGGCGGCAAGCTGGCCAGCCTGAGCGAGGGCACCAGGGCGGCGCTGGACCAGGTATTACCGTCGGCCTGGTCCCGAACCAATCCCATCGATATCGTCGGCGATGCGCCGGTCGCACGCTATACCGATAGCTTGAAGGTACTGCTCGACAGCGATGACTGCGACGCCATCCTGATCATGCATGCGCCCTCTGCCGCCGTAAACAGCACCCTGGTGGCCAGGGAAGTCATCAGGATCATCAAGGAACATCCGCGTGCCCGGCGTTTCAACATCCTCACCAACTGGTCGGGGGAAACCAGCGTGTTCGAGGCGCGCCGCTGCTTTACCGAGGCCGGTATTCCCACTTACCGCACGCCGGAAAGTGCCGCCGGCGCCTTTATGCACCTAGTCGAGTATCGCCGCAACCAGAAGCAACTGATGGAAACCCCGGAGTCCATCTCCGATATGCCCAGCGACAGCGAGACGGTGAAGTTGCTGATCAGAGAAGCCTTTGATCAAGGCATTGTTCAGCTGGATACCCACGAAGTCAGCCGCCTGATGGCGGCCTACGGCATTCAGACCCTGCCGACCTGGATTGCCTCGGACAGCACCGAGGCCGCGCATATTGCCGAACAAATCGGCTATCCGGTGGCGATCAAGCTGCGATCTCCCGACATAGTGCACAAATCCGAGGTGTCGGGCGTAGTACTCAACCTGCGCTCGGCCGCCGAGGTGGCACAGGCCGCCGATGCCATTATGGATCGAGTACGGCAGGCTTATCCCGGTGCCCGTATTCACGGCCTTATCGTGCAGCGCATGGCACGCCGGGCAGGATCCCAGGAATTACATATAGGCGTGCGCTCGGATCCGGTGTTTGGCCCGGTCATTCTGCTGGGTGATGGCGGTATCGACTGGGAGGGCGAAGAGCAGGCCGCCGTTGCCCTGCTGCCACTGAACATGACCCTGGCCCGTTATCTGGTCATTAATGCCCTTAAAAGCGGCAAGGTCAGGGCCAACCGATCGCAGCAATCGCTGGACATGGAAGCCCTCTGCCGCGTACTGACCAAGGTGTCTCATCTCATCATCAATCATCCCGAGATCACCCGGCTCGATATTCACCCGCTGCTGGCCACCGGCAAGGAGCTGATCGCCCTGGATGTGAGCATGAAGCTCGAGCCTTTTACAGGGGATGGCCAGGCTCGCCTGGCAATCCGCCCCTACCCCAAGGAATGGGAAGAAAGAACACTGCTCAAGGATGGCAGCAGCATCCTGCTCCGTCCGGTATTGCCGGAAGATGAACCGGCCCATAAGGATTTTGTCAGTCATGTGTCCGATGAAGACCGCTACAAGCGCTTCTTCGCCGATGTGGTGATCGGACATGAAGAACTGGCCCACATGACGCAGATTGATTACGACCGGGAAATAGCCTTTGTGGCCGTAGCCGAAGACGGAAAAATTCTGGCCGTGGTACGAGCCATCTCGGATCCGGATAACGAAGATGCGGAGTTTGCGGTGCTGGTTCGCTCCGATCTCAAGGGCATGGGCCTGGGCCGGCTCTTGATGGAGAAGATCATCCGCTACGCTCGCGTTCGCGGCCTGAGCAGTCTGAGCGGTATCACCATGCCCTCAAACCGGGGCATGATCACTCTGGCCCGCAAGCTGGGATTCAAGGTCAAGGTGCAACTGGAAGACGGCATTGCCGAACTAAAGTTGCAGTTGGAAAAAGAAGAGATAACGCCGAGCCTTTAACGATATCGTATTCGTATACAGCACGGATGTAGTCGCGTGCATCCGTGCAGCATTCACCACTCACGGTTAAAACGTAGACGCAAAAAAGCCCGACTCTTTCGAATCGGGCTTTTTGTATTGGGTGCCTGGCAGTGACCTACTTTCACATGGCAG
>NZ_BAABDS010000040.1:0-89843 GCF_039539745.1 Oceanisphaera sediminis
GTGTCACCTGTATATCTGATGAGGTGATGATATCACCTCTGAACAGGTGGCCACTTTAAGTGTGCCACTACAAACAGCCAACTCCGGAGCATGACGGAGGGCAAAGGGATCTGCTCAGCCGACCATTCGCGCCACGGATGGCGCGGCTGAGCCTCCAGGGAGGGATTCACGGCGAGTCGGGGGAGCGGGCCCTTTGTCCGATGTTTACACTACGACCAAATAGATCATGTGTTTAGTCCGATTGGTTTTACTCCTCACTCTTTACCCCTCATTTCTCACGATTCAATCAGCGGTGCTCCAGCACCATCACCTTGTGATGTTGCAGCGGCCGATAACGGTCGTAGCGCGGTTTTTCCATCAGGCTTTGCCACCACTGGCCCGGCGCCATCCCCAGCGGCAAATCTATGCCCAATCGAAACCGGGACTCGAATTTTTGCTTGCTGTTGCTCAACAACGAACTCTGCAGCCGAAATATCCGCCAGGGCGCATAATTGAGCGACCACTGCCGGGACAAGGCCGCCTGGTATTTGTCACCGCTGCCGTACAGGCTGAGTTGCCGTCCCTGCCATTGATAATACCGCCCCGACACACTCAGCCCCGGCACGAATCCCAGCCGACCCTCGCCGAACCACTGCCGTCCGGATGCCGGCCGTTCCAGCCGGCCTCCTTGCTGCTGCCAGCCGGACAGGGCGCGGTATTGCCCCGCCCCCAGGGTCCAGTCTCTGTGGTTCAAGAACATCAACAGGCCACCACGGCGATGATCCCAGGCGGCCTGATAATCCATCACCGGCTCGAGGTGGCCGCTAATCTCGTTGGTCAGCGGCTGTTCGAAGTGCAACCCGGCCTGGTAGGTCAGTCGTTCATCCCGGTAGTCCAGCCCCAGTTCGCCCTGCCAGTCCTCCATGACCGGTAAGGCCATGCGACTGTTGAGCAGTGGCTCCTTATCAAACAGCGGCAGCTGATAATCCCAGCTCCACTGCTCGGGGTTGAGCCAGGGCAGCTCGCTGAGCTGGCGCGAACCAAATGACAAGGTACTGTCGGCCAGAGTGGTCCCCTGTTGCTCCACAAACTGGTCCAGCTGATCGGTCGCCGCCGCCCGCGCCGCCGTGGCAATGGTGAGCAGCACACGGTCGGTTTTGGGTGCCCGGGCCGGATCGGGTGGTCCCAGCCGAGGCAGCGGGAGCGGAGTATTCATGGCTACCGGCATCTGGGCCCGGGGCGCCGGCGGTTGAATGGTCAGGGTCGGGGGCAAGGGTGGCCGATCCGGCACCCAGATCCAATCCCCCGTCGTCAACGGCGTCATGAAGCGTTCGCGATTGAAGTTCAGCCGTAACTGCCGTTCGGTCAGTTGAAAGCGCGCCGCCATCGAGCGCCAGCTTTCACCGGGCAACACCTGGTGCATCACCATCAAGGGGCCCGAGGCCGGCGATGGCACGCTGAAACAGAGCGACATCAATAACAGGAAATAACGCACACAGAAGGCTCCGGCTGTACCTGACAGGGCAAGGGGCTATCGCGCCAAAGCTCGCGGCGACAGCAACAATATCAAATCCGGGTTATCGAACCCTGATGATCAAACTATGGTGATCAAACTCTGTTTATTCAATCAGGTTGCGCTTTCAACCGGGCTACCGGATCTCAGCCCTGAAAGCCGCACAAGAGGCGATATTCTTCCAGCACATAGGTGTCGGTCATGCCACTGACGAAATCCAGCAGCAGCCGAACCCGAAAGTACCACTCCCGCTCCCGCTCGCTTTCAAAGAAGGCGGCACTACGACTGTCACGCCGGTAGGCGGCCAGGTGGCGCGGCGGCAAGCGATGATAGAGCCGACGCAACACCAGCCCCTCGGCATCCTGCCGGCTGTCCAGGCTGGTGAACTCTTGCTCCGGCAGCGCCAGCAAGGGCGCAAAGGCTTCCAGCACACCTTTGAGCGCGGCAAAACCCGACAACTCCAGCGCCTCTACCTCACGGCGGTTGAATACCTGCCGGTGGGCGAAATCCTTCAACCACTGCAACGCCTCGGCCGGCGCCTGCTCTACCGCCAACAGGGGCGCGTCATGGCTGCCCTCGAGAATGGCCTGCTGATGCAGCAGATACTGCTCGCTGACCAGCACCAGCAGGTCATCGTTGATGGCCTGGCGAAAGCGGCTGAAAAAGCCGGGTTCATCGGCCTTCGCCTGCTGCCAGCAGTTTTTCAGATACTCATTGGCGCCCTTCAGCAAGGCCAGCTCCAGCTCCGCCAGACTCAGCACGCCCCGGTCGACCGCGTCTTCCAGATCCGCCACCCCATAAGCCATGTCGTCGGCGGCTTCCATCAGAAAGGTCAGCGGATAACGTCCCCGGGTGGTGATGGGAAAGCGTGCCCTTATCTGCTGCACCAGCGGCCGCTCGCTGAAGTAATGCCCCGGTTTCTGCTGCCAGCGACCGCCGGTCTGGCGCTGGTAGGCGCCGCGCACGTACTTTTGCAGCGCCGCCAGCTGACTCAGCGTCAGGTTCAGCCCCTGCAGGCTGTGCAGCAGCCGCAGGCTCTGGGCGTTGCCTTCAAACTGCTGCAAATCCGTCATCAACATGGGCCACTGACGCGAGCCCTTGCCGATGGCCTGGCGGAACAGCGGCGGCAGCCGGGTGCGCAACCAGTCAATCATCACCACCTCGCCGAAGTGGCCGAATGGCGGATTGCCGACGTCGTGCAGCAGGCAGGCCATTTCCACCAGGCTGACGAAGGCTTCCTTGTCGACCTCCTGACCAATTTCGGCCAGCACCTTCAGCGCAAGCTGGCGGCCGGTTTCCTTCACCTCCAGCGAGTGGGTCAGTCGGCTGCGTACCGAGGCCTTGACGTCGAGCGGAAACACCTGGGTCTTTTGCTGCAGCCGTCGCACCGGCGAACACTGCACGATGCGGCTGCGATCCGCCTCTATGGCGGCCAATGCCGACGCAGGCTCCGCCTCTTCATTGGCGGAAGGCAACTGACGCTCACTCAGGATGAGCGCCTGATAATCACTCATACCCGGCGCTCCAGCCATCGGCGCAGTATCACCAGATCCGCCGGTAACAGGGCGTTCAGCTCATTGACCCAGGCATCCAGTTGTTGCCACCAGTCGGGCAGATCCGGACTCTGGATTTGCTGCGCCAACTGCTGCACCCGCTTCAATCCGACCGAGCCGGCGGCGCCCTTGATCTTGTGGGCTTCGTCGACAATGCCGTCTTTATCCTTCTCGGCCATAAAGTCATTGAGCCTGTTCAGATAATCACCGGCCATCTGGTCGAGCATGTCGACGCTGGATAACAGAATGCCGGCGCCTACCGTATCCACATAATCGGTCAGAAACACCGTATCCAGTATTTCCTGCTGCTCGGCGTGAGCGTCGGCCTCGGTATCGTTTTCCGTGGCGGGCATGGCGGTTACCGGCGCCGGTCGGGATTTGGATTGGAGCTGCGGCTGGTGCTGCGGCTGGGGTCGATGGGCAAAGAAGCGGGCCAGCACCCCCTTGATGGCCTTGGACGACAGCGGCTTGCTGATGGCATCGTCCATACCCCGGGCCAGATATTCCTCTTTGTCTCTGATCAGATTGGCGGTCAGCGCCACCAGCGGCGGCAGGCTCTTCGACTGTTCCCGCGCCTCTTCCCGCAGACGGGCGGCAATATCGAAGCCGGTCATGTCCGGCAGCTGGATATCGAGGAACACCAGATCAAAGGACCGCTGTGCCAACCATGCAAAGGCTTCGCCGCCATCGCGGGCCACGGTCACCTTGTGGCCCAGCTTTTCCAGCAGGGCGCAGGCGACGGTCACGTTAAGCTCCACATCTTCGACCAGCAACATCGACAGCGGCGGCAGGTGTGCCACCGCAGGATCGTCTACCGGCGCCTGGGTGCTGGGCACCGTGATGGTAATGCTGAAGCAGGAGCCTTCGCCGGGTTCGCTGTCCAGCTCTATGGTGCCGTGCATGGCATTCACCAACTGCTGCGACACCGCCAGGCCGATGCCGGTGCCGGTGGCGTGCTTGTTGCCCTCGATCTGAAAATAGAGCGCAAAGATTTTCTGCTGCAGCTCGGTCGGAATGCCGATGCCGGTATCTTCGATATCGAAGCGCAGGGTCACTTCGCCCGGCGTCAGCTCGTCGGCCATGCAACGAATGGTCACGCCACCGTCATCGGTGAACTTGACCGCGTTGCCAACCAGGTTCCACAACACCTGCCGCAAGCGGGTACCGTCGGCCAGAATCCACTCGGGAATATCACCATCCCGATCGAAGTGCAGATACAAGCCTTTCTGCTCGGCCTGCAGCCGGGCCAGGCTTTCCAGATCATCCAGAAAGCCGGGGAAGTCCATCGGCTCCGGCGCCAGTTCCAGCCGGCTGCGGTCTACCTTGTCCAGATCGATGATATCGTTGAAGATATTGCCCAGGGTCACGGCGCTGAAGTGAATGGTCTTGAGGTGCTGTCGCTGCTCCTGATCCAGCTTGGTGGCCAGCAGAATGCGACTCAGGCCAACGATGCCGTTCAGTGGCGTACGCAGCTCATGACTGATGGTGGAGATAAAGGTGGTCTTGTCACGACTGGCTTTTTCCAGCACCTCCTGATAGCGCTTGCGCTCGGTAATGTCCCGGCCGAAGCCCAACAATCCCAGGCGCTTGTCGTTACGATCGAAGAAGGGCACCTTGCGCAACTCGAAACAGGCTCGGCGCCCATCCGGGTATTGCAGCCATTGCTCGTAAGTCTGACTCTCGTTGCGGGCGAACACTTCCTTGTCGGTTTCTACCACCTTCTCAGCCACATCTTCCGCATACACATCGTAAGGCGTCAGGCCGATCAGCTCTTTTTCCTGACGGCCAAGCAAATCTTCCATCGCTCGGTTACAGCCGGAAAATTCTTCCAGTTCGTTGCGGTAATACACCAGATCCGGTGAGGTATCGATGAAGGAGCGCAACAGGGCGGAGCGCTCCTGAGATTCCAGCTGTGCCTTCTCCCGCTGGTAGACTTCCGCCTCCAGATCGCCGATGGCCTGCTGGCGTGCGGTCTCTGCCTTGTGGGTTTCTTCTATCTGGCGATTAAGCAACTCTATTTTTTCCTGCAGCTCGTTGTTCAGCTCCAGATCCCGCTCCCGCATCTGCTGCAGCCGCTGCACCAGCCGGCTAAGGCGCTGGCGCGAGTCCTCCAGCTGATCCACCACCACCGACAGAAAGTACACCGCCCAGGGCGTGACCAGCAGGCCGAAGAAGACGGAGCGCACCATATCGATGGATTCGACCGTTCCCCTGAGAAACAGCGTCACGCCCACTTGGATAAAGATGGCCAGCAGTATGATGCAGGCGGCCAGCAACATGCTGAAACGCACTATGCCCAGCTTGGTCATCAGATCAACATAGTATTGAGCCCATGTTTTTATGGGTTTCATCGGTTATTCCCGTCAACAACAGCATAAAAGCAGGATACCGGCTTAGCCGCGGGCTGTCATGCCGATGATGTACGAGCTTGTTGCCGTCAATATAGAGACACGCGGAACCTTTAATCCGCACGTAATTTTACATCAAACAGACTCTGTCTCGTTGGGTAAAACATCACAATTGAAATTTAATGCACTAAAAGTGCATTTATAATCCCATAATAACAAAGGATTTTTGCAGGAAATGCCGTTATGCTCATTTTTCCGGCGGGACAAAATGAGATCTACCTCAAAGTTTACCTTTATTGTGTAGTAAAAAAACAACAAAAAACATTCAATTTTACATTCTGCTGTATGATTTAAAATCACAGAATAAAAACCCAACATTAATCTGCAACTTAAGATTTATAGCCAAACATCTGGGTTTTGCATTGGAATATCCTACTTCACCCCGGGATAAACAGCGACTTCTCTCTTTATTCCTTTAATTGACCTCACAAAAAAATCCCTATATTTTGGTAAATTAGCCACCAATGGCAACGGACGCTTCAGAGCATGTCGTGCTGACAAAAGTAGTCGCTCGGCCCAACGGCTTGAGCAATGGAGGAATGCAATGTCTCTTTATGACCCCTCGCTTGAGAAAGATAACTGTGGTTTCGGCCTGATCGCCCATACAGAAGGCGAAGCCAGCCACAAGCTTGTCCGACTCGCGATTTCGGCGTTGGATCGCATGCAACATCGCGGCGGCATCGCCGCCGACGGTAAAACCGGCGACGGTTGCGGTCTGTTAATGCAAAAACCGGATAGTTTCTTTCGCGCTGTCGCTCAAGACAAGGGATGGAACCTGGGCCGCAAGTATGCCGTAGGCATGATGTTTCTCAATCCGGATCCGGTACTGGCCGAACAGTGCCGCCAGATAGTCAACGAAGAACTGGAAAAGGAAACCCTGAGCCTGGTTGGCTGGCGCGACGTGCCGGTGAATACCCAGGTACTGGGCGACATCGCCAAGGCTTCTCTGCCCCGCATCGAGCAGGTATTCGTCAATGCCCCCGCCGGCTGGGTCGAAAATGATATTGAGCGCCGCCTTTACATAGTGCGTCGCCGCATCGAAAAACGCATCAATGACGAATACTTCTACGTAGTCAGCCTGTCCAATCTGGTGATGACCTACAAGGGCCTGTGCATGCCCGCCGATTTGCCCAGATTTTACCTGGATCTGGCGGATATTCGTCTGCAATCGGCGATTTGCGTGTTTCACCAGCGCTTCTCTACCAATACCCAGCCCCGCTGGCCGCTGGCACAGCCGTTCCGTTTTCTCGCCCACAACGGCGAGATCAACACCATCGGCGGTAACCGCCGCTGGGCCCAGGCCCGTGCCTACAAGTTTGGCTCGCCGCTGCTGCCGGATCTGCAAGACGCCGCCCCCTACGTCAACACCGACGGCTCCGACTCCTCCAGCCTGGATAACATGCTGGAACTGTTCCTGGCCGGCGGCATGGACCTGTTCCGGGCCATGCGCATGCTGATTCCGCCGGCCTGGCAGAAAAACCCGGCAATGGACGAAGATCTGCGCGCCTTCTACGACTTCAACTCCATGCACATGGAGCCCTGGGATGGTCCCGCCGGTATCGTGATGTCCGACGGTCGCTTCGCCGCCTGTGCCCTGGATCGTAACGGTCTGCGCCCGGCGCGCTTCGTGCGCACCAAAGACGGCTTTATCACCCTGGCCTCCGAAATCGGCATCTGGGACTATACCCCGGACGAAGTGGTCGAAAAAGGCCGGGTCGGCCCGGGCGAGCTGTTCGT
The DNA here is from genome assembly GCF_039539745.1 of Oceanisphaera sediminis. NCBI lineage: Bacteria > Pseudomonadati > Pseudomonadota > Gammaproteobacteria > Aeromonadales > Aeromonadaceae > Oceanisphaera > Oceanisphaera sediminis. Next base: position 7,191 of record NZ_BAABDS010000040.1, read on the forward strand.
GGTCGATACCGCCAAAGGCAAAATCTGGACCAGCTTCGAGATCGACGACGATCTCAAGAGCCGCCATCCCTACAAGGAATGGATGACCCAACACAAGCGTGTGCTGACTCGCTTCGAAGATCTGCCCGAAGACAAGGCCGGTCAGTGCGAGCTGGACGCCGGCTCCCTTCGTACCTATCAGAAGCTGTTCGGCTACTCGATGGAAGAGCTGGATCAGGTGATTCGGGTCATGGGCGAGAACGGCCAGGAAGCCACCGGCTCCATGGGTGACGATGCCCCCATGGCGGTGCTGTCCAGCAAGTCCCGTTCCGTGTATGACTACTTCCGCCAGATGTTTGCCCAGGTGACCAACCCGCCGATCGATCCACTGCGCGAAAACCACGTCATGTCGCTGGCCACGCTGATCGGCCGCGAGCAGAACGTATTCAACGAGACCCACGGCCACGCCCATCGGGTTCAGTTTGAATCACCCATTCTGCTGTACTCCGATTTTCATCAGCTGATGAATCTGGAACAGACCCATCACAAGAATACCGTGCTGGATCTGAACTTCGCACCGGAAGAGGGCCTGCAGGCCGCCATCGAACGCCTGTGTGAAGAAGCCAAAACGGCAGTAGAGACCGGCACCGTGCTGCTGGTACTGACCGACCGTTATATCAGCAAGGACAAGCTGCCGATTCCCGCGGCCATGGCCGCCGGTGCCATTCAGCGCACCCTGGTCGAACACAACCTGCGCTGCGACTCCAACATCATCGTCGAAACCGCCAGCACCCGTGATCCGCACCAGTTTGCGGTTCTGCTCGGCTTCGGCGTGACCGCCATCTACCCCTATCTGGCCTATGAAACCCTGGGCCGCATGGTGGAAGACGGCGTGCTGAAGATGCCTCTGCGCGATGCGCTGCTCAACTTCCGCAACAGCATCAACAAGGGCCTGTACAAGGTCATGTCCAAGATGGGTATCAGCACCATTGCCTCTTACCGCTGCTCTCAGCTGTTTGAAGCCATAGGTCTGCATCAGGACGTGGTCGAGATGTGCTTCCAAGGTGTATCCAGCCGTGTGCAGGGTGCTTCTTTCGAAGACTTCCAGCAGGACCTGTTCAACCTGAGCCGCGTGGCCTGGATTGCCCGCAAGCCCCTCAGTCAGGGTGGCCTGCTCAAGTATGTGCACGACGGCGAATACCACAGCTACAACCCGGATGTGGTCAAAAGCCTGCAAACCGCGGTGCGCTCCGGCAACTACGAGGACTACCAGGTTTATTCCAAGCTGGTCAACGAGCGTCCGGTTGCCATGCTGCGTGACCTGCTGACCCTCAAGCAGGATGGCCAAGGCATAACGCTGGACAAAGTCGAGCCGGCAAGCGAATTGTTCCCCCGCTTCGACAGCGCCGCCATGTCCATCGGTGCCCTCGGCCCCGAGGCCCATGAAGCACTGGCCGTGGCCATGAACCGCCTCGGCGGCAAGAGCAACTCCGGCGAGGGCGGTGAAGATGCCCGTCGTTTCAACAGCCTGAAGAACTCCAAGATCAAGCAGGTGGCTTCCGGTCGCTTCGGTGTGACCCCGCACTACCTGATGAACGCCGAGGTCATTCAGATCAAGGTGGCCCAAGGCGCCAAGCCCGGTGAGGGCGGTCAGCTGCCCGGCCACAAGGTGACCACGGAAATCGCCAAGCTGCGTTATGCGGTACCGGGCGTGACCCTGATTTCCCCCCCGCCGCACCACGACATCTATTCCATCGAGGATCTGGCCCAGCTGATCTTCGACATCAAGCAGATCAACCCGAGCTGCATGGTGTCGGTCAAGCTGGTGTCCGAGCCCGGCGTGGGTACCATTGCCACCGGTGTGGCCAAGGCCTATGCGGATCTGATCACCGTCTCCGGTTACGATGGCGGCACCGGTGCCAGCCCGCTGACCTCGGTCAAGTATGCCGGCTCCCCCTGGGAACTGGGCCTGGCCGAAACTCAGCAGGCGCTGGTGGCCAACGGCTTGCGCCACAAGGTACGGCTGCAGGTGGACGGCGGTCTCAAGACCGGCCTGGACATCGTCAAGGCCGCCATTCTGGGTGCCGAGAGCTTCGGCTTCGGTACCGGCCCCATGGTGGCGCTGGGTTGTAAGTACCTGCGTATCTGTCACCTGAACAACTGCGCCACCGGCGTGGCCACCCAGGACGAAAAGCTGCGCAAGGAACACTTCCACGGTCTGCCCGAAATGGTAGAGAACTACTTCAAGTTCATCGCCGAAGAAACCCGCGAGCTGATGGCACAACTGGGCGTGACCCAACTGACCGATTTGATCGGCCGTACCGACTTGCTGGAAGTGTTGCCTGGCCTGACCGCCAAGCAGCAGAAGCTGGACTTGTCCGGCATCACTGCCAAGCCCGAGCCCAAGCCGGGTCTGGGTGTGTTCTGCCAGACCGGCAACCCCAACTTCGACAAGGGTGTGCTGAACCTGCGCATGACCGAAGATGCCCTCGGCGCCATCGAAGGCAAGACCGGCGGCGACTTCTACTACCCCATCCGCAACACTGACCGTTCTGTAGGTGCGCGTCTGTCCGGCGAAATCGCCCAGCGTCACGGTAATCAGGGCATGGCGGCGGATCCGGTTCGCATGCATCTGGACGGCACCGCCGGCCAGAGCTTCGGGGTCTGGAACGCCGGCGGTCTGGAAATGATCCTGACCGGTGACGCCAACGACTACGTCGGCAAGGGCATGACCGGCGGCAAGCTGGTGATCAAGTCCCACGTCGGCGTGGCCTTCGCCTCGCACGAAGCAACCCTGGTCGGCAACACCTGTCTGTACGGTGCCACCGGTGGCCACCTGTACGTCGCCGGCCGTGCCGGTGAACGTTTCGCGGTGCGCAACTCCGGTACCATCGCCGTGGTTGAAGGCGTGGGTGACAACGGCTGTGAATACATGACCAGCGGTATCGTGACCGTACTGGGCCGTACCGGGGTCAACTTTGCCGCCGGCATGACCGGAGGCTTTGCCTACGTGCTGGATGAAGACGATGATTTCGAACTCAAGACCAACTTTGAGCTGGTTGAGTTGCTGGGTCTGGATGAACTGATGATCCATCAGGAACATCTGCGCGGTATCATCACGCAACATCTGCAGGAAACCGGCAGTAACCGGGCACAGGAAATTCTGGCCAATTTTGACCAGTACCTGCCCAAATTCAAACTGGTCAAACCCAAATCCAGTGATGTTAAATCCTTGTTGGGCCACCAGAGCCGTTCCACCGCAGAACTGCGGGTCCATGCGCAGTAAAGGAAGATTGTGAGATGAGCCAGAACGTATTTCAGTTTATAGACGTACAACGTGTCGACCCGCCCAAGAAGGCGATCGGCACCCGTAAAATCGAGTTCGTGGAGATCTACGAACCCTTTTCTGACAGCCAGGCCGAAATGCAGGCCGACCGCTGTCTGGACTGCGGCAACCCCTACTGCGAGTGGAAGTGTCCGGTACACAACTACATTCCCAACTGGCTGAAGCTGGCCAACGAGGGACGCATCTTCGAGGCGGCAGACCTGTGTCACGAGACCAACAGCCTGCCCGAAGTGTGTGGCCGCGTGTGTCCGCAGGATCGTCTGTGCGAGGGTTCCTGTACCCTCAACGACGAGTTCGGTGCCGTGACCATAGGTAACATCGAGAAGTACATCACCGACAAGGCCTTTGAAATGGGCTGGCGTCCGGACATGTCCAACGTGGTGAGAACCGATCGCAAGGTCGCCGTTATCGGTGCCGGCCCTGCCGGTCTGGCCTGTGCCGACGTGCTGGCACGTAACGGCGTGACCCCGGTGGTCTTCGACCGTTACCCGGAAATCGGCGGTCTGCTGACCTTCGGTATTCCGTCCTTCAAGCTGGAGAAGACGGTGATGAGCCGTCGTCGTGAAATCTTTACCGAAATGGGTATCGAGTTCCGCCTGAACACCGAAGTGGGCAAGGATGTCGGCTTTCAGACCCTGCTCGACGATTACGATGCAGTTTTCCTGGCGGTCGGTACCTACAAGTACCTGCGCGGCGGTCTGACCAACGAAGATGCCGAGGGTGTCTTTGACGCCCTGCCCTTCCTGATCTCCAACGCCAACCGGGTGCTGGGTTTCGAAAAGCAGGCATCCGACTACATCGACATGGCCGGAAAAAAGGTCGTGGTATTGGGTGGTGGTGATACCGCCATGGACTGTGTGCGGACTTCCATTCGTCAGAATGCCGAGCACGTGGTCTGTGCCTACCGTCGGGACGAGGCCAACATGCCCGGTTCTCGTCGTGAAGTGCAGAACGCCCGGGAAGAAGGGGTGAACTTCATGTTCAACCTGCAGCCCACCGGGGTGCAGACCGACAGCAACGGCAAGGTCACCGGTGTCGAGGTGGTTACCACCCAGCTGGGCGAGCCCGACGCCAACGGTCGTCGCCGTCCGGAGCCGGTTGCCGGTTCCGAGCAGGTGCTGCCGGCCGACGTGGTGATCATGGCGTTCGGTTTCCAGCCTCATGACCAGCCCTGGCTGAAAGAGTACGGTATTGAAGCCGACAAGTGGGGCCGCATCATCGCCCCCGAGCAGGCCGACTTCGCCTACCAGACCTCCAACGCCAAGATCTTTGCCGGCGGCGATGCCGTACGCGGCTCCGATCTGGTGGTGACCGCCATCGCCGAAGGCCGCAAGGCCGCCGAAGGCATCATGGACTACATCGGGGTGTAAGCTCGCTTCACTCCGTTGCAGAGGCCGCTCATCGAGCGGCCTTTTTTATTTTTACAGCAATACGAATCCGCCGCTCTCATACCAATCTGGAAAACTAACTGATCTGCCTGGTTTCACGATAAAGGTCGAACGAAGGGTTCACTCCACCGACACGCTGAACCGCATCCCTGCGACGCTCAGCACATGACGTCCTGTCATGTGATGGTCGCTGGAGTAGAACCCTTCATCCGCCCCAATGCTGCGGAGTCGCCTGTGGAGCGGCCTGCAGACAACTCGGTGCTAAGGAGAGGCAACAGAGAGCGGCTCCCGCGACCGTGAAATGCCAAGGACGGCATTTCCGAGCCCCCATGGATGGGTTTATGGCGTGTCGCGGGAGGTGACTCTGTTTCCTCTCGTGTCCAGCTTTAAAATAGATCATATTTTTATTTAGATTGGTATCACAGCCATCGGACAAAGAGCAGGCCCTTTGTTCGACCTGTAAACACCGCCCAGATTCCAGCAGAGTCAGCTCCCTAAGGAGATACAGATCCCCGATCGGCCTTTTGGGTCGATGATGATAAACTCCCCATTATTTTCGTTGCGAGAGAACCCCTTATGACTATCGGTATTATTGGCGCCATGGAGCAGGAAGTGGCCGAGCTGCGCGCTCAGCTGGAAAACGCCCAGACCATCACGGTGGCGGATTGTGAGTTTTACCAGGGCACCCTGGCAGGCAAAGAGGTGGTGATTACCCGCTCCGGCATCGGTAAAGTTGCCGCCAGCATCGCCACCACCCTGCTGCTGGAACGCTTCGCACCCGATACCGTCATCAACACCGGCTCCGCCGGCGGTTTCGATCCGGCGCTGCATGTGGGTGATGTAGTCGTGTCCAGCGAAGTCCGTTTTCACGATGTGGATGTGACCGCCTTCGGTTACGAAATGGGGCAGATGGCGCAGCAACCGGCGGCATTTGTTGCCGATGCCGGACTGATTGCACTGGCACAAGAGTGTCTGGCCGAACAGGACGAGATTAATTCGGCGGTCGGCCTTATCTGTACCGGTGATCAGTTTATGCACCGGGAAGATCAGCTGCAGAAAGCCATCACCCAGTTTCCGACCATGAAGGCCTGTGAAATGGAAGCCGGTGCCGTGGGCCAGGTGTGCCATCAGTTCCAGGTGCCATTCGTCGTGGTTCGTGCCCTGTCCGATATTGCCGGTAAGGAACAGGCCGAGTCTTTTGAAGCCTTTCTCGAGGTCGCCGCCAAGCATTCCAGCGCCATGGTGCTGGCCATGATCGCGCGCATGCCGAGCTGAATGCGGTGATCGCCCTCTCGCTGCTCGAACAGCCCGTGACTCTGCTCAGCATCGCCATACTACTGAGCTTGCTACTGCCGGCCACTCGCCTGCAACAGAGCCTGACCCAGGGTCTGATGCAGTTGGGAAGTCGCCTCAATGGCGAGCGCTATACCGCGCGTTATCTGCATGTTGCCGGGGGGGCGCTGCTGCTCTGCCTGCTGCTGCCGCTGATGGCTACCTACTGGTCGCTGACGGTGCTGTCGCCCTGGCCAGCCCTGCTGGAGCCACTGTTGCTGTGGTGTTGTCTGGATTTGGGCCGGCTCAGCCGCGCCCTACCCTTATGCCTGCAGCAGAGTAGCGAACAGACACCACTGGCCCGGTTAACCCTGGCCCCCTTGTGTCTGCGCCAGACAGATCCGCTGTCGTCGCTGGGGCTGCACAAGACGCTGGCGGAGGTGGCGGTATTACGGCTGGCAGGCGATTTCGCCCTGTTGTGCTGGTATCTGGCCGGTGGCATCTATGCCGCCCTGCTGTTCGCCCTGTTGCGGCTGGCGGTGCAGTCCTGGCCGCGCAAGCTGGTGCACTGGCGGGCCTTCGGTCTGCTGCCGTCGGTGCTGTATCGCGCCATGGCCTGGTTACCGTTCCAGGTGCTGGCTCTGACCCTACTTATCTATCCGGGGTCGCTGCGCGCCATCAAGGCCTGGCCCCAGGGTCGACTGTGGGCCTTTCCGGCCAGTGGTCGTTTACTGGCGGTCGCGGCGGCCGGCGTAGATGCCGGATTGGGCGGCCCGCGCCGTTACACCGACGCCACCGATTATTATCCCAAGCTGGGCAGCAAGAACTACCTGAATGCCGTTTCGACCCGGGCGCTGTTGTGGCGGCTGGTTATCGCCCTGCTGTTCTGGCTGTCGCTGGCCTGGACCCTGATGCTGGTGCCCTTGTTTCATGGTTAAGAGTTTTATGGTTAAACGTTTCATGATTACGGCTTTCATGATGAAGTTTTTAATGGTTAAACCCAGAGTCTTGTTGTTACTCCCCCTGCTGTTTGGCGCCCTGTTCGGCACACATCAGGCCCGTGCCGACGAGGCCCGCCGTATCATCAGCCTAGCCCCCCATATCACCGAAATGCTGTTTGCCATCGGCGCCGGTGATCAGGTGATTGCGGTGGATAACGCCAGTGACTACCCACCGGCAGCCACCGCCTTGCCCAAGGTCGCCAACTATCGCTCACTCAACATGGAGCAGATATTGGCGCTACAGCCGGACTTGATCGTGGCCTGGGGCAATGCCCAGCAACAAATGGTACAGCCACTGGAACAACTGGGTATCACCGTGTTTTATTCCGCGCCCGACACCTTTGCCGCCCTGGGTGATGAACTGCAGCAACTGGGTGAGTTGACCGGCCATTCACCCCAGGCCGCTACCGTGGTTGCCGACTATCAACGGCAGCTGGACGAGATTGAACGGGAGTATCGCGATGCCGGCCCGGTGACGGTGTTTTATCAGATTGCCCGCACTCCCTTGATGTCCGCCAACGACAGCACCTGGATGGGCCAGGCGGTGAAACTGTGTGGCGGGGTCAATATCATGGCCGACAGTCCGGCGCCTTATCCGCCGTTGAATGCCGAGCAGGTGCTGGCGCAGGATCCGCAGGTGATACTGGCAGACGAGCACGAAGATCTGCAGCATTGGCGGCAATGGCCGGCGTTGCAGGCGGTGGCGCACGGCCATTTGCTGACCATAGACGCCGATCGTCTGCATCGTTTTACACCGCGCACGCCCGGCGGTATTCGCCAGCTGTGCCGGCAACTGGATAAAGCCAGAGCCTACCAATAGGTGTAATTGTGTTCGTCGGGGCGCCTCTATACAATGGCGCCCTTTTTACATGAAGAGATAAACAATGCAGCCCCTGGTTGAGTCGGTGTTCTACTGGAGTGATCTGTTCGGCACGGCGGTATTCGCCTTTTCCGGCGTACTGGTGGCCGGCCGACTGCGGATGGACGGCTTTGGCGTCATCGTGCTGGCGGCGGTCACCGCCATCGGCGGTGGCACCATCCGTGACCTTATCATCGGTGCCGAGCAGGTGTTCTGGACCGCAGATACCCTCTATCTGTGGGTGATACTGGTTACCGCGCTGCTCGGGCAATATATTGCCCAACTTCCCCGGCGGCTGCCCTGGTATATTCTGCCGCTGGCCGACGCCTTCGGTCTGGCCATTTTTACCATTATCGGTACCGACAAGGCGCTCAGCTACGGAACCTCCGGCATGGTGGCGGTGGTGATGGGGGTGATCACCGGGGTGGCCGGCGGCATGATCCGCGACGTGCTGGCGCGCGAGGTACCCATGGTGTTGCAGCGGGAAATCTACGCCACCGCCTGCATTCTGGGCGGCGTGCTCTATACCTGCTCGCTGGCTATTGGCATAACGCCATTACTGGCCACCATGCTCGGCATGCTGGGCACCTTCATCCTGCGCGTCGCCGCCATTCGCTGGCATCTGTCACTGCCGGCCTTTTCTCTGAACCGCTGACTCGGGCCTGTACAATCGGACAAAGGGCCCGCTTCGCCGACTCGCTCAAGCACCTCCCTGTGACGCTCAACACATAACCTCCCTGTCATGTGATGGTCGGTGAAGCAGATCCCTTCGTCCTCCTTGAAGCTCCGGCATGGCCTGTAGGTGCCGCCTGCGGGCTGCTCGGTGTTTCCGAAGAGGCAACAGAGAACGCCTGCCTCGACCGTGAAATGCCAGGGACGGCATTTCCGAGCCCCCAGGGGCGAGCTTGTCTCGCCGGGACGAACCGTTTCAGCCTGACCAAACATCCAGTGAATGTTCGCAGTAGGCTGCAACGGTGAGTGTCATTTACCAGTAGCGTGTCGTGGGAGGCGGCTGTGTTGGGCCTTAATATGACCAGATCATTAATGGGATTGGCATGAGCCCCATCTACAGATGGGGCTGATACAAAAAAGGCCTCTGACGAGGCCTTTTTACATGTCGATAACCGTCAGCTTCAGGCTACGGTGACCTTGGCAAACTTGCGCTTGCCAACCTGGTAGACCGCTTCGCCGGCCTGGACCACCTGCTTGCCGTCTTCCAGCTTGTCGCCGTCTACCTTGACCGCGCCCTGCTTGATCATGCGCAGCGCTTCGGAGGTAGAGCCCACCAGACCCGCCTCTTTCAGCAGGTTGGCGATGGCGATGCCTTCGGCACCGGCGTTGAGGGTGACTTCCGGCAGGTCGTCGGGAATGGCGTTTTTCTGGAAACGCTGCACAAAGTCCTGATGCGCCTGCTCGGCCGCCGCCTCGTTGTGATAACGGCTGATGATTTCCTTGGCCAGCAGAATTTTGATATCCCGCGGGTTGGCGCCATCCAGCACCTCCTGCTTGAGCGCAGCCAGCTCGCCCAGGCTGCGACGAGACAGCAGCTCGAAGTAACGCCACATCAACTCGTCGGACAGCGACATGATCTTGCCGAACATCTCGCCCGGTGCCTCGTCCACTCCGATGTAGTTACCGGCCGACTTGGACATCTTCTTGATGCCGTCCAGGCCTTCCAGCAACGGCATGGTCAGCACCACCTGCGGCGACTGACCGGCGTCTTTCTGCAGCTCGCGGCCCATCAGCAGGTTGAACTTCTGATCGGTGCCGCCCAGCTCGACATCGGCCTTGAGTGCCACCGAGTCGTAGCCCTGCAGCAGCGGATACATGAATTCATGGATGGCGATGGACTGACCGGAACCATAACGCTTCTTGAAGTCGTCCCGTTCCAGCATGCGGGCCACGGTCAGTTTGGACGCCAGCTTGATCATGCCGGTTGCGCCCAGCTCGCCGAGCCAGCTCGAGTTGTAGACGATTCGGGTTTTTTCCGCGTCCAGCACCTTGAACGCCTGTTCGGCGTAAGTTTTGGCGTTGTCGGCCACCTGTTCCGGCGTCAGCGGTGGCCGGGTGCTGTTCTTGCCACTGGGATCACCGACCTGAGCGGTAAAATCACCGATCAGCAGCAGCACCTCATGGCCCAGATCCTGAAACTGGCGCAGCTTGTTGAGGATCACCGTGTGTCCCAGATGAATATCGGGCGCGGTGGGATCCATGCCCAGTTTCACCCGCAGGGGACGCCCTTCCTTTAATTTGGCAACCAGCTCTTCTTCAACCAGTATCTCTTCGGCACCACGCTTGATTTCCGCTAATGCCGCTTCCAGCTGGGACATGACGACTCTACTCCTGTGCTATGCACCTGAATGGCTGTTCTGAATACGGTCTGTTATTCGGAACGGCGATTTAGACGATCCAAACAAAATAAGGCAAGCATATTACTGGAATGGCGGATAAATTGGAAAGGCTGTAAAATCTGGGCTTGATTCAGGGAAGAGTATCACATGCCCGTTATTTACAGACTCAAGACATTGCCCCGTGTGCATAAAATCGCCCTCGGACTGCTGAGCACCGCCATGGTGGCGCTGATCATGATGCCCACAGAGCCGGCCGTGGCCAGCCGCGTTCACGCCGACCTTGCCGTCCCTGCGAAGTTTCAGGACGCACGCCAACCACTCGAGATAGAGGTGCAAGACCTGCCCCTGGTTGACGAGCACCTGCCCGCGCGCGAGCTGATGGTCAAGGTCAGTCGCGGTGATACCCTGTCTTCGATCTTTGCCCGCCAGGGGCTGCCTTCCGTCCTGTTGCACGATATCAACCGGCTCGGCGCCGATGCCAGATCGCTGCAAAAAATTCATCCCGGCGATAAACTGACCTTTTCCTTCGACAGAAAAGGACAGTTTTTCGGTCTAAGCTATCCGCTGGATGCGGCACGCACCCTCGACATTCGCCAGAGCGAATCCGGGCTGCGCAGCCGCATCATCAGCGTCCAGCTGGAGCACCGCACCCAGTACGCCCAGGCCTCGGTCAACTCCAACTTCTGGAATGCCGGTGTTACTGCCGGTCTCAGTGCGGGCCAGATCATGAGTCTGGCCGCCATGTTCGCCTGGGATCTGGACTTTGGTCTCGACATCCGTGCCGGCGATCGCTTCGCCGTGCTGTACGATCAGCGCTACAAGGACGGCATTCTGGTCGACACCGGCCATATTCTGGCGGCCGAATTTATCAATCAGGGTAATGTATACCGAGCCATACGCCACGATGACGGCAATTACTATTCGCCCGAAGGCCGGGCCATGCGCAAAAGTTTTCTGCGTGCGCCGGTCAACTTCTCCCATATCAGCTCCAACTTCAATCCGCGCCGGCTGCATCCGGTTACCGGCCAGGTCAAGCCACACCGCGGCATCGACTATGCGGCCCGCACCGGCACTCCGGTGGTGGCCGCCGGTAGTGGCGTGGTGGCGGAGTCCGGTTACAGCCGCTTCAATGGCAATTATGTGGTGATCCGCCACGATCGCACCTATCTCACCAAGTACCTGCACCTCAACAAGCGGATGGTGAAAAAAGGGGAGAAGGTCAAGCAGGAGCAGCAAATCGGCACCGTCGGTGCCACCGGTCGAGTGACCGGCCCGCACCTGCATTACGAGTTTCTGGTCAACGGGGTGCACAAGGATCCCAAGAGCGTGGACTTGCCCCAGGCCGCCTTTCTGTCGCGAGGCGAGCTGGCCAAATTTCGCCCCAGGGCAGACAAGCTGCTGGCGCAGCTGAGCAAGGTCAGTGAAGTGATGCTGGCCAACAATTAAGACAGGAAACGGTGAAGGGTAAATCGTGAGGAGTGAGGAGTACGCCACTAATCCAAAACGTCGGTGTTTGGCACTTCACCATTTCCCTGTCACCGATGAACACCAACCACTTTAAAACCGTCAATGGCGCTCAGGCGCTGCTGCCACAAGGTAGCTTCAACCCCTGGCTGACCATAAGCCTGGGCCGGGTGTTTACCCCAGACGGGATCCGGCCAGGCGGCATCCCGGGTAAAACGGGCCACATGATGCAGGTGCAACTGGGGCACCATGTTGCCCAACGCAGCCACATTGATTTTATCCGCCACCAGCTCGGTTTCCATCAAGCACGCCACCGCGCAGGACTCGCGCATCAGCTGCAACTGTTCTTCTTCGTTCAACCGGTGTATTTCGCGAATGTCGGCACGCTTCGGCACCAGTATCAGCCAGGGATACCGGCTGTCTTTGGCCAGTAATACCCGGCACAGCGGCAGGTCACCCAGTATGATGGTGTCCGCCGCCAGTCGAGGATGCAGTTCAAATTCACTCACTTGTTCGCACCGGCATAACGACGCAGGTAGGCGATAATATCCGCCGATTCGTACAGCCAGACATACCGACCCGGCTCCGGCTCGATGCGCAGACAGGGCACCATGCGCTGACCACCGCCGGCCATCAGCGCCTGCAGGTGATCCGGCTCGGTTGTGTCGCACTCGGTAATATCGAGGCCCAGCTCGCCCACCACCATCTTGACCCGCTCGCAATAGGGGCACCAGGCTCGCTGATACAGGGCCAGCTTGTCGACGGCATCGACCATGGGTGCCGGTTCTTGCTCGTTTTCGGCTCCATTGAGCCAGTCAAATAGGGACATCAGGCCGCCTTATTATCCGTTAAACGCTGAAAGAGGAGCCACAGCCACAGGTACTGGTGGCGTTGGGATTGGTCACCAGAAAACGGGAGCCTTCCAGACCGTCGATATAATCGACGGTACCGCCAATCAGGTACTGCAGGCTCATGCCGTCCACCACCATGATGACGCCGTTCTTTTCGATGACGGTATCGCCTTCGTTGGTTTTTTCATCGAAGGTAAAGCCGTACTGAAAGCCCGAGCAACCACCACCGGTGATATAGACTCGCAGGCGCAGATCGGGATTTTCCTCTTCGCTGATCAGGGCCTGAATTTTGTTGGCTGCCGCATCGCTCATCTGGATCGGCAAAGGAATTGCATCGCTCATCACTACCTCTTGGATTAGTTATCAGCCGAAATTATCTAATACCCGAGTAAACAGTTCAAGTATTGTCCGGAGTGGGCCAGTTGAGACTCAGGGTCCGCGCAGGACTCCGGCCCGTCGCCGGCTGACTGCTTTCGGTACTCAACAGCGTCTGCCGCTCGACCCGCAACGCCGGTAGCAACAGATTGATGACCAAGGATACCACCATTACACGACGCCCGAACGGCTGGTGCATAAAACACTCCCGATTACGATAGCGGCGAATTGTGCCAAAGCCGCCACCTCGGCGCCAGCGACAAAGGCGACCATTCTCGGCTCGACTGCTTTTTGTTATAGTCCAAGCACCCTGGCCGCAAGCGCCAACTCCGACCCAATTCAAAGGATGCTGACATGTCCAAGTCTGACGATTTATTTGCCCAGGCCCGCCGCTTTATTCCCGGTGGCGTGAACTCTCCGGTACGTGCCTTTAACGGCGTCGGCGGCACGCCGCGCTTTATCGAACGCGCCGACGGTGCCTATATCTTCGATGTGGACGGCCAGTCCTATGTGGATTACATCGGCTCCTGGGGCCCGATGATCCTGGGCCACAACGCCCCTGCGGTACGCGAAGCCGTGCTCGAAGCGGTAGAACGCGGCCTGAGTTTCGGCGCGCCCACCGGAGTGGAAGTGACCATGGCGGAGAAAGTCTACCAGCTGGTACCGTCCATGGAGCAGGTACGCATGGTCAACTCCGGCACCGAAGCCACCATGAGTGCCATTCGCCTGGCCCGTGGCTTCACCGGTCGCGACAAGATTCTGAAATTTGAAGGCTGCTACCATGGCCACGCCGACTGCCTGCTGGTCAAGGCAGGCTCCGGTGCCCTTACTCTGGGTCAGCCCAACTCGCCGGGCGTACCTGCCGACTTTGCCAAGCACACCCTGACCGCCACCTTCAACGATCTGGACTCGGTCAAGGCGGCCTTTGAAGCGGCGCCCGCCGACATCGCCTGCATCATCGTCGAGCCCATCGCCGGCAACATGAACTGCATTCCGCCCGCTCCCGGCTTCCTCGAAGGCCTGCGCGCCATTTGTGACCAATTTGGCGCCCTGTTGATTTTCGATGAAGTGATGTGCGGTTTCCGCGCGGCCCTCGGCGGTGCCCAGCAGCGTTTCGGCGTCAAGCCGGATCTCACCACCCTCGGTAAAATCATCGGTGGCGGCATGCCGGTGGGTGCCTTCGGCGGTCGCCGCGAGGTCATGGAGTACCTGGCCCCGACCGGCCCGGTTTATCAGGCCGGCACCCTGTCCGGTAACCCGGTGGCCATGGCGGCCGGTCTGGCCACCCTGAATGCCATCAGTGCGCCGGGTGTTTACGAACAGCTGGAACAGACCACCAAGGCCCTGGTAGACGGCCTGCAGGCCGCCGCCGACAGGCACGGCATTCCTTTCACCACCACGCAGGTGGGCGCCATGTTCGGTTTCTTCTTCAGCGAAGAGAAGAACATCAGCAGCTACGAGCAGGTGACTCGCTGTGACCTGGAGGCCTTCAAGCGTTTCTTCCACCTGATGCTGGAAGAAGGCGTTTACCTGGCGCCCAGCGCCTTTGAAGCCGGCTTCATGTCACTGGCCCACGGCGAGCAGGAAATTGCGCATACCCTGGCGGCCGCCGACAAAGCCTTCGCCATCATGAAAGGCTAAACAGCCTACTCCGGCCGCTGGATCTCGACCAGCGGCCCTTCCAGCAACTCCACGCTGTTACCATCCGGATCCACAATAAAGACATAGCGCAAACAGGTCTGCCCGGTCACCGGCGACGGCTTGTCCGCCAGTACACCCGCACCGTGCAGGGCACTCAAGGCCTGGTCAAGATCATCGACCTGCAAGGCAAAGTGACGCAGCCCCAGCCGGTAGCCGCTGGCCCAGGGCGGAAAAGAAGACACCTCGGTCTCATCATCGGGGCGAAAACAGTAAAGCTCCAGCAAAGCCTGACCCAGTCGTAGATGGCAAATCTGCAGTTGGCCTGCATCATCCTGCCAACGATAAACCGACTCGAATCCCAACCCCTTGTAGAAGCGTTCAGAAACAGACAGGTCATGCACACTCAGGGTGACATGATGAAAAGAAAACATGAGCAGCTCCTCCATCTACATACTATTGAGCATATACGGAGATGGCCGCTTTCACCTTTCTATGAGCGAAGTAACGGAGCCCGTTAGGGGTGAGGGGTGAGGTCACCTGACACCTCACCCCTCACGCTTTACAAAAATATCAGCGGGCGAAGTTGAAGATATCCTTCAGCCAGTCGCCAATCTGCTCACCGGCTTCAGGCAGCGTCGGCATACTGGGTCGACAATCCCGAATCGCCGGCAAACCGGCGGCCCTGGCCGGCAGCAACCGGGTTTGCTCGCAGCGCGGGTCGGCGGGCATCCCATCGCTGAGCGCGAAGTTGACCTGATCGATACCGGCCGGTGCCGTCAGATCCAGCGAGTCGACCCCCCGTCCGTCCAGATAACGACTGTATACTCGCAACGCGCCGCTGGAGCCGGTCAGTCCGGTTACGCTGTTGTCATCCCGGCCCACCCAGACACTGACCAGCTCTTCGTTATCCAGTCCCGCATACCAGGTATCCCGCAGATCGTTGGTGGTGCCGGTCTTGCCCGCCATTACCCGGTTGGGGAATCGCGCCGCCAGATGAGCGGCCGTACCACCGCCCACCACCTTGGTCATGCCATAAAGCGCCAGATAACCCGCTTCCGGCTCCAGCACCCGCACCGCCTTGGCGTTATGCTGGTACAGCAGCTCACCCTGATCGTCCTGAATGGCCCGAATCGAGGTCAACTGCTGATAGAGTCCCTGATTGGCCAGGGTCAGATACAGCTGATTGACCTCCAGTGGTGTCAGCTCCAGAGTACCCAGCATCAAGGACGGATAGGCGGGAATCGGCTGTTCCACCCCCATTCGCTTGAGGCCTTCGATTACCTTGTCCAGTCCGATGGCCATGCCCAGGTTCACCGTCGGCACGTTCAGCGACTTGGCCAGGGCATCAACCAGCATCACCTGGCCCCGGAACCGGCGATCATAGTTGTTGGGCCGCCACACCTGTCCCGAGTCGCTACGCAGGCTGATGGGTTCATCCTTGATTGCACTGCCCAGGGTATAACCGTTGGCCAGGGCCTCGGCATACACCGGCGGCTTGATCAGCGAACCGATGGGCCGCCGCGCCGCCAGCGCCCGGTTGAAACCGGCAAAGCTGGGATCGGCGCCGCCAACCACGGCGCTGACTTCCCCCTTGCGCCAGTTGCTGACCACCATAGCCGCTTCCAGATCTGACTTTTTGGTCCTGGCGCGCAACTGCTTCAGCTGCTCTATCACCGCCTGCTCGGCGCTGTGCTGGGCAATCGGATCCAGGCTGCTGAAAATCTTGAGGCCGTTCTGACGCAGAAAATCGGCGCCGAACCGCTCTTTCAGCTCCTGGCGCAACAGCCCCATGAAGCCCGGAGTGCGGCCATAGCCCATGCGGCCCCGCTCGATCAACTGCAGCGGCGTGCTGCTGGCCCGTTCGTAGGTCTGGCGGTCGATATGGCCTTCGTTGGCCAGTAACCGCAGTACCAGATCGCGCCGTTTCTGCGCCCGTGCGGTATTACGCCAGGGATCGTAATAGGACGGCCCCTTCACCAGCGCCACCATCAGCGCTATCTGATCCGGATTCAGCTCGTTCAGCGGCAGACCGAAATAGAAATAACTGGCCAGACCAAAGCCGTAAACCCCCTGAGCGCCGTTCTGTCCCAGATACACCTCGTTGAGGTAGGCCTCGAGGATCTCGTCCTTTTCATAGCGAAAGTCGATGATCAACGCCATGTAGGCTTCCTGGATCTTGCGCCACAGGCTGCGGTCCTGACTCAGGAAGAAGTTCTTGGCCAGCTGCTGGGTCAGGGTACTGCCGCCCTGTACGGTGCGCCCGGCCTTGATGTTGACCACCAGGGCGCGCAGTATCGCCAGCGGCGACACGCCGTCATGCTCATAAAAGTCCCGATCCTCGACCGTCAGCAGGGCGGTCACCAGCAAGGGGGGCACCTGATCCAGCCGCACCAGCAGGCGATCTTCCCGCTTTTCCACGTTGAGCCGGTCAAGCAACACCGGATCCATGCGGGCATAACCCAGCTCACGGCCGTTGTCCGGATTCTGCATCCGCTTCAGCCGCTGGCCCTCGAAGGTCAGCAGAATAGAGCGGGCCGCCTCGGCGCCGTCGGAGAAATTGAAGGCCCGGCGATGAATCTCGATGCGATTGTTGGCCACCGCATATTCACCCGGCCGACCGGGATTGGCTACCTTGCGGTAGTTGAGCAACTGCAATTCGCGCAGCATCTGGGCATGAGACAGCTTCTGTCCCGGAAACAACTCCAGCGGCCGGCTATAAACCAGTGCCGGCAGCGCCCATTTCTGGCCCTCGAAGCGCTCCTTTACCTGACTGTCCAGATAAATGCCGAAGATGCCCATCAACACGGTACCCACCAGCGCCAGCTTGAACAGCAGGCCCCACCATGAACGGCGGGGCTTCACGGGCTTCTTTTTCGATTTACGAGTCTGTTTTGCCATAATCAGTGCTTACTATGCCTCTTGGTGTGCCGGGTCGGCGCCGTATTGGCGGGATCATCGGGCCACACATGCTTGGGGTAACGCCCCTTCATCTCTTTTTTTACATCCAGATAGGACCCGGCCCAGAAGGCGGCCAGGTCCCGGGTAATCTGTAACGGACGACGGGCCGGCGACAACAGCTCCAGCACCAGCACCACCCGACCACGTGCCAGCTCCGGGGTGTCGGACTGACCGAACATTTCCTGCAGCCGCACCGGCAGCACCGGATCCTCGTCTTCCCGGTACCGAATACTGGCCCTGGTACCGGTGGCCAGCTCGATAGCCGACGGTAGCAGGGTATCCAGCAATTGCCGTTGTGACCAGTCCAGCCGACTCTTGAAAATACCGACCCAGTCGAGCCGGGCCAGCTCCTCCCATCGTCCCAGCCCCGTCAGATAGGGCAGCAACCAGTGTTCTGCCTCGGCCAGCCAGCCGCTTTCGTCACAGGGTTCGAAGCCGCTATCGGCCAGTTTTTGTCCGGCCAGCTTCAATCTGAGCCAATATTGCCGGCTTGCTTCATTCAGTGGCAAGGCCGACCAGCCACGCCGCACCACTTCTTCCAGCAGGCAACGAGCCCGCTGTTCGGGGCTGACCTTGCTCAGCGGTGAACGCTGCAATATCAGGCCGCCAAAGCACCACTGGCGTTCGGCCCGCACCCGGTTGGCATCGTTATCCCACTCCAGATGTTCCCGCTCGCCGAAACGCTCGGGCACAAACTGCTGCAATTGCTCCAGGCTGACAGGCTCCGCCGCCTGAATAAAGATGCCCCGTTCGCCCCGCCCCAGCGCCGCCATCGCCAGCATCGGCTTGCCGAGCAAGGGGCTGCCCTGCGGCAGATCCGCACTCAGGCCGCCGGCCAGGCCATAACGCCCCTGCTGGCGCAACAGCCCCACCCATTCGGGTCTGGCGTTGGCCAGCAGAGGCCCCAGATACTGGCCCGACGGCGCACTTTCGTTCTGCTGCAGGCGTTTGAACCAGCGCCGGGCCGCCGGTTTCAGCCGTCCCTGCCGCGCCAGTAGCTGCCCCGACAAGGGGCCATTATCCCAGCGGCCTTCTTCCAGCAGGGCCACCAGATAGACGGCGTCGGCCAAGGCGCCGGCCCGACCCTGCCGTTGCCAGTCCTGCGCCGTCAGCAACAGCTGCCCCAGCCAGGGCTCGGTGCCCAGTTGCCAGACTCGTCGCCCGAGCGCAGTCAACTGGGAGCCACTCAACAGGCCCAGGCTTGAGAGCTGGCTGCGAGCCGCCGCCAGCAGCGTGGCGGGGGGCGGCGTCAACAGCGGCAATTGCTCGGGCTCGGCGCCCCAGGCGGCACATTCCAGCACAAAACCGGCCAGGTCGCTCTGTTCGATTTCCGCCGGTCGCCGGGGCGCCAGCCGCTCCTGCTGCTCCTGCCCCCACAGCCGCACACAGGTACCGGGCTGCAAGCGCCCGGCCCGGCCGGCCCGCTGAGTCGCCGAGGCCTGGCCAATCTGGCGGCTGTGCAGCCGGGTGATGCCGGACTGGGGCTCGAACTGCGCCTGCCGCTCCAGGCCCGAGTCCACCACTATGCTGATGCCGTCAATGGTGAGCGAGGTTTCCGCCACATTGGTAGCCAGCACCACCTTGCGCCGCCCCGCCTTTGCCGGTGCGATGGCCGCCTGCTGCTCGGCCAGCGTCAGCCGACCATAGAGCGGCCTGAGTTCGACCTCCGAGCCGGTTTTGCCGCTCAGCCAGTCCTGGGTGCCACGAATTTCCCGCTCACCGGGCAGAAAGGCCAGCACGCTGCCATCGAAACGATCCAGTGCCGTAAGAATGGCTCGGCCCATGGCTTCATCCAGCCGGCTGTGCTGATTGCGGGGCTGATATTCCACCGTCACCGGAAAGCTGCGCCCGGCGCTCTGCACCACGGCGGCCTCGGGCAGCAGGCTATCGAGCGCCAGCCCCTCCAGGGTGGCAGACATCACCATGATGTTGAGGTCTTCACGCAGCGCCTGGCATTCCAGGGCAAAGGCCAGCGCCAGATCCGCCTGCAGGCTGCGTTCGTGAAATTCATCGAAGATCAACAGCCCGACCCCGTCCAGCTCCGGATCGGCCTGCAGCATGCGGGTCAGCACCCCCTCGGTAACCACTTCCAGCCGGGTGTCTTTACCCACCCGGCTTTCGCCACGCATGCGATAACCGATGCGGCCACCCGGCGTTTCGCCCAGTTGCGTCGCCAGATACTGGGCTATGGTGCGTGCCGCCAGCCGCCGGGGTTCCAGCATGATGATGCGGCCCTGGATTTCGGGTTGCTTCAGCAGCCACAACGGCAGCCAGGTGGATTTACCGGCGCCGGGTGGCGCTTCAATGATGATCTGGGACGCCGCCAGCGCCGGTTGCAGTTGCGGCAGCGCGTCGACGATAGGGAGCTGATTCACATGATTACCTGACTGTTCGAAAACCACTATATTGTGCCAAAAGCCGCTGCAAAGGACTATGCGGTTGACGTTACCGCCACTGTCAGAAGCCGGGGCAAGATGATGCTCAGAATCGGAACCCATGTATAGTGGTGCACAAGTGACCGAACGAGGTTTGTTGTGCTGATGCAGGTATTGCTGAGTCGTCTTGCCTGGTGCCGCAACACCGCCAAACTCAAATGTTCCTGGCAAACCAGGTAAGAGAAATAAATGCTTACATTCAGGCTCAGCAGCCTTTATACCCTGATGGCGTTTGTATGTGTTTTTGCCGCCGGGGGGTATTACATTCACCTGAGTATTGTGGCCGATCGCAAGGATCAGCAGCTGCTGATGGAAGAGGTGGTCAGTGTCCAGGCGGCGTCCATAGAGCGGCGCCTGACCCGTTCGTTATCATCGACCTATATTCTTGCCCAGGAAGTGCGGCGCAGTAACGGTCAGTTCAGGGATTTCGACAACTTTGCCGCAGAAGTCATCCAGACCCTGGGCGGTGTTTCCAGTCTCCAGCTTGCCCCCGATGGCATAACTCGGCAAATATACCCGCTGGCGGGTAATGAAAAGGGCATTGGTCATAACCTGTTGGTGAGTGATAAACGGAAAAAGGAAGCCTGGGAAGCCATCGAAAGCAAGACCCTGACGCTGGCCGGCCCCTTTATGCTGGTGCAGGGACGCCTGGGCATGGTGGGACGAAATCCGGTGTTCCTTGAAAACAACGGCGAGCAACAGTTTTGGGGCTTTGCGACGGCATTGATTTATCTGGATGATCTGCTGTCGTTTACCGAGCTCGATCAACTGAAACAAAAAGGCTATGCCTTTCAACTGTCGCGTTTACACCCCGACACCGGCAAGGTGGATATCTTTGCCCGCTCCAGTAACGAGCTGGATCAGCAGCAGGTCAGAAAAAGAGTCAAGGTTCCCAATGGCGAATGGACCATAGCGATGAGCCGGCCAATCGACTTCACCTTTCAGATTATCGTCGGCCTCACCCTCAGCCTGATCACGGCGAGCGTATTCGCGCTGCTGATACGCCGCATCCTGCTGGAGCCGGAGCGACTGCGAGAGTTGGTCAAAAAACAAACCTTTCAACTGGAGCAGCTGGCATTTAATGATGAACTCACCGGTCTGGCCAACCGGCGCTTTCTGACCGAGCAGCTGGAGCAGGCACTTTTGAATATTCGGCGCGAAGGTGGCAGCCTGGCGCTGATGTATCTGGATCTCGATGATTTTAAACGCATCAATGATTCAACCGGACACGAAGACGGCGACCGGTTATTGACTGAAGTGGCGCGACGACTCAAGGCCACGGTAAGAGAAACCGATATCGTCGGCCGCCTGGGTGGTGATGAGTTTGCAATTATACTTGTCAATATAAACGGCGCCGACAACGCACGAATCGTCGCCGAAAAAATAATCGCCAATATCGGCATGCCGGTTCAGTTGGCTCAGAACGAGACCGTGATTGGCACCAGTATTGGCATCACCCTGGCACCGGAAGACGGGTCCAGTGGTGGCGAGTTATTACGCAATGCCGATCTTGCCATGTATAGCTCGAAACGAGCGGGTAAAAACCAGCTTTCCTTTTACAACAAGGAAATGCAGGAACAGGCGCTTGCCTCGATACGACTGGAGGAAGCGTTGCGTCGGGCCCTCTGCCGGGAGGAATTTGTCCTGGTATTCCAGCCCATCGTTTCCTTTTCATCTGGCGAGGTAAAAAAATTCGAAGCGCTGCTGCGCTGGAAGCAACCGGGCCGGGGAATACAAAATCCGGGCACCTTTATTGCGGTGGCAGAGCAGACCGGACTGATTGTGCCTATTGGTTATTGGGTCATTGAGGCGGCCTGTCATTTTATTCGGCAACAAATGCAGGCGAAGCAAAGCGTGAAGCCGGTGGCGGTCAACCTGAGTGTCTGCCAGTTGCGCGAGGCGGAATTTGCAGCGCGGGTAGAAAGCCTGTTGCTACGCCTGAATATTCCACCCGCGTTGCTGGTGCTTGAAATTACCGAATCCATGCTGATGGAAAATGTCGAGCTGGCCATGGTGTTGATTGAAAAACTAAAAAAATTGGGTATCCGTATTGCGATTGATGACTTTGGCACCGGTTATTCTTCGTTGTCGCAACTACGCCACTTTCCCGTCGATATTCTGAAAATCGACCGTTCCTTTGTGGTGGATCTGGAAACCAGTGCCGTCGACCGCCAGATGGTGGAAGCCATTACCGCCATGGTGCACAAGCTGGGGCTAAAAGTGATTGTCGAAGGCATTGAAACCGTTGAGCAAATGCAGTTTCTCAACAAGATAGGCTGTGACTATGGCCAGGGTTTCCTGTTTGCCAGGCCCCTGCCACCCGAGCAGGCACTGCAATACACCGGCTATGCCGGTTTGGCGACGAGCGAGTGCCTGCCCAATGACGACAGGCTTCGCATGGCGACGGCCCGTTGACAAATAGCTCGGCTCGGGATGAGTCATACCAATCTGAGAAAGTAACTGTTCTATTCACCTGCTCTGAAAAGGCCGAACGAAGAACCTATTCCACCGACACGCTGCAAGTTCATCCCTGTAGCGCTCAGCATATGACATCCCTGTCATATGATGGTCGGTGGAATAGACTCCTTCATCCGTCCCTAGGCTGCGGAGTCGCCTGGGGTGGTATCTGTAGGCAACTCGGTGCTTAAGGGGAGGCAACAGAGAACGGCTCCCACGACCGTGAAATGCCATGGACGGCATTTCCGAGCCCCCACGGATGGGTTCATGGCGTGTCGAGGGAGGCGGCTGTGTTGCCTCTATTTCATATGATCACAAATTTACTAAGATTGGTATCAGCGGCCTGGGAGGACAAAAATGGCAGGCAAGGATAACCGGCTGTTCCTGGCTTTTCCCGCCGAGGCGCTGGCGCCCGAACTGACCCGGCTGCAACGCCGGCTGGCCCTGCCCGGCCGACGCGTTCCGCCGGAACAACTGCACCTGACCCTGCACTTTCTCGGCCAGTGCAACCCGAAGCAACAGGCCTCGTTACTGCACCTGCTGGACAAGCTGCCCCTGCCCGGCTTTGCACTGGTGCTGGACCAGCTGGGCTGCTTTTCCCGGGCCGGCGTGGTCTGGCTGGGGCCGAGCGCACCGCCGCCGGCGCTGATGGCACTGGCCGAGGCCGTGGAGCTGAAATGCCGCGCCCTGGGTCTGGACAAGCCGCACAAGGCCTACCGCCCTCACGTGACCCTGTTTCGCCACTGCAACACCGACGAGCTGCCCACCATCAGACCCTTTCATTACCAACCAACGGCGCTGTGCCTGTACCGCTCCACCCTCACCGAGCAAGGGCCGGTTTATCACTGTCTGCAACGCTGGCCGCTGGCCGAAGTGAAAGGAAGTGAGGAGTGAGGCGCGAGGAGAAAACTCACACCGCAAACGGTAGCTGTTCAATCAGGGTCATGCCCTCGGGGGAGATATCCGCCTTCCAGGCCTGGCATTCCACGCCGGCGGTCAGGGCCTCGAGCACCAGACCGGCATAGACCGGGTCCAGGTGCTGCGCCGGGCTGACCCGATCGATGCCGGTATGCAGCACACAGAACAGCAGCACCGCCCTGTGGCCGTGATGAACGCAGTCGATCAGCTCCCGCACGTGCTTCTGTGCCCTGACACTCTCGGTATCCGGAAAATAGCCCTGACCGCCCGGCTCCCCCGCGGTTTCATCCAGCAGGGTCACGCTCTTGACCTCCACATAACAGTCGGGCTCATCGCCGCCACTCAGCAGAAAGTCGATGCGGCTGCCCTCGTTGCCGTAGCGAACTTCGGCTTTTATATCGTCATATTGCGCCAGCGAGGGAATGCGTTTTTGCGCCAGTGCCTCGGCCACCAAGGGGTTGGCCCGCCCGGTATTGACACAGATGAGGTCGCCGCGCCGGTTTTCGACCAGCTCCCAGGTGTGAGCATATTTGCGTTTCTGGTTGTCTGATGTAGAGAAATAGACCGTCCAGCCCGGTTCGGCGCAACCGGTCATCTTGCCGGTATTGGGGCAATGTATGGTCAGCGGAGCCTCGGTTGAAGAGCCCGGATGAATGACGTCGGCCAGAAAGCGCTTGTAACGCCGAATCAGCTGACCACGGCACAAAGAAGAGGAAAACTGCACGATTGTACCTATAGTTCATGAATAGAGTTCGATGGTAATCTGTATCACCACTGCGACTCTACTCTTGAAAATGCCATTCCCCGTCCCCATATGGAGGGCTCATCGAGAAGCTGCCGCTCTTTATCATCCGGCCCACTCAACCAGAGTCATTTCAGAAAAAAGTGGTCATGGTCGTATTTAAGGGCTGATTTTCGCAGAAACAGCAATGCAAAATTGCCTTGTCATTATGGTTTCTGCTATAGATAGCCGCTTCTTAACCTTGGTTGACGCAATATTGCTTTTTAGGAGATACGGAATGCCAGCAGTCGAAACCAAAAAATCTCTCGGTATTCTGGCCATTGCCGGTGTTGAGCCTTACCAGGCGAAGCCCGACGAAGAATACATGAACGATGCGCAAAAGACGCATTTTCGCAAAATTCTGGGTGCCTGGCGCAATCAGTTGCGCGAAGAAGTGGATCGCACCATGGGCTACATGAAAGACGAGGCAGCCAACTTCCCCGACCCGGTAGACAGAGCCGCTCAGGAAGAAGAATTCGCGCTTGAATTGCGTGCCCGGGATCGTGAACGCAAGCTGATCAAGAAGATCGAGAAAACCCTGCAGAAAATAGAAGAAGACGACTTCGGCTATTGCGAACACTGCGGCGTGGAAATCGGCATCCGTCGTCTGGAAGCTCGCCCCACCGCCGATCTGTGCATCGACTGCAAGACCCTGGCCGAGATAAAGGAAAAACAGATGGCCGGTTACTAAGCCGTCCCTGATACCATGAATAGAACAGCGTCCAACCGCTACATTGGGCGCTTTGCCCCCTCGCCCAGCGGCCCCCTTCATTTCGGCTCTCTGATAGCCGCCCTCGGCAGCTATCTGCAAGCCCGAAGTCATCAGGGACTATGGTTACTGCGGATTGAAGACCTGGATCCGCCGCGGGAAGTTCCCGGTGCGGCCGATGCCATCTTGCGCACCCTGGACGCCTTTGGCCTGCACTGGGACGGCCCCATCGTGTACCAGAGTCAACGACACCATGCCTACTGTGCCGTGCTGGACAAGCTGGCACGACAAGGGCTGACCTATCATTGCCATTGTACCCGCAAGATGATCAGTGCCGCCGGCGGCTTTTATAACGGCCATTGTCGTGATCTTGCACTGCCGGCCGAAAACGCGGCCACCAGGCTGGTGATGGATCGGCCGGTTTACCGCTTTCACGACCGGCTGCAGGGGGACATTTCCGTACCGGGAGCGCTGGCCGAAGAAGACTTTATCGTGCGTCGTCGCGACGGGCTCTACGCCTATAACCTGGCGGTGGTAGTCGACGATGCCGAGGCGGGCATTACCGAAGTGGTCAGAGGGGCCGACCTGCTCGATCCCACGGTGCGCCAGATTGCCCTTTATCGCATGCTGAAGGCGCCGGAGCCCGGCTGGCTGCACCTGCCGCTGGCGCTGTATGCGGGCAACAAGCTGTCCAAGCAGAATCACGCCCCGGCACTGGATGACCGGCAACCAGGCAAGGCGCTCTGGCACGCGCTGGATTTTCTCGGACAAGAACCCCCACCGGCGCTGTTTGGCGCCGGTGCTGCCGAACTACTGCACTGGGCCTGCCGTCACTGGCGCCTGGATCGAGTGCCCGGCAGACCAAATATCGAGCTGAAGTGCGCAGACAGTTCGCATTTTCAGCGCCCTGCGCTATTATAGTGCGCCGATTTTTTTAGCTTAAGGCCTTGCGAGGTGTCCTATTTTTTCCCAGATTGCTGGCTTTTGTAGAAAGCTGCTTACCCGACAACAGGAGGCGTTGCCGTTGCAACCCGTGGTGCTGACACGCGACCAACATGGTATTTCGCGCCGACAAATCAGCGAAAACGCCCTCAAAGTACTGTATCGCCTGAACAAGGCGGGCTTTGAAGCCTACCTGGTCGGTGGTGGGGTGCGTGACTTGCTGCTGGGCCGTCAGCCCAAAGACTTCGATGTCTCCACCAACGCCACACCGGAACAGATAAAGCAGCTTTTCAGCAACTGCCGTCTGGTTGGTCGCCGTTTTCGCCTGGCCCATGTGCTGTTTGGTCGCGATGTCATCGAAGTGGCTACTTTCCGTGGTCATCACCATCAGGTTAATACCAACAAAAACGTCTCTTCCCAGTCTTCCGAAGGCATGCTGCTGCGCGACAACGTCTACGGCACCATAGAAGAAGACGCCGAGCGCCGCGACTTTACCGTTAACGCCCTCTATTACAACATTGCCGACTTCAGCGTGGTTGGCTTTGCCAATGGCATCAAGGATCTGGAAGCGCGCCGCCTCGAACTGATCGGCGACCCGGAAACCCGCTATCGGGAAGATCCGGTGCGCATGATTCGGGCGGTCCGTTTCTCCGCCAAGCTGGGTCTGACCATCAGCCCCCGCACCGAAGCGCCGATTCAGGAACTGGCGCCCTTGCTGAGCGATATTCCTCCGGCCCGCCTGTTTGAAGAAACCCTCAAGCTGTTTCTTGCCGGCCACGGTCTGGAAACCTATCGCCAGCTGCAGCAATACGGGCTCTTTGCGCCGCTGTTTCCGGAAGCGGCCGAGGTCATGGGCAAGGGCAACAATCGCTACGGTCGCTTTATCGAGCTGGCGCTGACCAACACCGACGAACGTATCGCCCAGGATATGCGGGTGACTCCGGCCTTCCTGTACGCCGCCCTGCTGTGGGGACCGGTAGAAACCCGCACCCAGGCCTTCATGAATGAAGGCGGCCTGAATCATTACGACGCCTTCATGCTGGCCACCGATGATGTGCTGGGTCGCCAGGTGAAAGCCGTCGCCATTCCGCGCCGTTTCAGCTCGGTAGTCCGCGATATCTGGCAACTGCAGGATCGTCTCACCAAGCGCAACGGCAAACGGCCGCACCGCCTGCTCGAGCATCCCAAGTTCCGCGCCGGTTACGACTTCTTGCTGCTGCGGGCCGAGCTGGACCCGCGCCTGAAAGAGCTGGCCGAATGGTGGACCGAGTTTCAGGTTGCCAATCCGGTCGACCGGCAACAGCAACACCGTCAGCCTCAGGCTCGTGGAGCGCAGCAAGGTCAGGCCAATACGGCCAGCGATGCCGAACCGCGTAAACCACGCAAGCGGCCACGCCGCCGCCCGCGTCGGAAAAAAGACGCGTGACCCGGGTATTTGTTGCCCTCGGCGCCAACCTTGGCGAGCCGCTGGCGCAAATAAGGGCGGCGCAGCTCGCATTGGCTGATCTGGCCACGCCAGGCAGTCTGCGACATTCGCCGCTGTATCAAAGCCTGCCCATGGGGCCGGCGGATCAGCCGCGCTATATCAACGGGGTGTCTGCGTTTGACACCTCGCTCGAGCCACACGCCCTGCTGGATGCGTTGCAGCGCATAGAGCTGGCGCATGGCCGGGTACGCAAGGAAGAACGCTGGGGGCCACGCACCCTGGATCTGGACATGCTGCTCTATGGCGAACGCCACATAGACGATGAACGGCTGACGGTCCCCCACTATGGCATGAAGCAACGGGAATTCGTGCTTTACCCGCTGGCGGATCTGGCCCCGGGCCTGATACTGCCCTGTGGCACTTCCCTGGCCCGGCTGCTGCAGCAGTGCCCGGCCAACAGCATGACCCGACTGCCCCCGCAGTAAAGGAATCTCTCATGACTAAAATCACCACGGCA
This sequence comes from Oceanisphaera sediminis, assembly GCF_039539745.1. Classification (NCBI taxonomy): domain Bacteria; kingdom Pseudomonadati; phylum Pseudomonadota; class Gammaproteobacteria; order Aeromonadales; family Aeromonadaceae; genus Oceanisphaera; species Oceanisphaera sediminis. Next base: position 34,861 of record NZ_BAABDS010000040.1, read on the forward strand.
CGCCTGCTGGCGATGAAACAGGCCCGGCAGAAAATTGCCATGATCACCGCCTACGATGCCACCTTTGCCCAGCTGTTCGAACAGGCCGGCGTGCATGCCATTCTGATCGGCGACTCCCTCGGCATGGTATTGCAAGGCGAAGACAGCACCCTCAAGGTGACAGTCGACGATATCGCCTATCACACCAGATCGGTGGCCAATGGTTGCTCAAAATCGCTTATCGTCGCCGACATGCCGTTTATGAGTTACAGCAATCCGGAGCAGGCCTGTGCCGGTGCCGCCACCCTGATGCGCGCCGGTGCCCACATGGTCAAGCTGGAAGGCGGCGACTGGCTGGCCGACACCGTGACCCAGCTGACCCGCCAGGGTATTCCGGTGTGCGGCCATCTGGGGCTGACGCCGCAGTCGGTGCACGTGTTCGGCGGCTTCAAGCTGCAGGGGCGCGAAACCGAGCAGGCCGAACAAATCAAACGTCATGCCAGAGCACTGGAAGCCGCCGGCATTCAGTTGCTGGTGCTGGAGTGCGTGCCAAGCCGGCTTGCCACCGACATCAGCCAGATGCTGAGCATACCGGTGATCGGCATCGGTGCCGGTGCCCGGACCGACGGTCAGGTACTGGTGATGCAGGATGCCCTGGGACTCACCACCGGCTATGTGCCCAGGTTCACCAAGAACTTTCTGGCCGACAACGGCAACGTCAAAGCCGCCATCGAAGCCTATGTGGCCGACGTGGCCGAGGGCCGTTTCCCCGGCCCGGAACACAGTTTTAACTGAGGACAGAAGATGCAGCTGGTCAGCACCCTCGACGAATTAAGAGCCGTCATCAACGGCTGGCGCCGTCACGGCGAGCGTATCGGTTTCGTGCCCACCATGGGCAATTTGCATCAGGGACATCTGGAGCTGGTCAAGCAGGCCGGAAGCCGTTGCGATCGCGTGGTGGTCAGCATCTTCGTCAACCCGCTGCAGTTTGACCGGGCCGCCGATCTCGACGCCTATCCCCGCACCCTGGAGCAGGACTGCGAGCGGCTGGGTGAACAGGCGGATATCGTCTTCACCCCCACGCCGGCGCTGATGTACCCCAATGGCCAGCAACAGCAAACCCGGGTTGTGGTGCCCGGCGTTTCCGAGGTACTGGAAGGCGCCCTGCGTCCGGGTCACTTCGACGGCGTCAGCACGGTCGTGTGCAAGCTGTTCAACCTGGTGCAGCCGGATCTGGCCTGTTTCGGTGAAAAAGACTACCAGCAGCTGGCGCTGATCCGTAAAATGACTGCCGAATTGAATATGCCGGTCGAGATCCTGGGGGTACCCACGGTGCGCGCCGAAGACGGCCTGGCGCTGAGTTCCCGCAACGGTTATCTGACCGACGCCGAACGCGCGCTGGCCCCCGAGCTTGCCGCCACCATGAACTGGCTGGCCGCTCGCCTCGCCGACGGCGAGCGGGATATTGAACGGCTGGCCACAGCAGGCAGTGCTCGCCTGAACGACGCCGGTTTTCGTACCGACGGTATCGATATCGTCGATGCGGATACCCTGCTGCCGTTAACGGCACAGAGCCGGGCCGTGGTCATTCTGATGGCCGCCTTTCTCGGCAAGGCCCGACTGATAGACAACCGGGTAGTGCCCCTGTAGAACACTACCCCTCGCTTTTCGACAGCACAGCCGGATGGGGATTAGACTCGCCGTGAAGGCAGTAACCAATGGAGACAAGGTAAAGATGGACATGCAACGCATTATGCTCAGAGGCAAGCTGCACCAGGCCCGGGTCACCCACGCCGAGCTGAACTACGAAGGCTCCTGCGCTATCGATCAGGACCTGCTGGACGCGGTCAATATCCGCGAATACGAGCAGATCGATATCTATAACATCGAAAACGGCGAGCGCTTCCACACCTACGCCATTTCCGGCGAACGTGGCTCCAGGATGATTTCATTGAACGGCGCCGCCGCCCGCAAGGCCGCCGTGGGCGACCGTATCATCATCTGTGCCTATGCGCCGATGAGCGAGCAGCAAATCGAAAGCTACGATCCCAATCTGGTGTATCTGGATGCGGACAACAACATAGTACGCACCAGCAAGAACATCCCCCTGCAACTGGCCTGATCGCCACCATAACCCGCAGGTAAAAGACAAAAGGCAGCCCGTTGGCTGCCTTTTTTGTTTGGTGGCACTGCGGTTTTCTACTCTGTTAAAGTCAGCCAAAGGGTCAGCTCCGCCGACACGCTTCAAGCACGTCCATGTGACGCTCAGCACATGACATCCCTGTCATGTGACGGTCGGCGGAGCAAATCCCTTTGACTTCCTTCGTACTACGGAGTTGCCTGTTGGCGCCATCTGCAGGCCACTCGGTGCTCAAGAGGAGGTAACAGAGACCGCCTCCCTCGGCCGTGAAATGCCATGGATGGCATTTCCGAGCTTACATGGATGTACTTGTAGCGTGTCGTGGGAGACGGCTCTGTTGCCTCGACTCCACCGGACCAGGGTCTAATTCTTGATGAGATTGATAACATGGCGAGCCGGGAGGTATTGAGCCCCTTACCCGGCTTTCAGCTGCTTTAATAACAAAAAAGCAGCCAACCGGCTGCCTTTTAAACTCAGGAGCGTAATCCGCGCCCGGTGTGAATCAAATACCAAGCCAGCCCGTAGAACAGGGCGATAAAGCCGATGATGATGCCGTAGGCCACGGTCAGCGGTACATCGCTGATACCCAGAAAACCGTAGCGGAAGGCGTTCACCATATACAGCACCGGGTTACCGTGCGAGATGGTTTGCCATACCTCGGGCAGCAGGTCGATGGAGTAGAATACCCCGCCCAGATAGGTCAGCGGCGTCAGGATGAAGGTCGGAATGATGCTGATATCGTCGAAGGTACGGGCAAAAATGGCATTGAGCAGCCCCGCCAGCGAAAACAGCACCGAGGTCAGAAAAACGGTAAAGATAACGCTGAACAAATGACTGATCTGCAGGTCGACAAAAAACAGCGACACCATACTGACGATCAAGCCCACCAGCAGGCCCCGCACCACACCGCCACCGACATAGCCGGCGATGATGACGTAAGTGGGCACCGGCGCCACCAGCAGCTCTTCCACGTTATGCTGGAACTTGCTGCTGAAAAACGACGAGGCCACATTGGAATAGGAGTTGGTGATCACCGACATCATGATCAGTCCCGGCACGATAAAGGCCATGTAGGAATAACCGCCCATCTCGCCGATACGGCTGCCAATCAGGTTGCCGAAAATCACGAAATACAGGGTCATGGTGATGGCCGGCGGCACCAGAGTCTGCACCCAGATACGGGTAAAGCGCACGATTTCCCGGTGCAAAATGCTGCGAAAGGCGACGTAATATTGCTTGGCGCTCATGCTTTTCTCCCCTGCTCCACCAAAGTGACAAACAATTCTTCCAGCCGGTTGGCCTTGTTGCGCATGCTCAGCACGCGAATGCCCTGCTCGTTAAGCTGGGCAAAGACGCCGTTCAAGCCCTGATCTTTCTTCACTTCCACTTCCAGGGTGTGATCGTCCAGCAACTGCCAGTTAAAACCGGACAGAAAGGGTTCACGGCAATCGGCGGCCAGATCCAGGATGAAGGTTTCCACGTTGAGCTTACCGAGCAGGCCTTTCATGCTGGTGTTCTCGACCAAGCGCCCCTTGTCGATGATGCCGATATTCCGACACAGCATCTCCGCTTCTTCCAGGTAGTGGGTGGTCAGGATGATGGTAATGCCCTGCTCGTTGATAGCCTTGAGAAAATCCCACATGGCCCGGCGAATTTCGATATCCACCCCGGCGGTCGGCTCATCCAGAATCAACAGTTTGGGTTCGTGCATCAGCGCCCGGGCGATCATCAGTCGTCGCTTCATGCCGCCAGACAGGGTGCGGGCGGGAACATCCCGCTTGTCCCACAGATCCAGCTGCTTCAGGTAACGTTCGGCGCGTACCTTGGCCTCTTTGCGCTCAATGCCATACAAACCGGCCTGGTTGACCACGATTTGCTGCACTTTTTCGAACGGGTTGAAGTTGAATTCCTGCGGCACCAGACCGATCTGGGTCTTTGCCTGATTCAGCTGAGTATCGATATCGAAACCGAATACCTTTACCGTGCCGGCACTCTTGTTCACCAGTGAAGAGATGATACCGATGGTGGTGGATTTACCTGCTCCGTTAGGGCCGAGCAAGGCATAGAAGTCGCCCTTGTTGACTGTCAGATCTATGCCTTTCAATGCTTCTACACCACCGGCGTAGATCTTGCGCAGGCCATCAATCTCCAGTGCTTTGGTCATTATTGGCTCCATGGAATAAAAAAGACCCGGGGCAGGTAACGGACATCAATCCGTTGCCCCGCCCCAGGTTGATTTGATGAGTAAGCAAAAGCTTAATCGAGCGGTATCACCTTGCCGATATAAGGCAGATTGCGATAAAGCTGGGCGTAATCGATGCCGTAGCCGACCACGAACTCGTCGGGAATGGTAAAGCCTATCCAGTCCACCGGCACCTGTACTTCACGCCGATCGGGCTTGTCGAGCAGCGAGCAAATGGTCAGCGAGGCCGGATTGCGCAGCGACAGTATTTCCTTCACCTTGCTCAGGGTGTAACCGGTGTCGATGATGTCTTCGACGATCAACACGTGCTTGCCGTGGATTTCGTCATCCAGATCCTTGAGGATTCTGACGTCACGGTTACTTTCCATGCTGCTGCCGTAGCTGGAAGCGGTCATGAAATCGAGCCGCACCGGCAGGGTAAGTTTGCGACACAAGTCGGCCATAAACACACAGGAGCCGCGCAGCAGACCGACCATCACCAGCTCGTCCACCCCCTGATAATGGGCGTTGATTTGATCGCCCAGGGCCTGGATCCTCGCGTTTACCTCATCGGTGCCGATCAGGATATCCACTCTGTGTTTCATTTTTAGCTCCGTTGGGCCTGAAATGCCCGACTGTGATTAAAGCGGTATTCTAACGGAATTCGCCCACCTCTGCACAAACGCGGATGCGCCACGCGAAGCAGCAGCGCGGTTGCGCTACGCCGACACGCTTCAAGCTCCCGGCTGTTTTTTCTGGCCATAGCCCCAGCGCGGCACCAGTTCCTGATCCACATCGAGGTGATCCAGAATACGCGCCACCATGAAATCGACCAGATCCGCAATGGTGCGCGGCTGATGATAAAACCCCGGCGACGCCGGCATGATGGTCACGCCGAGGTTGGCCAGCTTGAGCAGATTTTCCAGATGCAGCGCCGAGAACGGTGACTCGCGTGGCACCAGGATCAGCTGACCCTTCTCCTTGATCACCACATCGGCGGCCCGCTCGATCAGATTGTCCGACGCACCACTGGCGATGGACGCCACCGTGCCCATGGAGCAGGGACAAATCACCATGCGCCGGGGGGCGCCGGAGCCGGAGGCCACCGGCGAAAACCATTCTTCCTTGCCATAGACCTGCAGTTGCTCCGGCGCCGCCTGATAACGCTCGCTCAGCAGGGCTGCCAGGGCATCCGGCTTGCCCGGCCACTGCTCGCCCTCTTCGGTCGCCAGCACCACCCGGGCGGCACTGGATACCAGCAGGTGCACCTGCATACCGGCGGCCAGCAGGCGCCCCAGCAGCGCCAGCGCATAGGGAGCGCCGGAGGCGCCGGACAGGGCCAGGGTGACCTGTCGATGACGCGGGTATTTATGCGCAGACATGAGCCGCCTCCAGTGCCTGCAGCAGGCGGCCGTGAATACCGCCGAAACCGCCATTACTCATCACCAGTATCTGATCCCCCGGCTGTGCCGCCTCGACCAGGGCCGCGATCAGTCCGTCCAGTTGCTCGAACACCCGCCCCTGCGGACAGGCGTCGGCCACCGCGGCCAGATCCCAGTTCAGATCCGCGGGCCGGAACAGGTAGGTCTGATCCGCCAGTTGCAGCGAGTCCGCCAGCGGCTGCCGGTGCACGCCCATCTTCATGGTGTTGGAGCGCGGCTCCAGCACCGCCAGCACCCGGCCGCCTTCTCGAGCCCTCACCTGAGCCTTGAGCCCGGCCAGGGTCCATTCGATGGCGGTGGGGTGATGGGCAAAGTCGTCCCATACCCGAATGCCGGCCACCTCGCCTTTCAGCTCCATCCGTCGCTTGGGCGATACGAACAGGCACAGCGCCTTGATGGCTTCCGCCACCGGCACGCCTGCATGGCGGGCCGCTGCCAGGGCCATCAGGCCGTTGTGCACGTTGTGCAGGCCGATACAACCCCAGCGCACCTCGCCCACCGGCTTGCCGTCGAGCAGCACGGTAAAATGGCTGCCGTCGGCTTGCCGCGGTTCAGCCTGCCACAGGCCGTCTTCACCCGCGTATTCCACTTCGCTCCAGCAACCCATGGCCAGCACCTGATCCACCGCCGGTGTGCGGGTCGGTACCATTACCCGGCCGTGGCCGGGCACCATGCGCAGCAGATGATGAAACTGTCGCTGAATGGCCGCCAGATCGTCGAAGATATCCGCGTGATCAAACTCGAGGTTGTTGAGGATCAGGGTGCTGGGGCGGTAATGAACAAATTTGGATCGCTTGTCGAAGAAGGCGCTGTCGTATTCGTCGGCTTCGATCACGAAAAAAGGCGCCTCGCCCAGCCGGGCGGACACCTCGAAATTGCCGGGCACGCCACCGATCAGAAAACCGGGCGCCAGGCCGCAGTCTTCCAGAATCCAGGCCAGCATGCCGGCGGTGGTGGTTTTGCCGTGGGTGCCGGCCACCGCCAGTACCCAGCGATCCTGCAGCACATGTTCCAGCAGCCATTGGGGGCCCGAGGTATAGGGAATGCGACGATTGAGCATCGCCTCCACGCAGGGGTTGCCCCGGCTCATGGCGTTGCCCACCACCACCAGATCCGGTGCCGGATCGAGCTGTGCCGGATCGTAACCTTCAATCAACTCGATGCCCTGTTGCTCGAGCTGGGTGCTCATCGGCGGATAGACGTTGGCGTCGCTGCCGGTGACCCGATAGCCCAGCTGTTTGGCCAGCACCGCCAGTCCGCCCATGAAGGTGCCGCAAATACCCAGAATATGAATGTGCATAAAATGCCCTTGGCTGCTGTATTGACCGCATTCTAACAATCCGCCGCCGCTTTGGGCACTTGTATGGTGATCTGTGCGACAGTGGTTATAATATGCGCCCTGATCACCGTTACCCATTTGTATAACAGATGTCTCCCGGTAAGGGTGATAAACTCGGTTATCAAACCCGTCACAGACAACATTAAAGGAAACGTCATGAGCCTGAACCAGGTACCGGCCGGAAAGAGCCTGCCCGAAGATATCTACGTAGTGATCGAGATCCCGCAGAATGCCGATCCCATCAAATATGAAGTCGACAAGGACACCGGCGCCATCTTCGTGGACCGTTTCATGTCTACCCCCATGTTCTATCCCTGCAACTACGGCTACGTAAACAACACCCTGTCTCTGGACGGTGATCCGGTTGACGTACTGGTACCCACTCCGCATCCACTGGTACCCGGCTCCGTGATCCGCTGCCGCCCGGTTGGCGTACTGAACATGACCGACGAGTCTGGCGAAGATGCCAAAATCGTGGCCGTTCCGCACAGCAAGCTGAGCAAGGAATACGATCATATTCAGGACATCAAGGATGTTCCCGAATTGCTCAAAGCCCAGATCAAGCACTTCTTCGAGCGTTACAAAGAGCTGGAAGCAGGCAAGTGGGTCAAACTGGAAGGATGGGGCGACAAGGCCGCGGCCGAAGCCGAAATCCTCAGCTCTGCCGAGCGTTACAACAAGGCCTGATAGCCTGCCGGCAACCAGACGTAAAAAAGAGCACTTCGGTGCTCTTTTTTATTGGCTGTTCTGTTTGGCGATGGCAGCGCATTCGCCTGTTGGCGTGCCGGCACCGAATATCTACCGAGCCGGCGCGGTAAAAAGGCCTCATTGCGGACCTTATTTTTTAGCGAGGGTTACTCTATGATGGCGATGAGGGTCGCCAGTATGCCCAGGCTTGAAAAATAGGCGACCAACAGAAGCAACTTGCCGATGCTGGATTTACCTTTCTGGATTTGTTGCATGTGCATCCGGCGCTCCTCTTGGAAATTAAGATAAGACCTTAATTTTAACATGACTGCAACCTGGTTAACAACAGAAGTCTATGAAGACGAAAACCGCCGTACAGGAGCATAAAATCAGGAACAGCAGGGCGCTGCTGCTCGGCCTGGCCGAGCAACGGGGATTGGCGGGGTTGCTGCACGGTGACTCACCGCTGAGCTTTGGCGAGCGGTTCGAGATTCGGCGCCAGCTGGAACAGGCGGCCCGTCAGAAAAATCTGGAGACCATCGTCAGTCTGGCAAGCGACAACTGTTCCGACGACGTCGGCAGCGATCCGGATCCGGATTGGCTGAGTTGTTATCTGGAGCTGGCCGAGAATATTCGTCATCCCGCCATGCAACAATTCTGGGCCAACATACTGGCGCAAGAGATCAACCAGCCCGGCCATTGCTCCATTCAAGCCCTGAGCCGCCTGCGACAGATGACCCAGAAGGATGCCCTGCTGCTGCAGAAAGCCAGCGCCCTCAGCTGCCATTTTGGTGACGACAACCTGCGGCTGCTGTTTGGCTACCAGTACCGCACCCTGTTGCAGGGCCAGCGCCAGCAAAAGTTGAATCTGGGCCGCTATCGCCTGCCTTATGCGGGCTTGATGCAGCTGTTTGAACTGGGACTCTTGCATCAGGCGGAGCTGGAGTCCGGCGAGCTGTCGGTCACCACACCGCTACGGTTGGAATTCAACCCGCAGCAGATGACACTGCAACCGCAAAAGAAAGGCATTCGCCTGCTGTATTACCGCTTCACCACCATAGGTAACGAGCTGGCCGGGCTGATGACCGAAGCCACCCCGGCCGATTACCGGCGTGAATTGCAGGAACTGCTTTCGCCGCTTGGGCAACTGAGTCAGAAATGACGGGAGAGTGGGTCTGAGGCGAACAAGGTAAAAGGTGCGACGCTGCCGCCGCACCTTTTACCTCACGGGAGGATGTCTTCAGGCGTACTGTTCTTGCTCGAGCTCGGTGTCGGGCTGGGGGTTGAACCAGGCCAGCGAGTCGGCCAGTGCCGCCACCTCGCCGATGACCATCAGGGAAGGACTGACTACCTGCTCCGCCAACGCAGCCAGCTCTTTGAGCTGACCACGTACCACGCGCTGCTGTGCCGTGGTGCCGCGTTCAATCAGCGCCACCGGGGTGGCTGCGTCCAGGCCGTTCTCAACCAGCCGCTGTTGAATATGCGCCGAACGCATCAGCCCCATGTAGATCACCAGCGTCTGCCGACCCCGGGCCAGCGAGGCCCAATCCGGCTCCTTGCCGTCCTGCTTGCTGTGGCCGGTAATAAAGACCGCGCTCTGGGCATGATCTCTGTGGGTCAGAGGAATGCCCGCATAGGCGGTGGCACCGGCCGCGGCGGTGATGCCCGGCACCACCTGATAGCGAATACCGGCGGCCTTCAGGGTCTGCAATTCTTCGGCACCGCGGCCGAACATGAAGGGATCGCCGCCTTTCAGCCGCACCACCCGTTTGCCGGCCTGGGCCTGCTCTACCAGCAACTGATTGATTTGATCCTGGGGCACGCTGTGATGACCGGCTTTCTTGCCCACCGACATCAGCTCGGCTTCGGGGCGGATCAGCGCTAGTATTTCTTCCGACACCAGTTGATCGAACAGTACCACCTCGGCTTTCTGCAATTCGTTGAGCGCCTTGATGGTCAGCAAATCCGGATCGCCGGGGCCGGCGCCCACCAGTATCACTTCACCGGTCTGGGGCTTCTGTACTTCCTGCTGCAGCCAGCGCTCGGCGGCGGCCAGATTGCCCTGCTTCAAAAAGGCATGCAGGGTGGTATCGTCCTGGGTTCGGGCCCAGAACCGACGCCGCGCCTCGCTGCTGCTCAGCGTTCGCTTGACCCTTTGGCGCAGTTTTCCCGCCACCTGACTGAGCTGCCCCCAGTGTTTCGGCAACAGCGCATCCAGCCGGGCGCGCAACAGACGTGCCAGCCAGGGCGCATCGCCACCGGTGCTGAACGCCACCTGAATCGGCAGACGTTCGACGATGGAAGGAAAGATCACCGCCGAGCGCTTGCTGTCGTCGGCCTTGTTGACCAGCTGACCGCGCAGATTGGCGAGCTGATAGACGCGGGCATTGACCTCGGTGTTGTCGGTCGCCGCCACCACCAGAAACTGGTCGTCGAGATAGCCTTCGGCAAACACATCATTCTGCCAGACAAACCGGTCCTGCAGTTGCTGCAGCTCGGGGGAAAGCTCGGGCGCCACGACCGTGACCCGGGCGCCCCGCGCCAGCAGGACCCGTACCTTGCGGGCCGCCACGGCACCACCACCCACCACCAGACAAGGGCGTTGCTTGATTTTGATAAACAGGGGCAGATGCTCCATGGCCGGCTCCGTTGATTCATTGAGATAGACCGACTATAAACAGAAATGACTAGCGCACAAAAGAATATAAAATGATTTTTTATTCCAAATTAGAATTAACGATGGGAGGGGATATCAGGAAGAAAAGAAAATGAAGCACGGCCGACCAGCGTCGGCCTGTGCTGTTCGGTCAGATGCCGCTGCCGTCCGACTCGGGGGTTTCATGCAGGCCACACTCTCGCTTCAGGCCATTGAAGCGGGTATCGGCCTCGCTCATGCCCGGCTCCCACTTGGTGGTGGTGTGCACATCGCCAACCGAGACATAGCCCTGCTCCCACAGCGGATGGTAGGGCAGATCGAATTCCTTGAGGTAGTAGTGAACGTCCTTGTTGCTCCAGTCGATGATCGGCAGAAACTTGAACAGGCCGTTCTGCAGCCCCAGCACTTCGAGCTTGCCGCGGGTGTCGGACTGGCTGCGGCGCAGGCCGGAAAACCAGGTGCCCGCCTGCAGGTCGCGCAGGGCACGCTGCATCGGCTCCACCTTGTTGAGCTGGTTGTAACGGCTGATGCCCTCTACTCCCTGCTCCCACAGCTTGCCGTAACGGGCCTCCTGCCAGGCCGCCGAGCCGGCCGCCCGATAGACCTTGAGGTTGAGCCCCAGTCGCTCGGTCAGCTCATCGATAAAACGATAGGTTTCCGGAAACAGGTAACCGGTATCGGTGAGGATCACCGGTACATTGGCTTTTTCTTGCGTCACCAGATGCAGCATCACCGCCGCCTGAATGCCGAAACTGGAGGAGAGCACCGGCTCCCCTTCCAGATTCTCCAGCGCCCAGCGCACCCGCTCGGGTGCGCTCATGGCCGCCAGTTGCCGGTTAAGAGGAGCCAGTGACTCCTCCTGTTCCGCCCGGGACAGCCGGTTCAGCTCATCCAGGCCGGGCAACAGACTAGAGGACATTGTTGCTGTCATAAAAATCCCTCGCTGAGTCGATCACCGGCGCTATGATGCCGGCCCGGATAACAAAGTCACCGAAACCTTCACCCGCTTCCCGCTCGGCTGCCCAGCGGCCGATAAGCCCGTCCATCTCTTCCAGGATCTGGGCGTCGGTGATGTTTTCCTTGTACATACGCGGAATACGGGTGCCTTCCCGGTTACCGCCCAGGTGCAGGTTGTAGCGTCCCGGCGCCTTGCCCACCAGACCAATCTCGGCCAGCATGGCGCGGCCACAGCCGTTGGGGCAACCGGTCACCCGAAAAATGATGTTTTCATGGGCCATACCATGTTTGGCCAGCAAGCCTTCGATGTCGGTGACATAGGCAGGCAGCATACGCTCCGCTTCGGCCATCGCCAGCGGACAGGTCGGCAGGGCCACACAGGCCATGGAGTTCTTGCGCTGCTCCGAGACCCCCTCTTCCAGCAGGCCGTGCTCCCGTGCCAGCCGCTCGATTTGAGCCTTATCCTCGGCGGCGACGCCGGCGATGATCAGATTCTGGTTGGCGGTCAGGCGGAAGTCGCCCTTGTGCACCCTGGCAATCTCACGCATACCGCTCTTCAGCGCCTTGCCCGGATAATCCAGCAGACGACCGTTTTCGATAAACAGGGTCAGATGGTGTTTGCCATCGATGCCTTCCACCCAGCCGAAGCGATCGCCGCGTTCGGTAAATTCGTAAGGCCGCGTGTCGGCAAAGGCAATGCCGGCCCGCTTCTCCACTTCCGCCTTGAACACCTCAACCCCCACCCGCTCCAGGGTGTACTTGGTTTTGGCATTCTTGCGGTTGCTGCGGTTACCCATGTCACGCTGGGTGGTCACCACGGCGGCCGCCACCTCCAGGGTGTGGGACAACGGAATAAAGCCGAAGTCGGTGGCCTTGCGTGGGTAGGTGGCGTTGTCGCCGTGGGTCATGGCCAGGCCGCCGCCCACCAGCACGTTGAAGCCCACCAGCTTGCCGTTGTCGGCGATGGCGATGAAGTTCAAGTCGTTGGCGTGCACGTCCACGTCGTTCTGCGGCGGTATCACCACCGTGGTCTTGAACTTGCGCGGCAGATAGGTGGAGCCGAGAATCGGCTCTTCATCCGGGGTGTCCAGTCGCTCGCCGTCCAGCCAGATTTCGGTATAGGCGCGGGTCTTGGGCAGCAGGTGCTCGGAGATCTTCTTGGCCCACTCGTAGGCTTCCTGATGCAGCTCGGATTCGACCGGGTTGCTGGTACAGAGCACGTTACGGTTCACGTCACCGGCGGTGGCGATGGAATCGATACCGGTGCTGTTCAGCACCTGGTGCATGTGCTTGATATCCCGCTTGAGCACGCCGTGAAACTGGAACGTCTGGCGAGTGGTCAGACGAATGCTGCCGTAGATGCTGCTCTCTTCGGCAAACTGGTCGATCGCCAGCCACTGGTCCGGGTTGATGATGCCGCCGGGCAGGCGGGCGCGCAGCATGACATTGTGCAACGGCTCCAGCTTCTGGGCGGTACGCTCGTTGCGAATATCGCGGTCGTCCTGCTGATACATGCCGTGAAAACGGATCAGCTGAAAATTGTCGCCGTTGAAGCCGCCGGTCAGTTCGTCCTGCAGATCCTGCTCTATGGTGCCGCGCAGAAAGTTGCTCTCGCGCTTGAGGCGCTCGTTGTCGGACAGTTTTTGTTCGCTCATCAGTAAACATCCCTTTGGTAACGCTTGGCACTGCGCAGCGCATCTACATATTCTTCGGCCTGTTCGCGGCTTCTGCCACCGTGCTCGGCCACCAGCTCAATCAGGGCTTCGTGTACGTCTTTGGCCATCTTGTTGGCATCGCCACACACATAGAAGTGGGCGCCCTGCTCCAGCCAGGCATACACCTCGGCGCCCTGCTCGCGCAGCTTGTGCTGCACGTAGACCTTTTCCTGCTGATCGCGGCTGAAGGCCAGAGAAATCTTGTTCAACAAGCCGGATTTGACGTAGCGCTGCCATTCGGTCTGATAGAGGAAGTCCTGGGTGAAATGCGGGTTACCGAAGAACAACCAGTTCTGGCCAGTGGCATCCTGCGCTTCACGCTGCTGCATGAAGGCGCGGAACGGCGCTATGCCGGTACCGGGACCCACCATGATCACCGGGGTCTCGTCGTTGGCCGGCAGGCGGAAATTGTCGTTGTGCTCAACGAACACCCGTACCTGGCCACCCTCTTGCAACCGATCAGACAAGAAAGAGGAAGCACCGCCGCTGCGCGGCTCGCCGTCCTGCTCGAAGCGCACCACACCTACGGTCAGATGAACTTCGTCTTCCACTTCCGCCTGGGCAGAAGCGATGGAATAGAGGCGCGGGGTCAGGCGGCGCAGCGCACCCTGCAATTGCTCGGCGGTCAGGCCGGCTGGCTGCTCCCGAACGATGTCCAGGATCTGATGGCTGGCGCAATATTCACGCAGGGCCGCCTTGTCTTCCACCAGCGCCTTCAGCTTGTCGGAACCGGACAGCTCGGCATAAGCCTGCACGAAGCCGACATAGCCCTGGGTCAGCTCGTAATGGTTGATCAGCGCCTCGCGGATACCGACCGGCTCATTGTCTACCTTGACCGAAGTCTCGGGGGCCAGTTCAACCAGAGCCAGCAGAGTATCGACCAGCTTCTCGTCATTACTGAACCAGACACCCAGCGCATCGCCTGGCTGATAGCTCAGGTCGGAGCCATCGAGCGAAATCTCGAAGTGACGGATATCCTTGTCAGAATCCCGGCCGGTGATCTTCTGGTTGGTTACCAGCTCGGCGGCAAAGGGGTTCTTTTTGTTGTACAGGCTGACCGCGCCCTGAGTGAGGGGCACCACGGGCGCCACGTCATTGGCGGCATCCGCCTGCAACGCGTCTTGCACCAGTGCGACAACCGACTGACTCCAGCTTTCGGCGGCGGCATCGTAATCCACATCGCAGTCGAGTCTGCCCAGCAAGGAGGTTGCACCCGCTTTTTGCAGGTACTCGTCGAAGTCTTTACCGGTCTGGCAGAAGAATTCGTAAGACGAATCTCCCAGTCCCAGCACGCCGTAATGCAGGCCGTCGAGCTTACCGGCCTTGCCGGCTTTCAGTTGCTTATGGAACTCGATGGCATCATCGGGCGCTTCGCCTTCGCCATTGGTGCTGGCGACGATCAGTACGTGAGTCTCTTTCTTGAGCTGCTTGACCTTGTAGTCGGCCGCATTAAACAACTCGACCGCCACGCCGGCGGCTTGCGCCTGGGCCTTGAGGCTCTCGGCAAGGCCCTTGGCATTACCGGTTTGAGAGGCATAGATAATGGTCAGCTTGCCGGCAGGCTGAGCCGCCGCCGCAGGAGCGGCAATGCCGCTCGGCTGCTGGCTGATGCCGTAAAAATAACCGCTGACCCAGGCCAGCTGAGTCGCGCTCAACTCGGCTGCCACCTGAGTAAGCTTATGGACTTGCTGTTCGTTGAGCGGGCTGGCAGACGCCGCGAGTTCCTTTAAAAGCATGACATTAACTTCCACTTTTCCAGATTGGATATAGCTTAAGCCAGGGCAAGGGAAAACAATAAAGAATAAAAGATGATTTTTTATACTTATAAAGAATATGAGACACAAGTGAAGAGTAATACCAATCTGGGAAACTAACTGATCTACTTGGCTTCACGGTAAAGGTCGAACGAAGGGACTACTCCACCGACACGCTGAACCGCATCCCTGCGACGCTCAGCACATGACATCCTGTCATATGATGGTCGCTGGAGTAGAACCCTTCATCCGCCCCAATGCTGCAGCGTCGCCTGTGGGAGCGACCTGCAGACAGCTCGGTGCTTGAGGAGAGGCAACAGAGATCGGCTCCCACGACCATGAAATGCCATGGACGGCATTTCCCGAGCCCTCAGGGGGCGAGCTTGTCTCGCCGTGACGAGCGGTTGCAGCTTGACCGAACATCCAGTGAATGTTCGCAGTAAGCTGCAACGGTGAGTGTCATTTACCAGTGGCGTGTCGTGTGAGGTGGCTCTGTTTCCTCGAGTATCCAGTTTCAAATAGATCATATTTTTACTCAGATTGGTATAAGCCGTGAGGGGATCGGCCCCTCACGGCTTACTCCTGGCTGAAACAAAAAAAGGCTCCCTTGCGGGAGCCCTTGTCTTATCAGCGAGTCGAGATAACTTTATTCTTCGTTGCCGCCGGCCGCGTTCAGCAGGTTAGCCAGGTTCTGCTCGGCTTCGTCTGCCGATACGATCACCGGCTGTTCCGGATTACGGTTGGCATGACGGCCCTGATGGTAGGCGAAACCGGTACCGGCAGGTACCAGACGGCCCACGATCACGTTTTCCTTCAGGCCGCGCAGATCGTCTACCTTGCCGGAGACGGCTGCTTCGGTCAGCACTCGGGTGGTTTCCTGGAAGGACGCCGCCGAGATGAAGGATTCGGTGCTCAGAGATGCCTTGGTAATACCCATCAGCACGTGGCGGTAAGCAACCGGCTGTTTGCCTTCTGCTTCCAGCGCGCGGTTGGCCTGACGGATACGCACCACTTCGGCCTGTTCATTGGTGATGAAGTCGGAGTCACCGGCGCTCATGATCTCGGCACGACGCAGCATCTGACGCACTATGGTCTCGATGTGCTTGTCGTTGATCTTAACGCCCTGCAGACGGTAAACCTCCTGCACCTCGTTGACGATATAGTTCGCCACCGGGCTGATACCGCGCAGACGCAGGATATCGTGCGGAGATTCGGGACCGTCGGCCAGTACTTCGCCTTTTTCGACCTTTTCACCTTCGAACACGTTGAGGTGACGCCATTTCGGAATCATCTCTTCGTAGGCATCGCCACCTTCCAGCGGGGTAATGACCAGACGGCGCTTGCCTTTGGTCTCTTTACCGAAGGAAATGGTGCCGGATACTTCGGCCAGAATGGCCGGTTCTTTCGGCTGACGGGCTTCGAACAAGTCGGCAACCCGCGGCAGACCACCGGTGATGTCCTTGGTACCACTGGATTCCTGCGGAATACGCGCAACCGCGTCACCCACGTTCACCACGGCGCCATCTTCCAGGCTGACGATGGCGCGGCCAGGCAGGAAGTACAGCGCAGACAGATCGGTACCGGGGATGAACACATCCTTGCCGGCATCGTCGACCAGTTTCACGGTCGGACGCAGCTCTTTACCGGAGCTCGGACGCTCGTTGACATCCATCACCACGATGCTGGACAGACCGGTCAGTTCGTCGGTCTGACGGCTGATGGTCACGCCGTCGATCATGTCGATGAACTTGATCTGACCCGCCACCTCGGTAACGATCGGGTGGGTGTGCGGATCCCAGGTTGCCACTACCTGGCCAACCTGCACGGTTTCACCGTCGGCTTTGTCCAGCAGCGCACCGTAAGGCAGCTTGTGGTTTTCCCGGGTCTGCCCCATGTCATCGATGATGTTCAGCTCGGAAGAGCGGGACACGATGACGGTCTTGCCGTCGGCATTGGTAACGAACTTGGCGTTCTGCAGCTTGACGGTACCGGCGTTCTTCACCTGGATGCTGTTTTCTGCTGCTGCCCGCGAAGCCGCACCACCGATGTGGAAGGTACGCATGGTCAGCTGGGTACCGGGTTCACCGATGGACTGAGCGGCGATAACACCGACCGCTTCGCCCTGGTTCACCAGGTGGCCACGAGCCAGGTCACGACCGTAACAGTGGGCACAAACGCCATGGTCGTTATCACAGGTGATAACGGAGCGTACCTTGACCCGGTCAACGGAGTTCTCTTCCAGCTCGTCACACCACTTCTCGTCGAGCAGGGTGTTACGGGCAACCATGATTTCGTCTTCGGTACCCGGCTTGATCACGTCTTCCGCAACCACACGACCCAGCACCCGCTCACGCAGGGGCTCAACCACGTCACCGCCTTCGATCAGGGAGGTAATCCACAGACCGTTATAGGTGCCACAGTCATCGGTGGTAATGACCAGATCCTGGGCCACGTCTACCAGACGACGAGTCAGGTAACCGGAGTTCGCGGTCTTCAGTGCGGTATCCGCCAGACCCTTACGAGCACCGTGGGTCGAGATGAAGTACTGCAGTACGTTCAGACCTTCACGGAAGTTCGCGATAATCGGCGTTTCGATGATGGAGCCATCCGGCTTGGCCATCAGGCCACGCATACCCGCCAGCTGACGGATCTGGGCGGCACTACCACGAGCGCCGGAGTCGGCCATCATGAAGATGCTGTTGAACGAATCCTGCAGCTCTTCTTCACCGTCACGGTTGACCACCACGTCTTTCGACAGGTTTTCCATCATCGCCTTGGACACACGCTCGTTGGCGCTGGCCCAGATATCGATAACCTTGTTGTAACGCTCGCCGGCGGTAACCAGACCAGACTGGAACTGCTCCTGGATTTCGGTTACTTCCGCTTCCGCTTCATCAATGATGTCTTTCTTGGCATCCGGGATCACCATGTCGTTGATACCGACCGATACGCCGGACAGGGTGGCGTAATGGAAACCGGTATACATCAGCTGATCGGCGAACACGACGGAGTCTTTCAGACCCAGACGACGGTAACAACCGTTCAGCAGCTTGGAGATCTGCTTCTTGCCCATCGCCTGATCGATCATCTCGAAGGGCAGACCCTTGGGCACGATCAGCGACAGGATGGCACGACCAACGGTAGTGTCACGGATGGCAGTACGCTCAACCACTTCACCGCCTTCCATTTTTTCGAAGTCGGTGATCCGTACCTTGACCCGGGCGTGCAGTTCGGCGTGGCCGGCACGATAGACCTTTTCGGCCTCTTTCGCGCTGGTCAGCAACATGCCCTCGCCCTTGGCGTTGATCTTGTCGCGGGTCATGTAATACAGACCCAGTACCACGTCCTGTGAAGGAACTATGATGGGTTCGCCGTTGGCCGGTGACAGTATGTTGTTGGTCGACATCATCAGCGCACGGGCTTCAAGCTGCGCTTCAATGGTCAGCGGTACGTGTACCGCCATCTGGTCACCATCGAAGTCGGCGTTATAAGCCGCACACACCAGCGGGTGCAGCTGGATGGCCTTGCCTTCGATCAGCACCGGCTCGAACGCCTGGATACCCAGACGGTGCAGGGTCGGTGCCCGGTTCAGCAGTACCGGATGCTCGCGGATCACCTCGTCCAGGATATCCCAGACCACGGCTTCCTCGCGCTCGACCATTTTCTTGGCCGCCTTGATGGTGGTAGCCAGGCCACGCGCTTCCAGTTTGCCGTAGATGAAGGGCTTGAACAGCTCCAGCGCCATCTTCTTGGGCAGACCGCACTGATGCAGACGCAGCGTCGGACCCACGGTAATAACGGAACGACCGGAGTAGTCCACGCGCTTACCCAGCAGGTTCTGACGGAAACGACCCTGCTTACCCTTGATCATGTCGGCCAGGGACTTCAGCGGGCGCTTGTTGGAGCCGGTGATGGCACGGCCACGACGACCGTTGTCCAGCAGCGCATCCACAGATTCCTGCAGCATCCGCTTTTCGTTACGCACGATAATATCGGGCGCGGCCAGATCCAGCAGGCGCTTCAGACGGTTGTTACGGTTGATCACCCGACGGTACAGATCGTTCAGATCCGAAGTCGCGAAGCGACCACCGTCCAGGGGTACCAGCGGACGCAGATCCGGCGGCAGTACCGGCAGCACTGTCATCACCATCCACTCGGGCTTGTTGCCCGAGCCGAAGAAGGCTTCCATCAGCTTGAAGCGTTTGGTAATTTTTTTGCGCTTGGTTTCGGAGTTGGTCTGACCCAGCTCTTCGCGCATGGTGTTGATTTCGCTTTCCAGATCGATGTCGCGCAGCAAAGCCAGTACGGCTTCGG
This sequence comes from Oceanisphaera sediminis, assembly GCF_039539745.1. Lineage (NCBI taxonomy): Bacteria > Pseudomonadati > Pseudomonadota > Gammaproteobacteria > Aeromonadales > Aeromonadaceae > Oceanisphaera > Oceanisphaera sediminis. The sequence goes on from NZ_BAABDS010000040.1 coordinate 54,026, forward strand.
CACCCATCTTGGCGTCGAATTCATCACCCCATTCTTCCAGCGCATCCAGGTACTGTTCTTCAGACAGCATCTGGCTTCGCTCCAGGTTGGTCATACCCGGTTCGATAACGACGAAGGATTCGAAGTACAGTACCCGCTCGATGTCACGCAGGGTCATGTCCAGCAACAGGCCGATACGGCTGGGCAGGGACTTCAAAAACCAGATATGGGCAACCGGGCTGGCCAGCTCGATGTGACCCATACGCTCGCGGCGCACCTTGGTCTGGGTAACTTCAACGCCACACTTCTCGCAGATAACACCGCGGTGCTTGAGGCGCTTGTACTTACCGCACAGACACTCATAGTCCTTGACCGGACCGAAAATCCGGGCACAGAAAAGGCCGTCACGCTCCGGCTTGAAGGTACGGTAGTTAATGGTCTCTGGCTTCTTGACTTCGCCATAGGACCAAGAGCGGATCATGTCCGGCGAAGCCAGACCGATTTTGATACCGTCAAACTCTTCGGTCTTATTCTGCGCTTTCAAAAACTTAAGCAAGTCTTTCACGTTAGTCTCCTGTGAGGAGTTCTACCTGGGCACCCCCCCTTCCCAAAGGAAGAAGGGGCGCCGTTATTTCCGAGGCAGTCTGTCGCCTTAACTTTCGTCCAGCTCGATGTTGATACCGAGGGAGCGAATTTCCTTCAACAATACGTTGAAGGACTCGGGCATGCCCGGCTCCATGCGGTGATCGCCGTCCACGATGTTCTTGTACATCTTGGTCCGGCCGTTAACATCGTCCGACTTGACGGTCAGCATTTCCTGCAGAGTATAGGCGGCACCGTATGCTTCCAGTGCCCACACTTCCATCTCACCGAAACGCTGACCACCGAACTGGGCTTTACCACCCAGCGGCTGCTGGGTAACCAGACTGTAGGAGCCAGTAGAACGGGCATGCATCTTGTCGTCCACCAGGTGGTTCAACTTCAGCATGTACATATAGCCCACGGTGACCGGACGCTCGAAGGTGTTACCGGTACGACCGTCGAACAGGGTGATCTGACCGGATTCCGGCAGATCGGCCAGCTTCAGCATGCGCTTGATCTCGTGCTCGCTGGCACCGTCAAAGGCAGGCGTGGCAATCGGCACACCCTTGCGCAGGTTGTTGGCCAGCACACGGACTTCTTCGTCGCTGAAGGTGGACAGGTCCACTTTCTGCTGCACCTTGTCACCCAGATTATAAACTTCCTGGATGAATTCGCGCAGACGGGCCAGCTCTTGCTGTTCCTTGATCATGCGGTCGATTTTCTCGCCCACGCCCTTGGCCGCGAGGCCCATGTGCGTTTCGAGGATCTGACCGATGTTCATCCGCGACGGTACACCCAGCGGGTTCAGTACGATATCGACCGGGGTACCGTGCTCATCGTGCGGCATGTCTTCTACCGGCACTATGGTGGAGATAACACCCTTGTTACCGTGACGACCCGCCATCTTGTCACCCGGCTGAATGCGACGCTTGACCGCCAGGTAAACCTTGACGATTTTCAGTACGCCCGGGGCCAGATCATCGCCCTGGGTGATTTTGCGACGCTTGTTCTCGAACTTCTTGTCGAAGTCGGCTTTCAGCTCGGCCTGCTGCTCGGCGAGCTGTTCCAGCTCGATTTGCTTGGCTTCGTCGTCAATCGCCTGTTCCAGCAACTGGTTACGAGGAATTTTGTCGACCTGGGCCGCACTGACACCGGAGGCAATCAGCACATTACGAGCACGAGCGTAAACGCCGTCTTCGAGGATGCTGAACTCTTCGGTCAGATCTTTCTTGGCCTGCTTGAGCTGCATGTGCTCGATGTCCTGAGCACGCTTGTCTTTTTCCACGCCATCGCGGGTAAAGACCTGCACGTCGATAACAGTACCGAATACGGAGTTGGGAACCCGCAGTGAAGAATCCTTCACGTCGGACGCCTTCTCACCGAAGATGGCTCGCAGCAGCTTCTCCTCGGGAGTCAGCTGGCTTTCGCCTTTCGGCGTCACCTTGCCGACCAGAATATCGCCGGGCTGCATTTCTGCACCCACGTAGACGATACCGGACTCATCCAGCTTGCTCAGCGCCGCTTCACCCACGTTGGGGATGTCGGCGGTGATCTCTTCCGGACCCAGTTTGGTGTCACGGGAGATACAGGTCAGTTCCTGAATGTGAATGGTGGTCAGACGATCTTCTTCTACCAGCCGCTCGTTCAGCAAGATGGAATCTTCGAAGTTGTAACCATTCCAGGGCATGAATGCCACGCGCAGGTTCTGACCCAGCGCCAGTTCACCCAGATCGGTAGACGGGCCATCGGCCAGTACGTCACCGGCCAGTACCCGCTCGCCCGGCATCACGCAAGGACGCTGGTTGATACAGGTGTTCTGGTTGGAGCGGGTGTATTTGGTCAGGTTATAGATGTCGATACCGGCTTCGCCCGGCAGCATCTCTTCTTCATTCACCTTGACCACGATGCGCGAGGCATCGGCGTAGTCGACGATACCGCCACGCTTGGCAACCGAGGTCACACCGGAGTCTACCGCCACCGCGCGCTCGATACCGGTACCTACCAGCGGCTTGTCGGCGCGCAGAGTCGGTACGGCCTGACGTTGCATGTTCGAACCCATCAGGGCTCGGTTGGCATCATCGTGCTCGAGGAAGGGGATCAGGGAGGCCGCCACAGAAACAATCTGCTGCGGGCTCACGTCCATGTACTGGACCTGATCCGCGTTCATGTAGGTGGCTTCACCCTTGTGACGCGACGGAACCAGTTCGTCCATCAGACGGCCTTCTTCATCGATGGCCGCGTTGGCCTGGGCGATCACGAAGTGACCTTCCTCGATGGCAGACAGGTAATCCACGTCATCGGTAATCTTGCTGTCGATCACTTTACGATACGGGGTCTCGAGGAAACCGTATTCGTTGGTGCGCGAGTAGCAGGCCAATGAGTTGATCAAACCGATGTTCGGACCTTCAGGCGTTTCGATGGGACACAGACGACCATAGTGGGTCGGGTGTACATCTCGCACTTCAAAGCCGGCACGCTCACGGGTCAGACCGCCCGGGCCCAGGGCCGAAATACGGCGCTTGTGGGTGACTTCCGACAGCGGGTTGTTCTGATCCATGAACTGGGACAGCTGGCTGGAACCGAAGAACTCCTTAACGGCCGCCGAAATCGGCTTGGCGTTAATCAGATCCTGCGGCATCAGGGTGTCCAGATCGCCCAGAGACAGACGCTCTTTCACCGCCCGCTCAACGCGGACCAGGCCGACGCGGAACTGGTTTTCTGCCATTTCGCCCACGGAACGAATACGACGGTTACCCAGGTGGTCGATATCGTCCACTTCGTCGTTACCGTTACGGATGTCGATCAAACGCTTCATCACGTCGACGATATCGGACTTGGTCAGGGTACCGGCACCGGTAGACTCATCACGGAACAGGCGACGGTTGAATTTCATCCGGCCTACGGTGGAGAGATCATAACGGTCTTCGGAGAAGAACAGGTTTTCAAACAGGGTGTCGGCTGCTTCACGCGTCGGCGGCTCGCCCGGACGCATCATGCGATAGATTTCCACCAGCGCTTCGAGGCGGCTGTTGGAAGAGTCGATACGCATGGTCTCGGACATGTAGGCGCCGTGATCCAGTTCATTGGTGAACAGGGTCTCGAACTGTTTGATGCCGGCCACAGACAGGTTGGCCAGGTTTTCCAGGCTCAGCTCGCTGTTGGCAGCAATCATCACTTCGCCGGTATCGGCGTTGATATAGTCCTTGGCAGACACTTTACCGACGGCATATTCCACCGGTACTTCAATTTTATCGATGCCGGCCTTTTCCAGTTGACGGATATGGCGGGCAGTAATGCGGCGTCCGGTTTCCACCAGTACTTCGCCATCTACCATGATGTCGAAGGAGGCGGTATCACCACGCAGACGATCGGGCTTGAGCTCCATCATCAATTTGCCGTCGGTCACCTCGAAACGAGTGGTTTCGAAGAAGAGCTCCAGGATCTCTTCGGTGGTGTACTCCAGCGCGCGCAGTATGATAGACGCGGGTAGCTTGCGACGACGGTCGATACGAACGAACAGGTTGTCTTTCGCATCAAACTCAAAATCGAGCCAGGAACCACGGTAGGGGATCACGCGTGCGTTATACAGGACCTTACCGGAAGAGTGGGTCTTGCCACGATCGTGATCGAAAAACACACCCGGGCTGCGATGCAGCTGGGAGACAATTACCCGCTCGGTCCCGTTGATAACGAAGGTACCGTTTTCAGTCATGAGCGGGATTTCGCCCATGTAGACTTCTTGCTCTTTGATGTCCTTGACAGTACCGGCCGCAGCCTCTCTGTCATACAGGACCATCCGCAACTTCACACGCAGCGGTGCCGAATAGGTAACACCACGAATTTGACATTCCTGCACGTCAAACACGGGCTCGCCCAAGCGGAAACTGACATACTGCAATTCGGCAGTGCCGGAATAGCTGGTGATAGGGAAAACGCTGCGGAAAGCCGCTTCCAGTCCGTACTCGCCTTGCGGATCTGCTTCAATAAACTGTTTGAAGGAGTCAAGCTGGATTGATAGCAGGTAAGGCGTGTCCAAGACCTGGTCACGTTTACCGAAGTCCTTACGAATGCGCTTTTTCTCTGTGTAAGAGTAAACCATAGGGTTCCTCAGCTCGCTGATAAGTGACCCACTCTGTCCAAATGGGACAGCTCTAAAACATCGTTTTTTTTCAGACCGAATGTCTCGACAACACCCGGGTGGCTGGTACAACAAGAGGCAGAAACGATGTGAAAATTCCCCTCATCCTACAGCGCAAAAGGGCCGGTGAATAAAGATTCACCAGCCCTAGCCTGATTGCTCAGGCCGCTAAGCTATAGAATAGCTTATTTGAGCTCAACAGAAGCACCGGCTTCTTCGAGTTCAGTTTTCAGTGCTTCGGCTTCGCCTTTGCTCAGTGCTTCTTTAACGGCACACGGAGCGGCTTCAACCAGGCCCTTGGCTTCTTTCAGGCCCAGACCGGTAGCAGAACGTACGGCTTTGATAACAGAAACCTTGTTGGCGCCAGCTGCAGTCAGCATAACGTCAAATTCGGTCTGCTCTTCTACAACAGCAGCTTCGCCGGCAACGGCAACGGCAGCAGCGGCAGAAACGCCGAACTTCTCTTCCATAGCTTCGATCAGTTCAACAACTTGCATTACAGACATTTCTGCAACGGCTTCGATGATTTGGTCTTTAGTGATAGACATGACTCAAATTCCTAATGTTCTGAAGTTTTCGGTAATCAAGCAGCCAGAAACAGCTTAGGCGGCTTCGGCTTCTTTTTGGTCGCGCAGAGCAGCGATGGTACGAACCAGCTTGCCAGCGGAGGCTTCTTTCATAGTCGCCATCAGCTTCGCAATTGCTTCGTCGTAAGTCGGCAGTTTTGCGAGACGGTCAATATCGGCTGCGGGGATAAATTCGCCCTCGAATGCCAGACCTTTAACCTCGAAAGCGTTTTGCTCTTTGGCAAAATCCTTGAACAGACGAGCGGCAGCGCCCGGGTGTTCGTTGGAAAACGCAATCAGGGTAGGACCAACAAATACCTCGTTCAGGCATTCATAGCTGGTCTCTTGCACGGCCAGGCGAGCCAGCGTGTTACGGACTACCTTGAGGTAGATTCCGTTTTCACGGGCTTGCTTGCGCAGTGTGGTCATGGCAGCCACGGTAACGCCACGAGAATCGGCAACTACCGCAGACAGGGCGCCCTTGGCAGCTTCGTTGACTTCAGCAACAATTGCTTTTTTGTCGTCGAGTCTTAATGCCATTGGCTAAACTCCTGGATCCACCTGGGATATACCCAGATTAAACACACGCCCCTTATTCACAAGGGGCACCAAGGTGGCAGATACCAGAAGAAAGGAATGCTTTCTAACTGGGTCCCGGCACCATCTACGCTGGAAAATTAAGACGTTAAAGTCTCCAGCGGTCTTGGACGGGAGTCGAAGCCCCCAACCAAATCACAAGGCGCAAAATTCTACGGGAATCGGTGCGCCTTGTAAATGCTTATTAAGCGTCCAGGCTAGCCTGTTCGATAGTCACGCCGGCACCCATGGTGGTGGACAGCGTCACTTTCTTGATGAACACGCCTTTGGCGGAAGCAGGCTTGGCACGCTTCAGCGCACCCAGCAGGGCTTCCAGGTTGCCTTTCAGGCTTTCAGCGTCGAAATCAACCTTACCGATAGTGGTGTGGATGATACCGTTCTTGTCGTTGCGGTAGCGTACCTGACCGGCCTTGGCGTTTTTAACGGCTTCGGCTACGTTCGGGGTTACGGTGCCCACTTTCGGGTTAGGCATCAGGCCGCGCGGGCCCAGGATCTGGCCCAGCTGACCCACAACGCGCATGGCATCGGGAGAAGCGATAACCACGTCGAAGTCCATCTCGCCTTTCTTGACCAGATCGGCCAGGTCGTCCATACCAACCAGTTCGGCACCGGCAGCCTTGGCGGCTTCGGCATTGGCACCCTGGGCGAATACGGCAACGCGAACGTCACGACCGGTGCCGTTGGGCAGTACGGTAGCACCACGTACGTTCTGGTCGGATTTACGCGCGTCGATACCGAGGTTAACGGCAACATCGATGCTTTCTACGAATTTGGCGGTGGCCAGCTCTTGCAGCAGGGCAACGGCTTCGTTGATTTGGTACTCTTGTGACGCGTTTACACGCTCACGGATAGTACGCATACGCTTAGTCAGTTTAGCCATCGTCTTAGCCCTCCACTACCAGGCCCATGGACCGGGCAGTACCTTCGATACAACGAACACGAGCATCCTCATCGGCGCCGGTCATGTCTTTCTGCTTCACGCCGGCAATTTCTTCCAGCTGAGCACGGGTAACGGTACCCACCTTATCGGTGTTGGGCTTGCCGGAACCGGACTTGAGACCAGCCGCTTTCAGCAGCAGGTAAGCTGCGGGCGGAGTCTTGGTTTCGAAGGTGAAGGAACGGTCGCTGTACACGGTAATGATAACCGGGATCGGCGAGCCTTTTTCCAGGCTTTCTGTACGGGCGTTGAACGCCTTACAGAATTCCATGATGTTAACGCCGTGCTGACCCAGAGCAGGACCAACGGGCGGACTTGGGTTAGCTGCACCGGCTGCAACCTGCAGCTTGATGTAGGCTTGTACTTTCTTAGCCATGTATTAATACCTCGTGAATGGGTGTTAGCGCCTCGGAGTCAAGCTCCTGAATCGGCTCCCCAGTGTTAAAAGGGCGGCAAATTGTAGTTTTATTTGCCGCCCCTCGCAAGTTTTATGGCTGAATTTCGCTCAGGATTTTTCTACCTGACCGAACTCCAGCTCTACCGGTGTAGAACGACCGAAGATGAGTACCGACACCTTGACCCGGCTCTTCTCGTAGTCGACCGATTCCACCACGCCGTTGAAGTCGGCGAAAGGACCATCGGAGACGCGAACCACTTCGCCAGGCTCGAACAGCGTCTTCGGTTTCGGCTTGTCGATCGCATCCTGCAGACGATTGAGAATGGCGTCCGCTTCCTTGTCGGAAATCGGCGCCGGACGCTCCGGCGTGCCGCCGATAAAGCCCATCACCCGGGGGATGCTGCGCACCAGGTGCCAGGTGGCATCGTTCATCTGCATCTGCACAAGCACATAGCCGGGGAAGAATTTGCGTTCGCTTTTGCGCTTCTGGCCGGCGCGCATTTCTACCACTTCTTCGGTAGGCACCAGCACTTCGCCAAACTGTTCTTCCATGCCGTGCATCTTGATATATTCACGCAGCGACTTGGAGACACGACCTTCATACCCGGAAAACGCCTGGACCACATACCAACGCATTCTTTGTTCTGGTTCTGACATGGTTAATCCTTATACTCCGGTGACCAGATTGACCAGCCATACCAGCAGGCCATCCAGCAAAAACAGAAAAAGGCCAACCAGAGCGGTGACGGCCAATACGATCAGGGTGGTCTGGATAGCTTCCTGGCGACTCGGCCAGACAACTTTACGCATTTCCAGACGGGATTCTTTGGCAAAGGCAAAGCTGTTCCTGCCTTTCTGGGTCTGATAGGCCAGCAAACCGGCAATACCCACCGCCACGACGACACCGGCAGCACGAATAACCACCGCCAGATCACTATAGAGATAATTTGCGACCACGGCCGCGATCAAAATAATGAAAACCAGCCCCCATAACAGGGTGTCTTTAGCCCCGCCCTGGCTCTCAATGTTTGCACTCATAAGCTACCTGTCTAAAAACTTTAGTCTGTCACAGACGCGAAAACCCCGCTGTCGGCGAGGTAAGTGGCAGGGGCGGAGGGACTCGAACCCCCAACCGTCGGTTTTGGAGACCGCCGTTCTACCAATTGGAACTACGCCCCTATACAAGAAAGCCCCCATTATAGGGGCATTCCGATGCGATTGTAAGCGCAATTACTCGATGATTTTGGCGACGACACCAGCCCCCACGGTACGGCCACCTTCACGAATCGCGAAGCGCAACCCCTCTTCCATCGCGATGGGAGCAATCAGGTTGACCACCATCTGAATGTTGTCACCGGGCATGACCATCTCGACGCCTTCCGGCAACTCTATGGTGCCGGTCACGTCGGTAGTACGAAAGTAGAACTGGGGACGATAACCCTTGAAGAACGGAGTATGACGGCCGCCTTCCTCCTTGGACAATACATAGACTTCGGACTCGAAGCCGGTGTGCGGGTTGATCGACCCCGGTTTGGCCAGCACCTGACCACGCTCGACATCTTCACGCTTGGTGCCTCGCAGCAACACACCGACGTTTTCGCCGGCGCGGCCTTCGTCCAGCAGCTTGCGGAACATTTCAACGCCGGTACAGGTGGTCTTGATGGTGTCCTTGATACCGACAATTTCCACTTCTTCACCCACCTTGACGATACCGCGCTCGACACGACCGGTCACCACGGTACCGCGGCCCTGGATAGAGAACACGTCCTCGATTGGCAGCAAAAAGGCACCATCAACGGCACGCTCGGGCTCGGGGATGTAGGAGTCCAGCGCGGCAGCCAGTTCCAGAATCTTCGGCTCCCACTGCGGGTCGCCTTCCAGGCCCTTCAGCGCAGAGCCCTGAATAACCGGAATCTCGTCGCCCGGAAAGTCGTACTCGGACAGCAGTTCACGCACTTCCATTTCTACCAGCTCGAGCAGTTCGTCATCATCGACCATGTCACACTTGTTCATGAATACCACGATGTAAGGTACACCGACCTGACGGGCCAGCAGGATGTGCTCACGGGTTTGCGGCATGGGGCCATCGGTGGCGGCCACCACCAGGATGGCACCATCCATCTGCGCCGCACCGGTGATCATGTTTTTTACATAATCGGCGTGACCGGGACAGTCAACGTGAGCGTAATGACGGGTTTCGGTATCGTACTCGACGTGAGAAGCCGCGATGGTGATGCCGCGGGCTTTTTCTTCCGGGGCATTGTCGATTTGATCGAAGGCGCGGGCAGCACCGCCAAATTGTTTGGCAAGGACGTTGGTGATGGCAGCGGTCAGGGTCGTTTTACCGTGGTCAACATGGCCGATGGTGCCGACGTTTACATGCGGTTTGTTACGTTCGAACTTTTCTTTAGACATGCTCATGCCTCTAACTGGTTGTGTGGGAAATAAACCACGCGAATCGCAATTAGAAAGTATATAGCAAAATCAGACTTGGCGTTTTGGGAGCTACTGAAGTGAGTACTGGAGTAAAGAAGTGGTGCTGATACCCGGATTCGAACTGGGGACCTCACCCTTACCAAGGGTGCGCTCTACCAACTGAGCTATATCAGCAAAACTGGAGCGGGCAGCGGGAATCGAACCCGCATCATCAGCTTGGAAGGCTGAGGTAATAGCCATTATACGATGCCCGCAAAACACGTTGTGTTTAACAGCGCCTGCGCTGTTTTATTTCAGACCCGTTACGACGAACCGGTCTGCAAAAATGGTGGAGGGAGCTGGATTCGAACCAGCGAAGGCTGAGCCGTCAGATTTACAGTCTGATCCCTTTGGCCACTCGGGAACCCCTCCAAATTTTAATGGTGCCGGCACCAAGAGTCGAACTCGGGACCTACTGATTACAAGTCAGTTGCTCTACCAACTGAGCTATGCCGGCACTTGAGCGAGCGGAATTCTAGGGCAAGGCCATGACTCTATGCAACACCTTTACCGCAAGTTTTTTCAATTGTGGGTTCGAACGGACAAAAAAACACCATACAGACGTTGCTTTGACGTCCGCACCGTCCACGATCGCTCGACTATTAGCCTGTTTCCCTCGTAACAGCGTGCTGTACGGCTTCGGCTATAGCCTTTTGTCGCCTTGTTCATCCCCAGACCATGGTGTATCGTCCCCGAGCGACCCACAGGACACGCCCATGACGATAGATAACTACTCTCCCTATCTGGCCTTTTCTCGCGAAACCTGGTCAGAACTGCGCGACGCGGTGCATCAACCCCTGAGCGAGGCGGAACTCACACGCCTGCAAGGCATCAATGACAAGGTATCCCTGGCGGAAGTCAGAGACATCTACCTGCCCCTGTCCCGTCTGCTCAACCTCTACATCAAGGCCAAGCAGCGTCGCAATCGCGTGCTGGATCAGTTTCTCGGTAAAGAACCCCGCCATGTACCTTATGTGATCAGCATCGCCGGCTCGGTGGCGGTGGGAAAAAGCACCACGGCACGCATTCTTGAAGCGCTGCTGGAACGCTGGCCCCAGCACCCCAAGGTGGCACTGGTGACCACCGACGGTTTTCTGTACCCCAATGCGGTGCTGGAAGAGCGAGGCCTGATGCGCAAGAAAGGCTTCCCCCAGTCTTATGATATTCGCCGGCTGGTGCAGTTTGTTTCCGATATCAAATCCGGCAAGCCCAGGGTCACGGCGCCGGTCTATTCGCACCTGATCTACGATGTGGTGCCGGGACAGCAAGAAGTGGTGGAGCAGCCGGATATCGTGATCATCGAGGGGCTGAACGTGCTGCAGAGCGGCATGGATTATCCCCACGAGCCGCACCGGGTATTTGTGTCGGACTTTGTGGATTTTTCCATCTTCGTGGATGCAGACGAGCGACTGCTGAAAACCTGGTATGTGGAGCGTTTTCTCAAGCTGCGCGACGGCGCCTTCAGCAATCCGGCGTCTTACTTTCACCACTACGCCCAGCTGTCGGAAGAAGAGGCGGTAGCCACCGCAGGCCGCATCTGGCAGGAAATCAACTACAAGAACCTGAAACAGAACATACTGCCGACCAAGGACAGGGCCGAGCTGGTGCTGACCAAAGGCAGAGAGCACGGCATCGATCAGGTGTGGTTGAAAAAGTAATTCCGGGAATAGGGATTCGGGATTCGGGATTCGGGATTCGGGATTCGGGATTCGGGATTCGGGATTGGAGACCGAACCAGTCCCCAATCCCGAGTCACAAATCCCCGGGGTTGCCGCGCAGCGAGATTTCACCACCCAAAAAGCGCTTGATTTCACCGCTTTCCAGCTCCAGCAGCAGGGCACCCTGCGCATCTATGCCCCGGGCGATGCCATGTATTTGCTGCTCGCCCATCAGTACCCGTACCGCCTTGCCGTTGAAGTAGTCCAGCCGGTTCCACTGTTCGCGAAAGGCGGCAATGCCCTCCCGTTCGAACAACACCAGGCTGCGCTGCACCTGGTGCGCCACGGCAATCACCAGGCTATTGCGATCCTCGATATTGCCAAGCTCGGCCAACTCGGCCCACGGTTGAGTGATACGCTCCTGCTCGGATTGGGGTAGCAGCAGGTTCAGCCCCATGCCGATCACCAACTGGCAGGGTCCACCGGCGGTGCCGGACATTTCTACCAGAATGCCCGCCAGTTTGCGGCCGTTCAGGTAGAGGTCATTGGGCCATTTCAGCTCTACACCGGGGAAGCCTTGTGCTTCCAGCGCCTCGACCACGGCAATGCCCACCACCAGACTCAGACCCATGGCCGCCGCCATGCCCTGTTCCAGCCGCCAGTACATACTCATGATCAACTGACCGCCGAAGGGAGAGATCCACGGCCTTCCGCGTCGCCCTCGCCCGGCAGTCTGGCATTCGGCCACACAGATATCGCCCTTCTCCAGCCGGGACAGCAAATCAAACCAATGCTGATTGGTCGAGCCGATCACTGGCACCAGTTCGGCCCGGTTCGGCGCCAGCGCCTCGCTCAGCCGTGCCTGATCCAGCAGTTGCAGTGGCACCGCCAGGCGGTAACCCTTGCCGCTGACGCTGTAGACCTCCAGCCCCAGCGCCTTGAGCGCCTGCACATGCTTGCCAACCGCCGCCCGGCTGACGGACAGTTGCTCGCCCAACTGCTCGCCGGAATGAAACTGGCCATCGGCCAGGCAGCGCAGCAATTGTTCGCGCAGGGGAGTCAGTTCAGACATGCCAGCGCCTCGTCCAGGTGGGTTTCGCCGTTGGGCCCGATCATCCGCACCTCGGGTTCGAGCCGCACACCAAACAGCTGCTCTACCCGTTCCCGCACCAGTGCCGCCAGCCGCAATACATCTTCGGCGGTGGCGCCGCCGTGGTTAACCAGCACCAGCGCCTGTTCGGTATGCACTCCGGCACCACCGATCCGGGTTCCCTTGAGGCCCGCCTTGTCGATAAGCCAGCCGGCCGCCAGCTTGCTCCGCCCGGCTTCTGCCGCAAACACCGGCAGCGCCGGCCAGGCCAGCTTGAGTGCCTCGGCCTGGGCCGTGACCACCTTGGGGTTCTTGAAGAAGCTGCCGGCATTGCCCAGCACCGCCGGATCCGGCAGCTTGGCCTGGCGAGTGGCACAGACCCGGTCGAAAATCTGCTGCGCCGTGGCCGCCTCGCCCAGCTCCGCCAACGGGCCGTAGCCCAGCACCGGCTGCCAGCGCTTGGGCAGCCGCAGGGTCACACTCAGGATCAGGTGATGACGCGCCTCATGCTTGAACACGCTGTCCCGGTAACCGAAGGCGCACTCGGCCGCCGACCAGTGATGGATCTCACCCGTGGACCAGTCAAAGCTTTCCACCTGCTCGCAGAATTGCGCCAGCTCCACCCCGTAGGCGCCGATATTCTGAATGGGCGAGGCGCCGACGGTACCCGGGATCAACGCCAGATTTTCCAGCCCCGGCATTCGCTGCTCCAGCGTCCGGCACACCAATTGATGCCAATTTTCGCCACCTTCCACCTTCAACAGCCAGGCATCGTCGGTGTCGGTGGCATTGATGCCCTTGAGTCGGTTCACCAGTACCAGACCATGAAAGGGCGCGGTAAACAGCAGGTTGGACCCTTCTCCCACGATCAGCAGGGGTTCATCCCGGCGGGTTTGCCACAAGGCGAGCAATTGTTCCCTTTGCTCCAGCACCGTCAAACGATCGGCGGTTTGGGCAAGGGCGAAGGTGTTATAGGGGGCAAGGGATGCCTGGATGGGCTGCATGGTCGCGGTTCCTGAATAAATGCCGCGTCAGTGTACCCCAAGTACCGAAGCGGGTTAAGCCGCGCCGCAACGGCACCGGCACATATCTGTCGTCACTTTTTCCGGGTGGTAAAAGTCATTTGCCGGCCGCTCACGCCCACCGGTCTTGACCGGTACGGCGCTTTCGCCGAGATTAACCTGCTCATCAGTCAGAACCAGGATCATCATCATGCACAGAGCCAATGCCGAACAATTGATCGCCGACTATTACCGGGCCTTTAACGCCGGTGACATGGATACCTTTCTCGGCCTGCTGACCGACGATGTGCAGCACGACATCAATCAGGGCGAGCGCGAAACCGGCCGCGAGGCATTCGCCGCCTTCATGGATCGCATGAACCGCAACTACCGGGAACAGCTGGTCGATATTCAGATCATGAGCAGTGCCGATGGCAGCCGTGCCGCCGCCGAATTTGTGGTGCTGGGCGAATATCTGGTGACCGACGACGGCCTGCCCGAAGCCCGCGGCCAACGCTACCGACTGCCGGCCGGCGCCTTCTTCGAGCTGCGCGACAACAAGGTGGCGCGCATCAGCAACTACTACAACCTCAACGACTGGATAGCCCAGGTCGGCGCCTGATGAGTAGCGCGGTCCGACTACTGACGGTCACCGGCCCCGGGCTGGCACCCTGGCTGAACCGGCTGGCCGAACTGCGTATCCGGGTATTTCGCGACTTTCCCTATCTCTATGACGGAGACCCGGGTTACGAGGCCGACTACCTGAGCACCTATCTGGACACCGCCAGCAGCGTCTGCGTGCTGGCCCTCGACGGTGATCGGCTGGTGGGCGCCTCCACCGGCCTGCCCCTGGGTCATGAAACCGAGGCCTTTCGCCGCCCCTTCGTCGAGCAAGGCCTGAACACCGACCGCATCTTCTACTGCGCCGAGTCGGTGCTGTTGCCCGAATATCGCGGACAAGGGCTCTACAAGGCCTTCTTCAATGGCCGCGAGGCCCATGCCCGGCAACTGGGCGGCTTCGGGCTGGCGGCCTTCTGCGCCGTGGTCCGGCCCGCCGAGCACCCGCTGCGGCCCGATGGCTATCGGTCGCTGGATCCGGTCTGGCACCATTTCGGTTACCAGGCCGCGCCGGGTCTGCTGGCTCACTTCGGCTGGAAGGATATCGACCAGCCGGGCGATACCGACAAGCCGATGCAGTTTTACCTCAAGCCACTGGAGGCACCTCTATGACGCCCGCTCTGCGACTGGCCTGCGCCCAGTATCAAATCGATTTTCTGCCGGACTGGGCCGCCTATGAGCACAAGATCCGGCGCCTGGTGCAGGATGCGGTCGATCGAAACGCCAACTTCCTGCTGTTTCCGGAATATTTCAGCATGGAGCTGGCGTCCCTGTTCGAAGAAAGTGTCTACCGTTCGCTCCATGGCCAGCTCGACGCCATGCAACGCCTACTGACGGACTTCAAGGCTCTGTTCGGAGAACTGGCACAGCAACATGGGCTGCATATTCTGGCCGGCACCTTTCCGGTGCGTCAGGCCGACGGCAGTTATTGCAACCGCGCCTTTCTGTTTTATCCCGATGGTCGTATCGACTGGCAGGACAAGC
Organism: Oceanisphaera sediminis; assembly: GCF_039539745.1. NCBI lineage: Bacteria > Pseudomonadati > Pseudomonadota > Gammaproteobacteria > Aeromonadales > Aeromonadaceae > Oceanisphaera > Oceanisphaera sediminis. The sequence goes on from NZ_BAABDS010000040.1 coordinate 69,048, forward strand.
TGCAGATGACCCGCTTCGAAAACGAGCAGTGGCAGATCCAGTCCGGCTGCGAGCTCAAGGTACTGGATACCGTGTTCGGCAAAATCGGCGTAGCCATCTGTTACGACAGCGAATTCCCGCTGCTGGCTCGCCGTCAGGTCGAGGCCGGCGCCAACCTGATACTGGTACCCAGCTGTACCGACACCGAAGCCGGCTTCAACCGGGTGCGCATCGGCTGTCAGGCCCGGGCGCTGGAAAATCAGTGCTTCGTCGCCCAGTCCCCCACCATAGGCACGGCGCCCTGGTCGGAGGCGGTGGACATCAACACCGGCCGGGCCGCCATCTATACCCCGGTGGACTACGGCTATCCGGAAGACGGTGTGCTGGTCATGGGTGAGCCGGATCGGCCCCAGTGGGTAGTGGCCGAGCTGGATCTGGCCGCCCTGGCCAAGGTCCGAACCCAGGGGCAGGTATTCAACCACAGAGACTGGGACGGTCAGATGCGGTTTTGAGTCATACCTGCCACATTAAAAATTCAGCTCTTTATTTCCATTTGCATACCGGCCAAAGAGCCCACTCCGCCGGCTCGCCGTAAACCCATCCATGGGGGCTCCACCGCGCCCTCCCTGGCGCGGAGGGCCGGCGGAGCAGATCCCTTTGCCCTCCTTGAAGGTCAGGCATCGTCTGTATGTTCCGCCATCAGCGAACCAGGGCATCGAACAGAGGTAACAGGAATTGTCTCCCACGACCGTGAAATGCCAGGGACGGCATTTCCGAGCTTACATGGATGTACACGTTGCGTGTCGTGGGAGGCGGCCCTGTCACCTCTGATACTGCGGCGTTATAGCAATAAACTACAAGGCTCCGAGGAAGTAGTATTAATCACCTACTCCGCCAGAAAGGCCTGTACCTCGTCCATGGCCAGGGCGAAGTTGAAATTGCCCCCGGCCTGCACACCCTTCACGGTCATGCCAATCAGGTTGCCTTCGGTATTAAACAGGGCGCCGCCCGAGGAGCCATAGGTGACGGGGGCCGTGGTCTGAATCAAGCGCACCCCGTTTTCGGTTCTCCGGGCGGAGACGATGCCCTCGGTCAGGGTTTTATCCAGTCCGGCCGGGGCGCCGATGGCGAACACCTTTTCGCCCACCCGCACCCGATCGAACGACGCCATGGTATCGGTGAAGTTCAACGGCCGCACCGGCTCGGCCAGGGTCAGCAGGGCCAGATCCCGCCGGGGATCCACCCGGGTGACCTGCCATACCTGTACATCCGCTTCCTGAACCGCGCCACCGTCAGGGCTGCTGTCTATGCTGACCGGCACGCCGCCGGCCTGCAGCAGATGATAACTGGTGATGGCGCGGTACGAGTCGATGGCAATGGCCGAGCCGACGCTGAGTGGCTCGAAGTCGGCGCCCAGTTGCTCGTACACCACTATCTTGTACACGCTGGCAGCATGACGGGCATAGATGTTTACCCCTGGCAGACCGGAAGCCACGCTCTGGCTACCGGCGGCCACCACTCGCAGAGAAGGCGGGGTCAGCAGCGCCAGCAAGCGGCCACAGTCGGCATCGCCCTGATCGGCACAACGACGAAAATGCTCTGCCGCCTTGCGCCGATTCCGATACTCGGCGCCATAATCGCCCCGGTAAATGAGGCCCAGTTGTCGATGCGCCTGGCGGCTCCACTGCGGATCATCGGCATTCGCCAGTTGCCTGAACCAGCTGATTGCCTGGCCGGTGTCCTGCCGGGTTCCCCTGCCCTGCAGATACATGTCGGCGACTTCAAGCCGCGCCTCGGGATAAGCATCGCTGCGGGCCGCATTCAGGTAATACGCAAAGGCCTTGTCGTCGTCTCCGGCGAGCCGGGCCGCGTAACCGGCCTGATACCCGGCATCGCCATTCAGGCCGCAGCCGGCGAGCAACAGAGCGCCGAGGGCGAACAACAGGGGTGTCTTGTCCATGATGGGCTTCCGTCTGTGGCGCAACAACCACGGCGCCGGCGAGTTGAAAGCCTAAGCATAGCAGGCCGGCAGCGCCGAGCTTTCCAGACCTACGCCTTGCGCGGCTTGCGCTTGCGAAACTGCTTTGGCTTGCCGCCGCCCTGCAGGCCGCTGAACGCCGCCGGGTCCACCTGGCTGATCAACACCGGCAGCGAGGCTTCCAGCTCGGCCATAAAGCCCTGATAAGCGGCCTGCTTGCGACTGATGGCATCGAGCACCGCCTCCCAGCGGGCGGTCATGTCCGGGGTAGTGGCCGACTCGGGCAGGCTGGCGATCAGCTTGATTCCCGCTTCGGTGGCTCGAATCTGCTTGCCCTCGCGTGTGAGAAAGCCGCGCTTGAACAGCAACTCGATAATGCCGGCCCGGGTTGCCTCTGTGCCCAGACCATCGGTGTCGCGCAGTATTTTTCTCAGCTCGGCATCGGTGACATAACGGGCGATATTGGTCATCGCCGCCAGCAGGGTGGCGTCACTGAAATGCTTGGGCGGCTGGGTCAGTTTGTCGAGCAGCTCGCCTTCGAGGCACAACAACGCATCCCCCACCGCCAGCGCAGGCAGCACGGGCTGTAATTCGGGATCTTCCTCTTCTTTCTTGTCCGGCCGGGCAAACAGGGCTTTCCAGCCCGGCTTTATTTGCTGGCGGGCGCGGGCGACAAAGCGGCCGCCGGCGATGTCGACTTCCAGCTGCTTGTCGGCATATTCCCAATGCGGATAGAACTGGGCCAGATACTGGCGGGCAATCAGCTGATAGACGTTTTGCTCGGCGCCGGACAGCTTGCCGCCGTCCATCGCCCGGGCGGTGGGAATAATGGCGTGGTGCGCCTCGACTTTCTTGTCGTTCCAGGCCTTGCTGCGCAGGCTCAAATTCGCTTCGTCCACCGCCGACGCCAGTTCGGGACAGGTTTGGGCCAGGGCCCCGGTAACCGACCCGGCCTGATGATAATGATCTTCCGGCAGGTAGCGACAGTCGGAGCGGGGGTAGGTGATCAGCTTGTGCCGCTCATACAGGGTCTGGCACACATCCAGCACCTGCTTGGCGCTGAGGCCGAAGCGACGGGCCGCGTCAATCTGCAGCGTCGACAGGTTGTAAGGCAGCGGCGGCGCCTGCCGGCGCTGCTTGCGTTCGGCCCCGGCCACTCGCCCCGGTTGGCCCTGAATGCGTTTGATGACGTTTTCCGCCAGGGCGCGGGAAAGCACCCGCCCCTCTTCATCCTGCCAGGGCCGACAGGCGTCGCTGGGCTGCCATTTGGCCTTGAAGCGTTCGCCGGCCTCGGTCTGCAACAGCGCCAACACCTCGAAGTAGGGTTTGGCGGTAAATGAAGCGATTTCCCGATCCCGGCGCACCACCAGCCCCAGCAGCGGGGTCTGTACCCGTCCGACCGACAGCACCCCCTGATAGCCCATTTTCTGGCCCTGAATGGTGCACAGTCGACTCATGTTGATGCCATAGAGCCAGTCGGCCCGGGAGCGCGCCAGCGCCGACACCGACAGCGGCACAAAGTCCCGGTTGGGCCGCAGCGCCGCCAGCGCCTTTTTGACCGCCGCCGGGTTGAGGTCGCTGATCAGGCAACGTTGCACCCGTTCCCGCCGGGCGGCAGACACCCCGCAGAAACTGATGACCTCGTCCACCAACAACTGGCCCTCCCGGTCCGGGTCGCCCACATGAACGATGTCGTCGGCCTGCTTCAGCAGCTTCTTCAACACCGTCAGCTGGCTGCGGGTCTTGGGCTTGGCTTCGAGCTTCCACTCGCGGGGAATAATCGGCAGGTGTTCCAGCCGCCATTGCTTGAAGGCAGGATCATAGGCGTCGGGCTGGGCCTGCTCCAGCAGGTGGCCGATGCACCAGCTGACCACGTCGCCATTGCCCAGGCGAATAAAGCCATCGCCCTTCTGATGGGGTTTGGGCAACACCTCGGCCAGGGCGCGGCCGAGGCTGGGTTTTTCGGCAATATAGAGGATCATAGGGGGGCGCTTTTTACTGCAAATAATGGCTGCCTGTAGGCTACTGTATATGGATACAGGTTAGCAGCAGGGCGGGATCGACTTCAATAATCGTCCTGCAGCAGAAAGTCGTCCATGGCTTCCACCAGGTAAATCCAGTCGTCTTCCACCACCGGCGTTACCGGATCTTCGTCACCTTCGCCATACTCTTCCCAGTAATAGGCGCGCAGCGCCAGCGGAAAATCGCCGTAGTCTTCGGCCAGGGCAGACAGCGGGCCAAACCAGAGAATGCGAGTCAGGCCACTGGTGAGATCGTTGAGGTATTCCACCAGGGTTTCCGGCTCCGGATATTGCTCCATCAGCAGCTCGAACCGCTCCCGCGCCACCGTGGTTTGCTGCTCGTCCAACTCGCCCAGTTCGGCCACATGGGCCAGATAATCACTGAGCAAATACTCGCGGGCCTGATCCTCGTCGCTCAGCCACTGGCAGCGGGTCTCTTTGCGGCTGATCACCGACAACGCCACGCCCTCGTCGAGAAAACACAATGCCCATAACCGGTTATCCATTCACTACTCCGCTGCTTGCCCAAAAGCCGCCAGTTTAACCGATAGCCGGCAAAGATGTGAGGGGCGCGGTCACCGGTCCCCTCATGCCTTGCTTTTCACCGCTTTTTTCTCGCTCCTCGCTTTCAGCCGGGTTCGCCACCAGCGCTTCAGCTTGTCGCGCCGCCACCACAGCAAACCCAGGCTGAGCGCCAGATAGAAGGCCGGCTCCATCCAGCCGGACTTGACGCCCCACCAGAAGTGAATCGGTATCAGCAGCGCCGGCAGATACACCCAGTTATGCAGCCGCTGCCAGCGAGGGCCAAGCCGACGCTGCCAGCCTCGGGTAGAGGTCAGCGCCAGCAACAGCAATACCACCCAGGACACCATGCCTAAGGTAATAAAGCCGCGCTTGACGATTTCCTCGCCAATCTGTCCCCAGGCCAGCTGCAGGTCGAGCAGCAGCCACACCAGCAGATGCAGGCTGGCATAGGTAAAGCACCAGAGTCCCAACAGCCGGCGCACCTTGATCAAGCCGCCATTTTTCAGTTTCTTGGCCAGGGGCGAGATGCAAAGCGTCAGCAGCAACAGCCGCAGCGACCAGTCGCCGAGAAACTGCAGCAACTCGGGGACGGGATCGGCGCTGAAGCGCCCGACCTCGAAGGCCCAGGGCAGCCACAGCAGCGGCAACACCGCCGCTGCATGCAAACCGACCTTCAGCCACAACAACCCTTTGGGGGTCAGTTTCATCAGTAGAACTTCCTCAAATCCATCCCCCGATAGAGGTTTGCGACTTCTTCTTCATAACCGTTGAACATCAGCGTCGGCTGGCGCTCGCTGCCGAACAGGCCGCCTTCGGCGATCACCCGTTCGCTGGCCTGACTCCAGCGGGGATGATCCACCTCGGGATTCACGTTGGCATAAAAACCATATTCGTAAGACGCCAGCCGGTTCCAGGTGGTGGGCGGCTGCTTGTCGGTCAGGTGAATGCGCACGATGGACTTGATGCCCTTGAAGCCGTACTTCCAGGGCACGACCAGCCTTATCGGCGCCCCGTTCTGGGGCGGCAGCGTCTTGCCGTACATGCCCACCGCCAGCATCGCCAGCGGGTTCATGGCCTCGTCCAGACGCAACCCTTCCACATAGGGATAATCGATGCCGCCACCGAGAAAACGAGAGGCCTGACCGGGCATCTGTTCGGGATCATACAGGGTTTCAAAGGCCACATACTTGGCTTTGGACGTCGGCCCCGCCGCCTTGATGATGTCTGCCAACGGCACCCCCAGCCAGGGAATCACCATCGACCAGGCTTCAACGCAGCGATGACGATAAATACGCTCTTCCAGCTGCTGCTTTTCCATCCACGACCAGACGTCAATGGTCTGGGGATTATCCACTTCACCGGAAATGGTCAGCGTCCAGGGCTTGGTTTTGAAGCCTTGAGCATTACGCGCCGGATCCGACTTGTCGGCGCCAAACTCATAGAAGTTGTTATAGCTGGTGGCCACCCGCTCGGCCGTGGGCGGCACCGCTATTTGATAGGCGTCGGGACGATTGAAGGTCAGCGGAGTGGTGATGGCGGCCCCCTTGCTGGGGGTGGCTTTTTCATCCCCCAGCAGGGAACCGAACAAGCCGGCACTGGCCGGGCCGCTCAATGCCGCGGCGCCAAGTCCCAGTCCGAGCCCCTGCAATATCTGTCGGCGCTGGCGATAAACCGATTCCGGGGTAACCTGGTTTTCGCTCAGTTGTGATTTTTTCTTGAGGTGTATCCGCATGTGAAATCCGTGGTGACTGGCTTATTGGGTACAAAGAGCGAGTAAAGTGTATAAATCTTTCATTCCCTGTTTTTTTCTTTGTAAGTGCCGGCCTCGATACCGTGTCGGCTGAGCAGCTTGTAGAAGTCGGTCCGGTTGCGTCCGGCCAACGCGGCCGCCTGGCTGACATTGCCTTCGGTCATGCGCAGTATCTTGTGCAGATACAAGCGTTCAAACTCGGCCCTGGCCTCGTTGAAGGTCGGAAAGGGTTCGCTGCTGCCCGCCAGTATGCCCTCAAGCAGCTGCGGGCCTATGACCGGGGCCGACGCCAGCGCCACCGCCTGCTCTACCACATTCAGCAATTGCCGCACATTACCCGGCCAGCTTGCCGCCGCCAGCATCGACAGTGCCTCGGGCGCAAAACCGGTCACCTGGGTGGACTGGCGCTGCCTGAGCTGGTCCAGCGCGTGACGCGCCAGCAGCGGAATATCTTCGGGTCGTTGCTGCAACGCCGGCAGGTTCAGGTTCACCACATTGAGTCGGTAAAACAAGTCTTCCCGAAAGGCGCCCTGCTCCATGGCACTAACCAGGTCCCGGTTGGTGGAAGACAGCACCCGCACATCGGTCTTGATACTGCTGGTGGCCCCCAGTGGCCGTACCTGCTGCTGCTCCAGTGCCCGCAACAGTTTTATCTGCAGCGTCGACGACAGTTCTCCCACCTCTTCCAGCAACAGGGTTCCGCCCCGAGCGGCAAGAAAAACGCCCGGATGATCGGATACGGCGCCATCGAAGGCGCCTTTGACATGGCCGAACAGTTCGGACTCCAGCAATTGCTCGGTCATGGCGCCGCAGTTCAGGGCAATAAAAGGGTAATCCCGCCGTGGGCTGGCATAGTGCAACACCTCGGCCATCAAGGCCTTGCCCGAGCCGGAAGGCCCGGTCAGCATGACGCTGATATCCAGCGGGGCCATGCGCCGGGCCTGCTCCAGCAAGGCCACCATGGTCGGACTGCGGGTCATGATGCTTTGCTGCCAGTCGTCTTCCATCGCCGGCAACGATACCGACAGCGCTTCGTTGATGGTCCTGCGCAACGCCTCCTTGTCGATGGGTTTGGTCAGAAAACCGAATACCCCGGAACGGGTGGCGGTCACCGCATCGGTAATGGAGCCGTGCGCCGTCATGATCACCACCGGCAGCCCCACATGCTGACGCTGAATGCGGTCGAACAGCGCCAGACCATCCATGCCATCCATGCGCAGATCGCTCAGCACCAGATCGGGGCGCTCCTGCTCCAGCCATTCCAGCGCCTCGGCGCCGCTGGCCGCCGTGCTGACTTCAAAGCCTTCACTCTTCAGCCGCAGTCCCAACAGTTTCAACAGGCTGACATCATCGTCTACCAGCAGTATTCTGGCTTTACGCTTCATGGCGCTTCTCGAAATTTACGTTCGTTGATCTGCTGATCGATGCTGGCCAGCTCTTTCAGTTTTCGGGTCAGGCTGTTGATCTGTTGCTGGCGTTCCGCCAGTTGCCGATTAAGGGTCAACAACTCCTGATTATAGCGCTGATAGGCGCCAAAAAATTGCTGCAGCCGGGTGTTCACCGCCGGCAGATGCTGCTTGAGCAGCTGCTGCGCCTGCTGTCGCTGACCGATACTGGCCCGGGGGTGACTCAGCCACAGGGCCAGCTTCAATTCCCTGTTAGCGGATTCCTTGTTGGCGGAATCGCTGTCGGCAGGCATTTTCTGCAGCTGCTGCACTTCTTGTTGACGCGCTTTTTCACTGCTGTCCATCATCTCGGCCGACAGTTGCAGCCAGTCATGCAGCTCCCGAGTGTCGGATCCCGTACTCCAGGTGGCATCGATTTGCTGTTGATAAGGCAGCGAAAAAGGCAGTGAACAGCCGGACAACATCAATGCCAGCACACCGCAACACCAGATTCTAGTCATCTCTTGTTCCTTGCTCTTGGCTTGTGGGCAGACTCAGTTCAAAACAAACCAGCTCTGCCATGGTGGTATTCAATATCAGCCGCCCGCCCATGCTGACGGCGGCCTCCCGCGCAATACTCAACCCGATGCCGGAGCCCTTGAGCACCCCTTTTCGCACCTGGCTGCCCTGCACGAACGGTTCGAAAATGCGCTCTCTGTCCCGCTCCGGTATTGGCTGCCCGGTGTTGGCGACCGTCAGCACATAGTCTTCGGCGTCGAACCGGGATTCGATCCGCAGCACCCCCGCCACATCGGCGTAATTGACCGCATTGGAAATCAGATTATCCAGTACCAGCTTGAGCCGATGCCGGTCTGCCAGCGGGCTGGCTTCATCCAGCGCCAGGCTAACCTGCAAGCGCTTGTTCTCTATGGTCAACCGATGGGCTTCCAGGCTTTGCTCCAGCAGTGGCTGCACCATCACCGACTCCTGATAGACCTGCACCTGCTGAATACGGTTGTAATCGAGCAACTGCTCGATCAGCCCCTGCAGGCGAAAGCTGTTGTGAACCAACAGCTCGCAGATTTCATCCTGCTCGTCGGTCAGCGGCCCTGTTACTCGCTCCAGCAACAGGTCGGCGCCCTCTCTGAGACTGGCCAGCGGCGTTTTCAGTTCATGGGACAGATGGCGCAGAAACTGCAGCTTCTGGGCTTCCAGTTCGCGCAGGCGATGATGCAACCACTGCAGCTTGTCGCCCAGCGCTACCAGCTCCGCCGGCCCCCGAACCGGCCTTTCTTCCGGCTCGACCCCGGCCCCCAGATTGAGAATACGCCGCTCCAGTTGTCGCACCGGGCGAATAATGAGATAGGTAAACAACAGCACCAACAACAAACTGGCTCCGCCCAGGGCCGCACTCAGCATCCACAGCTGCCGGCGCACCTGCGTCACATGCTCGCGCAGCTGCTCGATACGCCCGTCAATCTGCGCCCGGGTCAGCTGGTCCAGCGCCAGGGTGTCGCGGTTGAAGGCACTGAACAGCTCGACCCGCTCACGAATTTGTTCGCCACTGGCCTGGGCCAGATCCACCAAATCGATCAGTTGATGTTGTAACGAGGCACCCAGGGGGCCGCCATCGATGCCCAGCAGCAGTTGATCCAGCTCCAGCCGATAGCGTTCCAGCAGACGCAGATAGGAGTGACGCAATTCCGGGTTGCCCAATACCGCATAGCGACGAATGGCGCGCTCCATTTCCAGGGTCAGGTCGTTCATGTCCGAGGCGCGCCGGGTATCGATAACCGCGCTTTCAATCCCGTCCTGCGCCAGCAGATTCACCCGGTCCAGGCTGCGGCCATTCTGAATAACCAGCAGGATCAGCGGCAGCAACACCAGCGAAAAGGCAATCAGTACCAGTTGTAGTAAAGAGCGGGGGGCGAATCCCCTGACCCCGTTAGACATTATCCATACACTCACTCGGTTATTAGGGTCTGTTGGCCTTAAGCAACGCAGGATAACAAAAATGCCCGCAAACGCAGACTACAGAAACAACAAAGCTCCCCAAGGCGTATTGCTCGCACCAATACCTGGCCATGGTGTTGGCAGAGCCCCGCCTATCAATGGTTCAGGCTGCACCTATTGGCTTACCGGGCGTAACAATGCCACACTCAGCTTATGCGCAATAAAAGGAGAATGGCGATGGCAACAGTAAGCGAAATAATGCGGCACAGCCTGCCGTTACTGAGAGCCGAGATGTCGATCACGGAAGCCTTGGACCGGTTGCTGGAGTCCGAGCTGAGCGGCCTGCCGGTGGTCGACTCGCAACGGCAGATTGTCGGGTTTCTTTCCGAGCAGGACTGCATTCCCAAGCTGATCAACGCCAGCTATCACTGTGACAACAGGGTCACGGTCAATGATCTGATGCGTAAAGATCCCTTGACCGTTACCCCCGATGCCGACGTATTCGAGCTGGCCCGCATCATGGGCGGCGCCAAGCCCAAGCTCTATCCGGTGGTTGAAGATGGCAAGGTCACCGGTATCGTTACCCGCCACCAGGTCATGATGTTTCTCAACAAGCAGTTGCAGAACTGCTCCATCAGTTACTGAATACCGAATGATCGAATACGAAAAAGGGAACCCGAAGGTTCCCTTTTTGCCGTGTAACCCGACCGCCGATTACAGCAGGCCGTCAACCGACTCGCTCAGCTCGGCGGGCCACACACCACACTGCACCTGACCGATGTGCGACAGTTGCAGCAGCAGCATGGCAAGACGCGACTGACCGATACCGCCACCGATGGTCTGGGGCAGTTCACCGGCCAGCAGGGCCTGGTGCCATTCCTGGCCGGCGCGGTCTTCATGACCGGTCAGCGCCAGTTGGCGGCGCAATGCTTCCTGATCGACCCGAATCCCCATGGAGGAAATCTCGAAGGCGTCTTCCAGTACCGGGTTCCACACCAGAATATCGCCGTTCAGGCCGGCCAGACCGTCTTTACCTGCACTCGACCAGTCGTCGTAGTCCGGGGCGCGCACATCGTGAATGTCGCCGTGGCTGAGTTTGCCACCGATGCCGACCAGGAATACCGCACCCAGCTCTTTGGCGATGGCACGTTCACGGCCCTTGGCATCCAGATCCGGATAACGGGTCAGCAGCTCTTCCGCATGCAATACCTGAATCTGCTCGGGCAGGAAGGGCGTCAGACCGAATTCGGCGGCAGCCGCCTGCTCGGTACGCTTGATAGCGCCATAGATGCGGTTAACGGTACCGATCAGAAAATCCACATCCCGGTCCTGCGCCGACATCACCTGCTCCCAGTCCCACTGATCCACATAAACGGAGTGAATGGGGCTCAGACGATCTTCATCCGGACGCAGCGCCTTCATGTGGGTGTAGAGTCCTTCACCCGCTTCGAAGCCGAACCGACCCAGAGTATGGCGCTTCCACTTGGCCAGGGAATGCACCACTTCGAAGGAAGCGGCAGGAATGGCCTTGACCTTCACCTGTACCGCTTTTTCGGAACCGGACAGGTTGTCCTGCATGCCGTCACCCAGACGGCTGAGAATGGGCGCCTGTACTTCCAGCAGATTGAGCTGCTGTGCCAACTGACCGGAGAAATACTCCTTCACAAAACGGATCTGGCGTTGGCGTTCAATATAGGACTGCTTCATCTCATTCACCTGAGGTTGCTGATTGGTTTTGATGAATACTCAGGGAATATCATTTTAAATTCAACATTGAATGGTAAAAACTCGAAACTTAATTTAAATTCATCAAAATACCGCCTTATTTTTGCAGGATATCCAAAATATGATGGAAAAAAGCGATCTTCATTATCGAATCGATAATCTGGATAAATCCATTCTGATGGCGCTGATGGAAAATGCCCGGGTGCCCTATGCCGAACTGGCCAAACGATTCTCGGTCAGCCCCGGCACCATTCATGTGCGGGTAGAGAAAATGAAGCAGGCGGGGATCATCGAAGGCACCCGGGTACAGGTGAACCCCAAGAAGCTGGGCTACGATGTCTGCTGTTTTATCGGCATCATACTGAAAAGCGCCCGGGACTACCCCCAGGCGCTGGCCAGGCTGGAACAGCTGGAAGAAGTAGTCGAGGCCTATTACACCACAGGGCACTACAACATCTTCATCAAGGTGATGACCCGCTCCATCGACGAGCTGCAGCAGGTATTGATCCACCGCTTGCAGCCCATCGACGAAATTCAGTCCACCGAAACCCTGATTTCGCTGCAGCAGCCGATAGACAGGGATGTGACTCCCTGAGGAGTGAGGAGTGATACCAATTTGAATAAACATCTGATCATTTTAACCCCGGGATCAGAGGCAACACAGTCGCCTCCCACGACACGCCATAAACTCATCCCTGAGGGCTCGGGAAATGCCGTCCATGGCATTTCACGGTCGTGGGAGTCGATCTCTGTTGCCTCTTCTCGAGCATCGAGTTGTCTGTAGACGGCGCTAACAGGCAACGCCGGTGCATCAAGGAGAGCAAAGGGATCTGCTCAGCCGACCATCCGCGCCACGGATGGCGCGGCTGAGCCTCCAGGGAGGGATTCACGGCGAGTCGGCGGAGCGGGCCCTTTGTTCGACTTTTATACAAAAATGAAATAGATCATTTGTTTAGCGGGATTGGTATGAGTCCCCTCACTTTTGGCCGCGGGTAAACAAGCATCGTAGGTTGGGGGACCCCCCAACCCTGTTAACCCTATGCTCAGTGATGCTCACTTCATCTTGTTCAGAGCCTCTTGCATCTGCTTGAGTCGCAGCTGCTTCAGCTTGCTGTCGGCGGCAATTTTCTCCAGCGTCGCGGCTTTCAGATCCGCATCCTCGATACCGGCCGCCTTGTGCTCGGCCATCAGCTTGTGCATCAACTGTTGCTGCTCGCTGGCGGCCAAACGGGCACGCTGGGTGGCAAAAAACTGGGCCTTCAGCTCGGGAGTATCCAGCTGTTCCAGCCGCTTGCTCAGGTGTTGCTCAAACCGCTCGGCATTCATCATCTTGCCGCCCATCATGCCATGCCCTCGCTTGCCATGATGATCATGGCCATGCATGCCTCTGTGGTCACCCCGGTCACAGTCTTCCATCATGGCGGAACGTCCGGCGCCTTCAGCACCGTGGTAGGCGGCATTGACCAGGACGGGAGCCGTCAGCAGGGTAGCGGCAAGCAGCAAAACACTGTGTTTGATTTTCATAATATGACCTCAATCTGAGTGGTGGTTTCGCTATTAATTAAAGCAGCGCCTTGTCAGCAAACTGTGTCGTCGGCCGTCTTTTTTGTCACAAAGTGTGACGCTCTTGCCCGCTGCCATACTTTGACATTATTTCCCCAATCAAGGCGCTTATACTGGTGCGGTAACCACGAGAGGGCGACGCATGAACAAAGGCAAACACTTACTGGTCGTCGACGATCACGGAGAAATCCGTGATCTGTTGAAACGTTTTCTGGAGCAACACGGCTACCGAGTACAGGGCGTGCGGGACGGCCAGGAAATGCGCCAGTACCTGAGCCGCCAGCAGCCCGATCTGATCATTCTGGATTTGATGCTGCCCGGCGACGACGGTCTGACCCTGTGCCGCGAGTTACGCGGCCAGGGCAATCAGGTGCCCATCATCATGCTCACCGCCATGGGCGAGGAAACCGACCGCATCGTGGGGCTGGAAATGGGCGCCGACGACTACCTGCCCAAACCCTTCAATCCGCGCGAATTGCTGGCCCGCATCAAGGCGGTGTTGCGTCGTCAGTCTCAGGCCGAGCAGCCCACCATCACGGATTCACCGAAACAACTGCGTTTCGCGCACTGGACCCTGGACACGGCCCGCCGCGAGCTCATCGACCGCCAGGGCGTCACCATCAGCCTGAGTACCGCCGAATTCGATCTGCTGCGGGTGTTCACCCGGCACCCCAATCGGGTCTTGAGCCGGGATCAACTGCTGGATCTGGCCCGTGGACGGGAGGCCCAGGCTTTCGATCGCGCCATCGATACCCTGGTCAGCCGGTTGCGCCGCAAGCTGGAGCCGGACTCCCGTCACCCCACTCTGATCAAAACCATCTGGGGCGGCGGCTACATGCTGGCCACCGAGGTACATCATGAAGATTGAACGCTGCCGCTACTGGCTGGGCAGCCTGACCGGCCAGATCATTCTGGTTGCGCTGTTCGCCCTGCTGCTGATCCAGCTGGCCGGGGTGCAAATCTACCGCCTGGAGCGCGAGGCAACCCTGGGCCTGGTCAACAGCCGCTTTACCCTGCAACGGCTGATTGCCGTGACCAGCCTGCTCAATCAGTCGCCCCCCGCCCTGCACGCCGAAATTCTGCGCGCCAGCCGCAGCGAAACCCTGCGCCTGCAGCTGAATGACGAGGCCCTCCTGCCCGACGAGCGCAGCAGCAACTTCGAGCGCATCGTGCGAAGCAAGCTCAGCTACCCCGCTCGGCTCAACATTTATATCAGCGCCGAATCCCGCCATGGTCTGACCGACTGGTCACCGCCGGATCATCATCGGCATCGTCATCCGCCACGGCGCGCCGATATTCGTCTGCGCGGGGCCATCGAACTCGCTGACGGCCGCTGGCTGAGCTTTACCTCCTTGACCGACAGGGAAGTACCCGGCTGGTCCATCAAGGCTACCCTGTCCTTTATTCTGCTCGCCGCCCTGCTGGCCGGGTTGATGATCTGGCTGCTGCAACGGACCACCCGGCCGTTGAAAGAGCTGGCCCGTCAGGCCGAGCGGCTGGGTCGCGGTGACAGCGCCGAGCCGCTCAAAGAAAGCGGCCCCAGTGAAATTCGTGAAACCCTGTCTGCCTTCAACCGCATGCAGGACCGGCTCGATCGTTTCGTGTCCGATCGCACCCGCATGCTGGCCGCCATTTCGCACGATCTGCGCACCCCCATCACCACCCTGCAATTGCGTTGCGAATTTCTGCCCGACGGCGAAGACAAACAGAAAATACAGCAGGGGCTGAAACGCATGGAGCAGATGCTGAGCGCCACCCTGCAATTTGCCCGGGAAGACGGCATGGCCGAGCCGGTACGAAGTCTGGATCTGTCCAGCCTGGTGCAGAGCCTGTGCGACGATTTACAGGACAACGGCCACGATGTCAGCCTGGAAGAAAGAGACGCCATTCTCTACCGGGGTCGACCCACCGCCTTGCGCCGCGCCCTGCAGAACCTGCTGGAAAACGGCGTCAAATACGGTGACAAGGTGAAAGTCAGGCTGCTCGACGAACCGGGCCAGATACGAATACTGATCCGTGACTTTGGCCCCGGCATACCGCCGGATCAGCTGGAAGAAGTATTCAAACCCTTTACCCGGCTCGATTCGGCCCGCGATCTGACCGACGGCAGCATAGGTCTGGGGCTGGCCATTGCCCGCACCCTCATTCATCAGCACGGTGGCGAGCTGACCCTGGACAACCATTCCCAGGGCGGCTTGCTGGTGCAGGTGCGGTTACCGCACTGACGCCGCTTTACAGCCAGGATGAAAGTTTCTACATTGGACGGCCTCCCTCATTACAAGGAAAGTTTTCGATGAAAGACGAAACCCTGGCGGTCCATCACGGCTATACCACGGACCCCACCACCAAGTCCGTGGCCGTGCCTATCTATCAGACCGTGGCCTACGAGTTTGACAGCGCCCAGCACGGCGCCGATCTGTTCAACCTGGAAGTGCCGGGCAATATCTACACCCGCATCATGAACCCGACCAACGACGTGCTGGAACAGCGGGTAGCCGCGCTGGAAGGGGGCATTGCCGGTCTGGTGGTATCGGCCGGCAGCGCCGCCATTCATTACGCCATTCTGACCCTGGCCCAGAATGGCGACAACATCATCACCACGCCGCAGCTGTACGGCGGCACCTACACCCTGTTCGCCCACATGCTGCCGAGCCTGGGTATTGAGGTCCGTTTTGCCGAAGACGCCAGCCCGGACGCCATCGGCAGACTGATCGACGCCAACACCAAGGCGGTATTCTGCGAAAGCATCGGTAACCCGGCGGGCAACGTGGCCGATATTCAGGGGCTGGCCGACGTGGCTCATGCCCATGGCGTGCCGCTGGTGGTCGACAACACGGTCGCCACGCCGCTGCTGTGCAAGCCCATCGACTTCGGTGCCGACATCGTAGTGCACTCGCTCACCAAATACATCGGCGGTCACGGTAACTCGCTCGGCGGCATCATCGTCGACAGCGGCAGCTTTCCCTGGGCCGAGCACAAAGACCGTTTCCCCCAGTTCAACAACCCGGAGCCGGCCTACCACGGTGTGGTGTATAACGAGGCCTTCGGCCCCGCCGCCTTTATCGCCCGCGCCCGCACCGTGCCGTTGCGCAACACCGGCAGCGCCCTGGCGCCGCTCAACGCCTTCCTGCTGCTGCAGGGGCTGGAAACCCTGCCGCTGCGCATGGAGCGCCACGTCGACAACACCTTCAAGGTGGCCAACTTCCTGAAAGATCACCCGCTGGTGGCCTGGGTCAACTACGCCGGTCTGCCGGATCACCCGGATTTCGAACGCGCCCAGCGTTTCATGAAAGGCAAACCCTCGGCCATTCTGTCGTTCGGGCTCAAGGACGGCTATGAAGCCGGCGTGCGTTTCTACGATGCGCTCACGCTCATCAAGCGGCTGGTCAACATCGGTGACGCCAAGTCACTGGCCTGTCACCCGGCCTCCACCACCCACCGCCAGATGAGCGAAGCCGAGCAGGCTCAGGCGGGCGTGAAGCCGGAGATGATTCGTTTGTCCATCGGCATAGAGCACAGCGACGACATCCTTGCCGATCTGGAGCAGGCGCTGAAGGCCTGATCCGGAAAGAAAAACCGGTTTCCAATAAGCCGCTGTAAATAACACTGGCCCCGTCGAACCAGGTTCGGCGGGGCCAGTTTTTAATCTGATGCGCCGACGTTCAGGACCTCGCCGCTTAGCCCACCAATCCCAGCGCCAGCTTGGCCGCCAGCAGCCACATCAAAGTACCGATGATGGCATCCATTCCCTTCTGCACCAGCGGCTTGTTGAGCCAGTGGCTCATGCGCGCCGCCGCCAGCGCCAGGGTAAAGAACCAGATCAATGACGCACTGAAACAACCGAGAGCGAAGGCCCACTTGTCCTGCTCGGCGAAGCCACCGCCCACCGAGCCCAGTATCATCACGGTCTCGATATACACCTGCGGGTTGAGCAGGGTCACCGCCAGCACCCCGATGATCACCGCCTTCAGCCCCCGTTCACGCCCGTTCAATGCCACCGCCTGCCCCTGCTGGAACACCCGGCGCCAGCAGTGCGCACCGTACAGCAGCAAGAACGCCATGCCCGCCAGGCTGATGCCCCAGTACAGCACGCCATGGGACTGCAGCGCCGCGCCACCACCGAACACGCCCAGGCTGATCAACAGCACATCGAACAGGCTGCAGATGGCCGCCACCAGCAGATGATATTGCCGCCGTATGCCCTGATTGAGCACGAAGGCGTTCTGCGCCCCGATGGGAATAATCAGCCCCGCCCCCAACGTAAATCCCTGCACCCAGGGTAACCAGTACATCATTCCGTATGCTCGCCTTGTTGACTCGAATGGCGACCAGACTAAAGAGTGGTTAGAGTTAAGTAAAACTAATAAAATTTCATCATCATAAGAATAATTAATGGCAGGAGCCTGTATGAGCGAACTGGACTACAAGCTGCTGGCCGCCCTGGACAAGGTGGTCGGCGAGCAAAGCTTCGAGCGGGCCGCCCGGCTGCTGCACCTGACCCAGTCGGCGGTGTCGCAACGCATCAAGCAGCTGGAATTGCGACTGGCCCAGCCGTTGCTGGTGCGCGGCCAGCCACCCCAGCCCACCGAGGCGGGCCGACGGCTGCTGGCCCATTATCGTCAGGTCAGCCAGCTGGAAAGTGCCGTCATGGCCGATCTGTTGCCGGACGCGCCGCAAAAACCGCTCACCGTCACCATCGTCACCAACGCCGACAGCCTGGCCACCTGGCTGATCCCGGCGCTCACGCCTCTGCTGCACAGCCACCCGATAGAGCTCAATCTGCTGATCGAGGATGAATCCCGAAGCCTGGAGCGACTGAAGCGCGGTGAGGCCTTCGGGGCCATCAGCCTGCATGGCGAGCCGCCGCCTGGCTGTCGCTGCGACGCCCTCGGCAAAATGGACTACCTACTGGTGGCCACTCCGGCATTTCGGCAGCGTTACTTTACCGAAGGTCTGAACCTGACCGCCCTGCAGCAGGCACCGGCGGTCGCGTTCGACCAGCGCGACGACATGCACGCCCGCTATATAGAACAACATTTCGGACTGCCACCCGGGGACTATCCCTGCCATGCAGTACGCTCTGCCGAAGCCTTCGTCGCCATCGCTCGCTCCGGGGCGGCCTATTGCCTTATCCCCCGGCTGATGATCGAAGAAGACCTGATGAGCGGCCGACTGATCGAGCTGTATCCGCAGGGAAGGCTGACCGAGTCGCTGTACTGGCATCGCTGGTTACTGGAACGAGGCATTCACAAAGACTTGTCTCATCGCCTGATCGACTACGCCCGGCAAGCGCTACCGCCCCTTGACTCTGGAGATACATCCAGGGTTTAAACTCCGAACAATCCGTTCAGACAAGGAGTGCCTCATGGGACAGCGCTGCCATCACAACCGTTCAACAAGCGAACATAAAGCACACCAGCATGATCACCGGTGTGCACCCCGTGCCGAGCCCGGCGCCGAACAGCCCGCTACGGCAGGCGTCACCCGGTTGACGACCAACGATAACAGCCCCGACGGTGATGACGACCCAGGCCAGACTCATTACTGGCGCATCGGCGGCATGGACTGCCCCGGTTGCGCGGGCAAGATCGAAACCGCGGTGCGCCGTCTGCCCGGCGTGCTGAGTGCCGAGGTGCGCTTTGCCACCGAGCGATTGCAGGTAATACTGACCCCCAAAACCACCACCCATACCGTAGAGCAGAGCATCCGTGCCGCCGGTTTTACGCCCCTTGACGAACATTCGGCCGGGCAAGACACCGAGCAGACCCCGGCTCCCTGGTGGCAGCAGTACGCATCGATACTGACCCTGCTGGCCCTGATGCTGGCCGCCGCTGCCGCCAGCCTGTTTGTCCCCGGCGCGGCCCAGCCGCTGTTTACCCTGGCCACCCTCTGGGGTCTGTGGCCCATCGGTCGCAAGGCGCTGCAACTGGCGCGCAGCGGCTCGCCCTTTTCCATCGAAACCCTGATGACGGTCGCCGCCTTAGGTGCCCTGCTGCTCGGCGAAACCGCCGAAGCCGCCATGGTGCTGCTGCTGTTCCTGGTGGGAGAAAAGCTGGAAAGCCTGGCCGCCAATAAAGCCCGCCGGGGCGTAAAGGCGCTGATGGCGCTGGTTCCCGATCAGGCACTACGGGTTAGTGCCAACGGCCTGGAGGAAGTGGCCGTAGCCCGCCTGCGGCCGGACGATGAAATAGAGGTACACCCCGGTGGCCGACTGCCGGTGGACGGCGTACTGCTGAGCGAGCTGGCGGCATTTGATGAAAGCGCCGTCACCGGCGAATCGGTACCAGTTGACCGGAGCAAAGGCGAGCGACTGGCCGCCGGCAGCCTGCTGGTCGACGTAGCGGCCCGCGTAAAAGTCACCTCGGCCCCGGGCAACAACACCATAGACCGCATCCTGCACCTGATGGAACAGGCCGAGTCCAACCGGGCGCCCATCGCCCGTTTTATCGAACGCTTCAGCCGCTGGTACACCCCGCTGATGATACTGGCGGCAGCCCTGGTCGCGCTGGCGCCGCCGCTGCTGATGGCCGCCGACTGGGAAACCTGGATTTACCGGGGGTTGGTGCTGTTACTGATCGGTTGCCCCTGCGCTCTGGTGATCAGCACCCCGGCGGCGGTGACCTCAGCCCTGGCCAGCGCCAGCCGAATAGGCATTCTGATCAAGGGCGGCGCCGCCCTCGAACAGCTGGGCAAAATAGACACCATGGCCTTCGACAAGACCGGCACCCTGACCAAGGGGGAACCGCAGCTGCAACAGCTAATCATCTATTCGCCCTTCGAACGGAAGCAGATACTGACACTGGCTGCCGGGCTGGAGGCCGGCTCGCATCATCCGCTGGCCAAGGCGCTGGTGGCCGCCGCCGAGGCAGAAGGCATAGCGCCTGAAACTCTGCCTTATCGCCGCACCCTGCCCGGCGCCGGCATCGAAAGCGAGTGGCAGGGGCAGCCATTGCTGATCTGCACCCCGGCGCACCTGTCGACCGGAATACTCACCGCCGATCAGCAAACACATATCGACCGGCTGCGGACCGAGGCTCATACCCTGGTGGTATTGGTAGTCGGCAAACAAATTGCCGCCCTGTTCGCCCTGAGTGATCCGCTGCGCGAGGATGCCAAGACCGGCATCGCCGCCCTGCGAGCGCTGAACATCCGCTGCCTGATGCTGACCGGTGATCACCGGGCCGCTGCCGCCCCCATCGCCGCCGAGCTGGGTATCGATTACCTGGCCGAACTCACACCGCAACACAAACTGGAGCAACTGGTAAATCTCGGTCGCTCCCGCCAGTTGGCCATGGTGGGTGACGGCATCAACGACGCGCCGGCACTCAAGCAGGCCAGCGTCGGCATTGCCATGGGTCAGGGTACCGACGTGGCGCTGGACAGCGCCGATGCCGCCCTCACCCACAGCCGGCTTACCGGCTTGGCCGAGGCGGTGAGCCTGTCGCGCGCCACCCATCGCATCATTCGCCAGAACATCGCCCTGGCGCTGGGACTGAAGGCGGTGTTTCTGGTCACCAGTATCCTCGGCATCACCGGCCTGTGGCTGGCGGTACTGGCCGACACCGGCGCCACCGCGCTGGTGACCCTCAACGCCCTTCGGTTGCTGAGATTTACAGGTAGTGAAAGGTGAGGTGATACCAGTTTGAATAAACATCTGATCATTTTAACCCCGAGATCAGAGGCAACTCCCTGGCATCAGGGAGGATAAAGGGATCTGCTCCGCCGACCCTCCGCGCCAGGGATGGCGCGGTGGAGCCCCCATGGATGGGTTCACGGCGTGTCGGCGGAGCTGGCCCTTTGTCCGACCTTTGCAGAGCAAGCAAATAGATCAGTTATTTAATCTGTTTGGCTATGTATGAGTTAACTGTGTCTACACTGTATTTATATACAGAAATATGGTGGGCCAGATTATGGAAT